>DUQI01000051.1 GCA_012837885.1 Fastidiosipila sp.
ACTGAAAAAAGCCGAACCGGCTCCGGCCGAGCCGGAAGCGCCGGCGGCAGACATCCTGCTGCTGACCGAAATCCGCGATCTGCTGCAAAAGAAATAAAAACAAAAATAACGAGCGGCCGCCCCAAAGCGTCCGCTTGTCATTTATCCGATCTAAAAGATAAGGAGATTCATTATGGGTCTGATCAAAGTATTCAAAGACACCGTCGGCGGGGTGATGGAAGATCAGTGGCGCGAATTCTTCGTCTGCGACTCGCTACCAAACAATGTCCTAGTTCGCCGCGGCAGAAAAGCGTCGAGTAAACGTTCGTCGAACCGGGGCGATGACAATGTGATCTCGAACGGTTCGATCATTACGGTCGCACCCGGTCAGTTCATGCTGATTTCAGATCAGGGCCGGATCGTCGATTTCACCGACGAACCGGGCGATTTTCTCTATGACCAGAGTTCCGAAGCGTCGCTGCTATACAACGACAAAGGACTCGCTGAGAGCATCAAAAAGACATTCAAGAACGCGATCGAGCGTTTCACCTTCGCCGGCCATCCGGGGAAAGATCAGAGGATTTACTATTTCAATACGAAACCGGTGCTCGCGAACCGTTACGGCACACCGAATCCGGTACCGTTCCGCATCGTCGATGAAAACATCGGCTTGAACATGGTCATGCCGATCCGTGCTCACGGCGAATACTCGTATAAGATCGTCAACCCGCTGCTCTTCTATGTCAACGTCAGCGGTAACGTGACGGAAGATTATACGACGGAGATACTGGAAAGCCAGCTGAAGTCCGAATTGATGACGGCGCTGCAACCGGCGTTTGCCAAGATCTCGGCGATGGGTATCACCTACGACGCCCTGCCTCTCCACACGGCGGAGTTGGCGGACGCCTTAAACGAAGTGCTCTCGGCCAAGTGGACGGAGCTGCGCGGTCTGGCTGTCGATTCGTTCGGCATCAGTTCCGTCACGGCTTCCGATGAGGACGTCAAGAAACTGCAGGAGATGCAAAGTGCAGCCATCTACCGCGACGCCAGAATGGCGGCAGCCGGTATCACGGCCGCTCAGGCGGACGCGATGCGCGACGCCGCGAACAATCCGAATGCCGGGGCGTTTGTCGCCTTTGCCGGTATGAATGCCGCCGGTATGGCAGGTGGCATGAAGTCTTCCGACCTGTTCGAGCAGGCCGCCAAGGAAGAAGCGAGAGCGAGAGCCGCTGCCGTGCCACCGCTTGAACCGGAGCCGGTTCCCGATTCAAGCCCGGACAGTTGGGTCTGCGGCACCTGCGGCACGGGCGGTCACACCGGTAAATTCTGTACCGAGTGCGGCCAGCCGAAACCACTCTCCGCCCATTACCGCTGCGACAAGTGCGGTTATGAGCCGGACACGAGCAAGGCTATTCCGAAGTTCTGTCCTGAATGCGGCGATCCATTCAATGAAGAAGATCGCGTAGAATCATGACCGACAAGCCGCTCGAATTCGGAATGACCGAAACGGGCGAAGAGATACTTGCTGAGCGAACCAAAAAAGAAACAGACGAAAAATGTCCGCAGTGCGGAGCCGTGCTCGATTTCGATCCCGGCTCCGGCGGACTCGTCTGCGCTTACTGCGGTTATAAAGGTGTTATTTTAGTAGACGAAAACGCCGTCGTTCAGGAATTGGCGTTCGAGAGCGCCGAGTATCGAGAGAGCATCGACTGGGGCACGGAGAAAAAACAGATCATCTGTCAATCCTGCGGGGCCGCCTCTATCTACGATCAACTGGCGATCGCTAATGAATGTCCGTTTTGCGGCTCGAATCAGGTGATGCAGGAGCGTGGTGTCGACAGCCTAGCGCCGAATGCCGTCGCCCCGTTCGAAATCTCTGTAGAGAAAGCGGCCGAGCATTTTTCGTTCTGGCTGAAGCGGCAGATCTTCGCTCCATCGAAAGCGAAAAGGCAGGCCAAAGCCGACCGCTTCAAAGGCGTCTATCTCCCCTTCTGGACGTTTGATGCCAACACCTACTCAACCTATCAGGCCCGCTACGGCCGCGACCGGCGCGTACGTCAAAAGGACGGTTCCTACCGCACCGAGACCGACTGGTACAGCACCTCGGGTTCCTATGATTATTTCATCGATGACGTGACGGTGATGGGATCGACGAGACACGATCCGCGAAATTTAAAGCGCATCGAACCGTACGATTTTCAGCGGCTGAAGCCATACCGACCGGAGTATCTGGCCGGCTTCGTTTCGGAACGCTATTCCGTCGGCATCGATGACGCCTGGCCGCAAGCGAAAGATCAGATAGCGAACTTTCTTGACGGTCAGATCTCGCAACACATCAGAAACGTGAATCGCGCCGACCGCGTCTCGGGGCTTCGTTTTTCGACAAACTACAGTGACCGTACGTACAAATATACGCTGCTTCCGCTCTGGATGAGTTCTTTCTCCTACAAGGACAAGATCCACGAGTTTCTGGTCAACGGTCAGACCGGGAAGGTCTCGGGCAGCGTGCCGATCTCGATCATCCGCGTGATTATCGCAGTCTTACTCGTGCTAGCGATCGTCCTGGCCGTGCTCTATGTGGCAAACGACGGTTTCCCCTTCCTCAGTACAGCGCGTTACTAATAAAGTAGGACACATACTCAAAGAGTTTTGCGTTAAGCTAAAAGGCAAAAACACAGGATACAGGTAATGACAAAGGGGGCGTCACGCCCCCTTTGCCATACCTGTATGGGATAAGCCGCTAGCGCGGCTTTTACGTCTAATCAGTCACCGTTGATCGCATCGGTCATGAAGATAAACTGGATCGACGCGACGTTCTTATTTCGCGGATCGGCAAAAGACACCGGTTCATAGTCAGTGCCTAGCATCGCGGCGATCTCCTCCTTGATCCTCGCCTCGACTTCCGTATCGAGATCATCGACACCTTCTTTAAACTCCTGCATGCCGTCTGCCAGACTTGTGACGCCATCGATGTAGGCGAGCAATCCGTCGCGCAGTTCGCCAGTTCCGCCTTGCACCTGTTTCACGCCATCGACGTAGTCTGCGACGCCGTCTCTTAAGCGGCGGCTGCCGCTTGCAAGTTCGGTCGCGCCGTCTTTCAGTTTGCCGCCTTCGTTGTTAAGTCGCGACAAACCGTCCCGCAACTGTGCCATACCGGCCGCCAGGCCCGGTTTGTCACCTGTACGGTTGACACCGTATGCCGCATTCTTCACACCCTGCACGTATTGGGTCAGGCCGTCTTCCAGTTGCTGTTGACCGGCAACCAATTCGCCGATCCCGGCTTTCAGTTCGCCTATCTTTGATCCGGCTTCTCCCAAGGCACTAAGCTCGGTCGCCAGCGCCTGAATGCCGGCATCGAGCGTCGCGTATTCGCCGGCGAGTGTAGCGAGCCCCGACTGCAATGGCTGCAGCGACTCATTGACCTGACCGATGCCACCGACGTAAGATGACAAGCCAGCCTTCACCTGAATCAGGGCTGCGACATTTTGCGAAATCGCAGCGGACTGTTCAGCCAGCGTATAAAGCATCGAGGCGAACGGTTCGGTCTGGGCTGTCTCCTGATCGATCTGAAACATCGCTGCAAAGTCGGCCGCACCGAGCGCCGGTGGTGCCGCCTCCGGCACGTTCGACAGTCCCGCCAGGATATTTTGTCCCTGCGTCGTCAGTTCGGAAAAGCCACCCGCGAGTTCGGTCAGACCGCCGCTTAGCGTGTTTAGACCGTTTTTAACTTCGCTCGACCCGTTGACGAGCGACGTAACGGCTTCACCGACATCGACCGGTGCGGCATCGCTACCGCCCAGTGCTTCGGACAATGCCGTAAGGCCTTGTTTGACACCGGCTGCACCGTCGATCAGGGCTTGTCCGTTGTTCGCGAGTGTCCTCAGACCGCCGCCGAGTTCACTGACTCCGCTGGCCAGTTGTCTCGACGCATAGGTGACGTTTCCGATGCCGCCCATGTAAGCGTTCAAGCCGTCTCCAAATTCGGCCACACCGCCTCTCAGTCCCTCGGCACCCGACACCAGGTCGGAGCCGCCGTCGACCAGTTTATCGATCCCGTCGACGAAATCGGATAGTCCCGTCGTGATCTCTTCTCCCGCCGTCTTCAATTCAGCGGAACCTTCCGCCAGCTGATCGACGGCATCGAACAGCTGCTGGAAGTCAAACTCTTCGGAACTGCCGAGGAAGGAGTCCAATTCGACGTCATAATTCAAAGGCACGGCCGAGATCTGTATACCCGGCATTTGGAAAGCGCTGACGTTTGCTTTGACCTGAAACACGTCTTCTTGTCCCGGCAGCGCCATGAAGGTGACCGTATTACTATCGCCGGCCATCGCGATCGTCCCTTTCTCTGCCGTGACCTGAGTCGCGTGTTCGAAAGGTAGACTGACCATGATCTGTAGCGCGAAGAAATCCGAGAACAGCTCTTGTCCAGGTGTTTTTTTGACCTCGATCGACAGCGCCAGCGCACCGTCTTTTCCGGAAAGTTCGGGCAGTAAAACAGGCTCTTCATCGAGGGTCGCTTCTACCGTAAAAGTCCACGGCAAGGTTGCGTCCTCTATTTCACCCTGATAATAAAAGCGTCCCGCCTCGGAGTTGATTTTGTACGTGTCCCCGTCGGCTTCGATCGTGCCGAGGTCGGTTAAACGACTGATCGAGATATAGTCGCCGTAGTCAACGAACGCTTGCGCCTCCGGTACATCGAAATGATTGACGATGAAGACGCGCGACGGTTCGCCTGAGACGCCGAGCTGTGCGAACACGGCTTCTATCTTGGTCACTGCTTCCGCCTCTGCCTCCGCCTTGATCAAAAAGGGCGGAAAGACGAGACACAAAACGATGAGCAGTGATAACAGTCTTTTTAAAGGCGTGTTAGTTTTCATCATGTACTCCTTTCAGGGCACGTTTCTTTCCGAAAGACAGCGTACTGAGTGCGCGGTCCGACAGCGCGAGCGCTGCCGGCAGGAAAAAGATGACCATGCCGAGTGAGATCAGGGCACCACGCCCCAATACGAGGCCGAGCTCGCTGACGACAGACAAGGTGGAAACGAAATAGAGAGCGAAGCCGGCACCGGCCAGAATGAGGGCAGGCGGAATCACCGTGCGCGCTGTTTTGGCCGCCGAGACGGAGGCCGCCTCCCATTTTTTCATGTGTTGACGACTGTCGAGATAGTTTTGCGACATCAAAATTGCATAGTCGACGGTGGCACCGAGTTGTACCGTGCTGATCACGAGATAACCGATATAGGCGATCGAGACGCCGCTGACGTACGGGATCGCCAAATTGATCCAGATGGAAATCTCGATCGTCAACACGAGAAGCACGGGCAGGACAAAAGTGCGGAAAGTGAACATGATCACGAGCGCTACGGCGAGGATCGCCAAGCCGTTCACGATCAGGTCGTCACGCTGAATCGTATCGCGCATATCGACCAGGCTGAAGCTCTGCCCGACGAGATGACTGCCCTCCGGGAAATGCTCGGCCGTGATCAGGCGGATCTTTTCCGCCAAGGCGAAGGTCTCCTCACTTTCAGGTTCGACATCGGCGATCAGGATCAGGCGACTGTATTTTTCGGAAATCAACATGTTGCGATCCGACTCCGGCAAGAAGTCTGCCGGGATACCGCGTCCGACGAGCGTCGTGTAATCGATGATCGAGCTGATCTGAGGCAGCTCGTTCAACGATTTGACGAGATCGGCCTGGATCGCAAACTCGTTGTTCGGCACGAGCATGACCATCTGCTCCTGGCGACCGAAACGCGCTCTTATCTCCGCCAGGTCCGTCTCTTCGATCGATCCTTTGGCAAAGTCGCCCATGCCGTACTGAAACGCATTCTGACGGCTCATTCGAAAGGCGGGATAGGCGACGATCAAGGCGACGATAACAGCGACCGTTCCGATCCTGGCTGAGAACCGGCCGAGCCGCTTAAACGACGGCCAAAAGCTCTTGTGTCTCGTCTTGTCGATCACCCGGATCAACATTAAGACGAGCACGGGCAAAAGCAAGGTGACGGTAATGAAGCTTAAGACGACCCCCTTGGCCAGAACAATCCCGAGATCGCTGCCGATCCCGAAGCGCATGAAAATGAGGGCGAGAAAACCAAAGAACGTCGTTAACGCCGATGCGGAAATCGCCGGCAGCGATTTGACGATCGCTTTTTGCATCGCTTCTTCATTCGAACTACTCAAAGGGCGATACTCTTCGAATCGATGGAGCAGATAGATCGTATAGTCCATCGTCACGGCGAGCTGGAGAACCCCGGCCACCGATTGCGTAATAAACGAGACATCGCCGAGAATAATATTGCTGCCGAAGTTCAGCAAAACACCGGCCGAGATCGTTACCAGAAATAACAAGGGCTCGATCCAGGACGAACTGGTGACAAGTAAGATAACGAGGGCGATCGGCACCGCGATCAATAAGATGCCGGTCATTTCGCTCTTCACGGCATCCTGCGCGCTGGCCGTCTCGATCAGCTGTCCCGCCAGATAACCATCTTCACCGATATGCTGGCGAATCAATTCGACGGCTTCGGTCTCTTTCAGATCGTCATTGACCGTGACGGTATAGAGGGCAAATCCTTCGGCGTAAAAGCTTTTGACAACGCTTTGATCCTGCAGTTCAAGCGGTGTCGCAACATCGGCCTGATCGTCGAGCCAGATAACGTCACTGATATATGGCTCAGCTTCCAATCGATGTTTTTTGGATAGTGCATCGGCGACATCCGTCACCTTCAGCATCACCTGGAGGTTTGGCAACTCGCTGTCAAAGGCATCGCGCATGGCGTTCAGTGCCTTCGTCGAATCCGTATCCTGTGGCAGATAGCTCGCCAGGTCATAGTTGACGCCGACTTTCAAAAAGCCGAAGACACTGATGACCATCAGGATAAGAAAAGCGAACAGGATCGTTTTTTTATGTTTCGTGATCCAAACGGCTAAGCGGTGCATGGGTCCCTCCATGTAAAAAGTATAGGGGCGCCTCGCCTCACTTGATAACGACAGATAAGCGATGACCTGTTAGATAATCGACACATGTCGCTGAAATGTTGAGATTGTGAAAGATCGTTCAAAATTGAACGGTGGAACGATTGCCCGAAAGCTGCCCCATCGGTATGCTTTCAACATCCGGCAGCGCTCGGATGCGGAGAGACTCGTATGGATTTAATCTTCTTGTTGCTTTTGTTTGCCGTGCTCGTCGTTCTCATGGTCAGGCGCCTTCCCCTCTTCATCGCGCTCGGCGTGACGGTTGTGCTCGGTTTTTTGGTCTACCGTGTCCCGCTGCAAAATATTTTTGAGATCCTGAAAGCCGGCATCATCTCGCGGACGACCTTGCTGTTAATCTTGTCGTTTTACGCGATCACCTTTTTACAGCGCATGATGGAGAAAAGAGACCATCTGAAACTGGCCGAAGAAAGTCTCACGAATCTGTTCGGTTCACGCCGTATTAATGCGATGGTCGCCCCGTTCATCATCGGTCTTCTGCCGGCCGTAGGTGCCGTCTTGATGGCACGGCCGATCGTCGATCAGGCGGCCGCCGACGATCTTAACGCCGAGGAACGCTGCTTCGTCACGAGCTTCTACCGGCATATCTCGGAGAGTTTTCTACCGACCTACCCGTCGATCATTTTGGCCATCGAGCTTTCCGGTGTGCCTCTGCCCCGGTTCGTTCTCGCGATGCTGCCGCTCGTCCTTTTACTCTTTATCCTCGGATTCATATTCTATATCAGAAAAATACCGAAGACAGCCGGATTTAAAGCGACGAATCGCCGAAAGTCCTGGCAAAACCTGATCATCAGCCTGTGGGGCATCGTCTCGGCGATCATCCTGATACTCGCGTTTCAATGGCCGGTCTATCTCGCGTTGGCACCGATTTTGGTACTTTCTATCTTCGTTAATCGGTTCAGTTGGAAAGAGCTCCGTCCGATGTTTATCAGCGCTTTTGAGTGGAAGCTCGTACTGACGCTGCTTTCGATCATGGTGTTTAAAGAGTTACTCGTGTTCACCGGCGTCGTCGACAGTCTGGCCGCATTCTTCGGTTCGATCGCACTCCCTCCGATCGTCATTTTCGGCCTGCTCTTTTTCTTCGGAACGATACTGACCGGCGCTCAGGCCATGATCGCCATGATGCTCCCGGTAGCCGTAACTACCCTGGGACAAAACCTCGGAGTACTCGTCTTCATCATGTCCATGACCTTCATCGCATCGCAGGTCTCTCCGTCACACATCTGTCTCGGCGTGATTACGGAGAGCTACGGACTGCCTTTCACCTCACTCGTCAAAAAGACTGTAACCGTCATGCTCTCTTTTATCTTGCTGAGCGCGCTCTACAGTTACGTATTGTCTGTCGTCTTTTGATCTCGAACGTCATATGTGATTGACAAAAGATCTGGTTCTCACTACTATAGTGAAGCCTTTTCGCCTGCGTAGCTCAGTTGGTAGAGCAGCTGATTTGTAATCAGCAGGTCGGGAGTTCGAATCTGTCCGCAGGCTCCAATCAAAAACCGCCTTAGCAGTGAAACTATGGCGGTTTTTCACTTTATTTACTGAGTGCATACTCTGAGTATTGCACCCATTTTTGCACCCTCAATTTCTAGAATTGATGCGTACGCACTTCCACAAATGTGCCCAAAGTCAGTCATCCTAGCCACTTGAAGTGATGAATAAACGTGATTATTGATGTCTTATCTGCTTCATAATCAGCAGGTCGGGATTTCGAGTCTATCCGCAGGCTCAAAAACGCCCCGTTCCGATCATCGGAGACGGGGCGTCGTTTTACCTAAACGGTTGTTTTACTTGATGCTTATTCGATCAGTAAGTACCCGATCACTTCACCAGTCGTTCCGGAGACGACGATCGGCATGAAATCATGGCCGCTCGTGTCGCCTATGATCACGAGATAGTCACCGACCGCGATGCTGCCTCGAGGCAGTACTCCTTGTTCATTATGGACGGAACCGTCATAAGCAAGTATGTCGCCATCTTCGAACGTTTTGACTTCAATGATGTTCAGATCGATATGCGAAGTATCGAAGAGATCGAATTCCATGATGTACGTTCTCGCCGCACGTATGGCGGTCAACTCATCGATTGTCTCGCCCGGTTCAGGTGTCACGATCGGCTCATCGCCGGCTAGACGCTTAGCCTGAGTCACGAGGAAGATCAACTCATTGATGTAGTCATCTTTGACTTCGAGGGAGTTCAACGTGTCGATCACGCCCTGGTACGTCGCCGTGCCTTTGAACTCGGAGTCGCGCAGCAGCATGCCGAACTCGGCCAAGGCGGTTGCAAGCTTCATATTTTGACTATGCTCGCCCGTATAGGCAGATACTTCGAGTGGGAACTGAAGGAGGCTGCTCTCGTCACCGGTCGGTTCTTTGTAGCGGATGCTGACGGTCAGGAGCTCGTCATCAAATGTGCTGACAATCTCATCGCCCGTGTGTTCGTAGCGCCCTTTGACCTCAGGTATCTCTTGTTCGGATTCAAGATCGGCGATCTCATAGATGATCGTCACGCGGTGTCCGGCACCGATCTCGCCGCCGTCTTTTTTATCGTCGTCAAAGTCTTCCGGGTTCAAGAGTCTGTCTTCATAACCGATCAGGCGGTAACCTTTGACCGTATTCGGGTTGAACTCGACCTGGAATTTGACGTCCTTGGCTACGGTGTGCAGCGTGCCGCCCATATCTTCAACGAGGTGCTTCTTCGCTTCCAGCAGGCTGTCGATGTAGCCGTAGTTGCCGTTACCGTTATTCGCCAATGCGACGAGTTTATTGTCTTTTAAGTTGTCAAGACCGAAGCCCATGACCGACAGGAACACGCCGGTCTCTTTTTTCTCTTTGATCAACTCGGTCAGCTCGCCTTCCGACGTGATACCGACATTCAAGTCACCGTCCGTCGCCAAGATGACGCGGTTGTTTTTGTTCTCATCGTAGTGTTTGGCAGCCAGCTCGTACGCTGTGATAATGCCCTTCGAGCCGTGCGTCGAGCCGCCGGCTTCAAGGTTTTCAATGATCGACATGATCTCCGTCTTTTCACTGCCATTGACACCGTCGGCCAACACCGTATCGCTGCCGGCATAGGTGACGATCGAGACCGTGTCTTCAGGACCGAGCTGTTCGGTCAAGAGCAAGAACGAACGCTTCACGAGATCGAGTTTGTCTGGTCCCCACATCGAACCGGACACGTCGATCAGGAAAACGAGGTTAGACGGCTGACGATCGACCGCGGGCAAAGGCTCAGCCTGAACGCCGACGACCAACAGTTTTGTCTTGTCGTTCCAAGGCGTATCGGTCAGAGTCAGGTTGACGCCGAACGGTTCACCGTCTTTCGGTCCGGGATAGTCGTACTTGAAATAATTGATCAGTTCTTCGACTCTTACGGCATCTTTCGGCGGCAGTTCACCTTTCAGAAGATAACGGCGAACCGTCGCGTAGGAGGCGGTATCGACATCAGCGGCGAATGTCGAAAACGGATTCATTTTTACGTTCTTCCAGACATTCTCGTCGATCACGCCGAATTCCACCGTATTGAAGTTTTCCATCGGGAACGGTGCGTGCATGGATGTATCCACATCGACGGTTAACGGAAGTCCAACTTCTTGCTCCGTCATACCGGACTTTGGTTCATTGATGATCATCGGCAAGAATTGGCAACCGGCGACGATCACGGCCAGGATCACCGCCAACACGGCGATCATGATATTTCTTGTCAATTTATCTTTCAGCTTCATGATTACTCTCCAATAATTAAATGGTGTAGCAAATGGTGTGTCGTCTAGGACGTCACGTTTGGCGCCATCTGATTTGTTGGACGTGCACGGACAAAAAAAGTTCCCAAAGGGAACCAGATTAGTACACAACTTGATGTGGCAACCACTAAATGCCGATTGTTAGAACTTCGGACCACTTCGTTTTTTACTCTGTCTGACGGCGTAGAAAATCCCACTGAGTACGGTCAGACCAAACACCCCAGCAGCGACATAAGGCAGCGCTCCGTGATCGGCGAGATCGCTGACGTTCACGACTTCCATCACCACCTTCGTTTCTTCGACGCCGTCTTCCCTCGTCTCGACGACGATCACTTCGCGCATAATCGTCTGTTCCGTGCGATCCGGCAGATCGACAGACTCGGGACGCGTCACATTCGAAGGTGGTGCACTCGCTGTTTTAAATGGAGAGACGGCGGCGCCGTACGCCATGACAAGCGCTTCGTACTCCGTTTCAACCCGCTCGACAAACGCCTCAACACCGATCGATCCACGCTCGTTGCGGATCATCGTGTACGGACAGTCTTTACCGGACCAGTCTTTATGGAAGCGCAGGTTCTCTTTCGGCAGCCCCAACTGATAGAGGATCGCGGCAGCCAGCTTCGCACCGTTTTGCTCGGCCTGCGGATAGTATTTTCCATCGTCATGATCGCAGATCTCGATCGCCACCGACGCGCCGTTACCGGCCAGGTACCGATCGCCCGCGTTGTAGGTCGCCTCATTCAACGGTGTCAACAGATACGCCGCTTTATGGTCGACGGCGTAGTGGTACGTCACGCCCGGCAGATAGTCGAGTGCGGCATGCTGGTTCGCATGCCACAAGGCGTCGGCATGCGGTCGAAAGTTGGAAGCATTATGCACCGTAACGTATTCCGGCACCATGATCGTCTGGACGCGCGAGATCTCCGGCGCAAAGCGGTCTTCGACCGTAATCTGCAAGTTCGTGCGGTGATCGAGCGTCAACGGTTGGTCGATAAACACACCGGGCTGGGTACCGGTCAGGTCCGTGCCGTTTTCCGGCACTTGAATCCACCCGCTTTGCCCGCCGCCGAGCTGCAATTCGATAAAGTCGTACGCTTTTTTACTCACCGGGTATTCACCGGGAATAGCCATGCGGCCGAGCCGGTACGACGGACCGTTAAACGGCATCGAATAGAGCGGCATCTCGCGACTCAGACGGTATAAAATCGTCGGATTAAACGTCTGAACCTCGAGAATAATGTCTTCATTTTCTTTGTCGAGCGAAAACCAGCGGCCATCGTTCAGTTTCGCCTCGGTATAGTAGTGGCGATGCGGCTCATCCGTATACATCAGTCTCATCTCCGTAGCCTCATGTCGGACCTGTCCATCGGCACCGACGAACACGAGGAAATTTCCTTCCCTCTGGGCGACGGCATAGCGGAAGGCCGACACGCTGGCGGGAAACAACATCAGTACGATGAGAAGTACCGGCGCGAGACGTAAAAGGGATACTGTACGTTGCCGCCTCATCAGCGATCTCTAGCGGAACAGTTCAATGCGCATTTCGAGCCAGCCGAGCGTCTGATCGTCGGCGGCCACGCGCTCCGCATATACGACGTAGATAATGTTTTCCTGCATGAAATAGACGCCGAGACGCGCATCCGTACCACGCAGATACCAGGAACCTGGACGACTCGTCATCTCACCGTTGGAGATATTGAGCGGAATGACGCGCAAGGTGCCCTCACCATCGGTGGCGAGCGGGAAACCAGGAGCGACAATCACCAGACGGCCTTCTTCGACCGAGCCGTACACATCGAAGGAACGTCCGGCGAGGCCGGCGATCGTCGCGGCCGTCGTCTTGTCATTACCCGTCAGGTCGAGCCCCGACAGATTGCGCTCCGTAATCTTTAGGGTGCCTTCATACGCACCCTGATACATCGCCGTCGTCGCATCTCGCAAAATGTAGCCGTCTTCTTCTGCCGGGATACGGCCGAAGTCTTTCGGCAAGGCGACCGTCTCGATCGGCGGCGCCGTCGGTTCAGGTGTCGGCTCAGGCGTCGGGACCGGAGTCGGTTCCGGGGTCACTTGAGGCGTCGGCTTGGGTGTCGTAGCCGGAGTCGGCGGAGCCGTCGGCGACGGCGGTCTCTCGGTGACCGGCACCGGTGTCTGCACGACCTGAGGCGGCGTCTCAAAAGGTTGCGGCTCGTTGTCAGTCACGACCGGGATGTCCTCCGGGTCGACCGTCGGTGAGGTGAAGAGCTGCCCCGGATCGACCGTGACCGGCGGTACTTCGCCCGTCGGGTCCTGTAAAGGCAGAGAAAACTCGTTCGGATCGGTCTTGGCCGAGCCAAACAGCGCGTTATTTTTATTTAAGATTAGAAAGCCCATCACTAAGATGACGGCCGCGGCGATCAAGCCGACGATAAGAAACGGACTGGCCGTCTGCTTTCTCCTACGTCGTTTAGGCATGTTTGGAAGTCCTCCGTACAACAGGCATGGTATCACTTTTCAGCGAGATTAGTATACTGTTATTATTGCTAAACGAATACATTTAAGGTGGTACCTATGCTCAGATCAAGCGGTATTGTCATGCCCATTTCGGCTCTCCCCGGTCCTTTTGGCATCGGCTGTCTCGGTGAAGAAGCGATCGCCTTTGCTAAAAAAATCCGCGACGCCGGTTTTTCATATTGGCAGATTCTCCCGTTTGGCCCCACCGGCAGCGGCGATTCACCGTATCAATCTTTTTCCACGTTTGCCGGCAACGCTTATTTCATCGACTTGAGACCGCTCCACGCGGCCGGCTGGCTCAGTGATGACGAGCTTTCTATGGCCGAGCACGAGTTTTTGGAAGAAGTCGACGGAAACCTTCGCTCACGCGTCGATTACGGTTGGCTCTGGGACACGCGCCTGCCGCTTCTGCGAACAGTCTGCTCGCGCATCGATGCCGAGACGAAAGCAGAGGTCTGGCAATTTGCCGAGGCCCAATCCTGGCTTTCGGATTATGCCGACTACATGACGATCAAAGCGGCACATGAGCACGAACCGTGGTGGCAATGGCCGCGCGAATTACGGTTAAAAGAAGAAGACGCCGTCCGTTCGTTCCTCCTTGACAAACAGGATGAACGATTCCTCTATATGTTTGTTCAATGGCTGTTTTTTGAGCAGTGGCTTGCCTTGAAACAGGAAGTCAATACGCTCGGTGTCTCGATCATCGGCGATATCCCGATCTATGTCGCCTCTGACTCCTGTGATGTCTGGGCGAACCGGCAGTATTTCGAGTTCGATGACGAAGGCAATCAATTGAGAGGCGCCGGCGTGCCACCTGACATCTATTCGCCGTACGGCCAGCTCTGGGGTAATCCGCTCTATCGCTGGGATCTGTTGCAAGAAGACGGCTATCGTTGGTGGATAGAGCGTATCCGCGCCGCCGTCGACACGTGCGATATCGTTCGTCTCGACCATTTCCGCGGGTTTGAGTCGTTTTGGGCCGTCAATGCCGGCGCCACGACGGCACAGTTCGGCGTCTGGGAGAAAGGACCGGCGATGGATCTTTTTAACCAGATTCTGCGCGCCTTCCCGCTCGCCCCGTTCATCGTTGAAGATCTCGGGTTTATCACGGATGAAGTCAGAGTCTTTTTGAGCCAAACCGGTCTGCCCGGTATGAAGGTCTTACAGTTTCACTTCGACGCGGACGACGAGCTCGTCGTCAGGCCGCACGGTTTTGAAGAAAACCTGGTCGCCTACGCGTCGACGCACGACAGCGACACCTTGTTCGGCTGGGTCGAAAAGCTGGAGGATGAGCAATGGCGTCTGGTCCGGGATTACTCCGGTGCCAATCAGCGCGACCGGCATGACCGCGGGCCGCAAAGTCGTATCATTCGTGCCATGCTACGCGCCTTATGGCAGACACCGTCGACGCTCGTCATGGTCCAGCTCCAGGATGTGCTCGGCCAGGGTAACGATATGCGGACGAACGTGCCGGGCGTCCCTGAAGGAAACTGGCGGATACGATTCACGGAAGAAGATATCCGTCAGATTGATGTCCGGTACTACAGCCGTCTGAACGAAGTGTTTCAGCGCGCCCTTCCCGCCTTGTCAAATTAGCCGAAGTCACCGCTCAATCGCCGATGCTTTCGTGCAGTTTGACGTCGTTTTAATTGTGCGTTACGCTTGTATCGAAAAAGCCGGTTGGATCACATCTGGGTAAGATTCTGGCGATTATCTGAGGGGTATTAGATGGATATATTTGCTCGTCTTTTCGGCCGTATGGAACACGCGCCGGCAAAGCGACTGGCTGTGGCAAATGCGGCCGACCATGAAGTATTGGCAGCTCTGAAAAGCGCCGTCGATTTAGGTATTGTCGAACCGGTTCTGGTCGGCGACCGTAGCGAGATTCTGACGGTTGCCGAGACCTTGTCATTCGACCTATCCCGATTCGAATTTATGGAAGCAAGACATGCGGAAGAAGCGGCTCAAATAGCCGTGTCGGCTGTGGCGAGCGGTTTTGCCCAGGCCTTGATGAAAGGCGATGTGCAGACCTCGACACTTCTGAAAGCCGTGCTCGATCCGTCTTACGGCATCCGAGGGCCCGGTCTTCTCTCCCATCTAGCCTGTTTCGTGCTACCGGCACTCGATCGCCCCGTATTCTTAAGCGATGCGGCGATCAATATCGCGCCGTCGATCGACGACAAGATGAAGATCATCCAAAACGGCGTCGATTTTCTACACCGGATCGGCTGGTGCGAGCCGATCGTCGGTTTGCTCGCCGCCGTCGAAAAAGTCAACCCGAAAATGCCGGCGACGACCGATGCCAAAGAGATCGTCGAACGGCAAAAACAGTTCGTAATCAAGGGGTGTCAAATCGGCGGACCGTACGCACTCGACAATGCCTTATTCCCGGAGATGGCCAAGCACAAGGGGATGACCGATCCTCTGGCCGGCTATGCCGATCTCTTGATTGCGCCGGATATCGAAGCCGGTAATCTGCTCTACAAGTCGATGTCATTTCTGGCCGGCGGCCAAAGCGCTGGCCTCGTGATCGGAGCCAAGGCGCCGATCGTTTTGACCAGCCGTTCGGACAGTGAGGAGACGAAATTGCGCGCGATCGCACTCGCGCTGGGCGGTGAGCTCCTGGGGAGTGAATAAGCATGATGCGTCTACTCGTGATCAATCCAGGTTCGACCAGCACGAAGCTCGCCGTCTACGACGAGCAGACCGAGGTCTTTCGTAAGTCGATCGATCACTCGCATGACCAGGCGATTCTGTCATCCGACTTTGCGGCTCAAGTGCCGCTCCGCCTGACGCTCGTCAGAGAAGCACTCGAAGAAAACGACATCCCTCTCGAGACGCTGACGGCCGTCGTCGGCCGCGGCGGGATTCTCCATCCCCTACCGGGCGGCGTGTACGAGATCAACGCATCTATGCGCCGCGACCTCGTGGAGACGCGCTACGGCGATCATGCGTCCGGTATCGGCAGCGTCATCGCCTACGACATCGCACATGAGCTCGATATCCCGGCTCTGACCGTCGACCCGGTCGTCGTCGACGAACTCGAATGGCCGGCACGCTATACAGGGCTTCCCGAAATCCGCCGCATCTCGATCTTTCACGCGCTGAATCAAAAAGCGGTAGCGAGACGATATGCGGCCAGTATCGGCAAAAGATACGATGAATTGAACCTGATCGTCGCCCACATGGGCGGCGGTATCTCGATCGGTGCCCATCAAAAAGGACGCGTCATCGACGTCGCAAACGCCTTCGACGGCGAAGGACCGTTTTCGGCTGAACGCGCCGGCAGCCTGCCGGTCGGATCACTGATCTCGATGTGTTTTTCCGGTCGTTACGCTTCGGAGACGGAGCTGCGCCGCCATTTGATCGGCAAAGGCGGTCTTTACGCCTATCTCGGCACCAAGGATGCGCGCGAGATCGACCAGCGGATCGCAGCCGGCGATGAAGAGGCACGCCGCGTCCTCTATGCGATGACGTATCAGATTAAAAAGGAGATCGGATCGCTATACACCGTCCTTGAAGGCGAGCTCGATGCGATCTTACTGACCGGCGGCATGGCTTACGACCCTTACGTCGTGGAATGGCTGAAAGAAGGGCTCTCCTACCTGGCCGAGATCGTCGTCTATCCGGGCGAAAATGAACTTGAATCATTGAGAGACGGTGCCCTCGCCGCGCTCTCCGGCAAAGAGCCGATACAGGAGTACGAAGCATGATCGATATCCACGCCTTGACGATCATCGGCGGCCACTACGGCAGCGGCAAGACGGAGATCGCGGTCAATCTGGCTTTTCAGAAAAAAGCCGAGGGAAAAGACGTGGTGCTGGCCGACATCGATATCGTCAATCCGTACTTTCGCTCCTATGAACAGCGCCGGCCGTTGGAACAAAAAGGTATTCGGGTGATCACCGGTTCGCTCGGCGGCACCGCTGACTTACCCGCCCTACCGCCGGAACTCGGTATGATGTTCGACGAGAGCGACACGATGCGGATCATCGATCTCGGCGGCGATCCGGTCGGCGCACGCGTGCTCGCACGCTACGAAGACGATCTGCGAGAACTCGCTTTCGACTTTCTGGTCGTCTTGAATGCCAACCGGCCGGAGACCTCGACGCTTGAAGGCGCAAGCAGAATGATCGACGAGATTGAGGCGATGAGCAAACAGTCGATCAGCGGTATCATCAATAACACGCATCTGCTGACCGAGACGACGGTCGACGACGTTTTGCGAGGCGATCAACTGGCCAGAGAGCTGGCTGCAAAAACGGGTATACCGTACATTATGACGGCGACCTTGGCACCGCTCGTGCCGGCACTGACACCGCTGGTGCAGGTACCGATTTTGCCGTTGACCAGACACATGTTAAAACCATGGGAACAAGAGAAACCTGAAGGAGAAAATTACGCATGGCTTCACGAGTGACATTTAACCAGGACCGCTGCAAAGGGTGCTCGCTCTGTACGGTCGTCTGTCCGAAAAACATCATCTTTTTGGACCGCACGATCACGAACAGACGAGGCTATCACCCGGCAACCGTCGAGGACATGGCCGCCTGTATCGGCTGCGCCAACTGCGCGCGCATGTGCCCCGACTCAGTTATCACGGTCGAACGCAACATCGAGGAGGAAAAGACCACATGAAGAAAGAACTATGGAAAGGCAATGAAGCGATTGCCGAAGCCGCCATCCGTGCCGGCTGCCGCCATTTCTTCGGCTATCCGATCACACCGCAAAACGAGATTCCGGAATACATGTCGCTTCACATGCCGAAAGTCGGCGGTGTCTTCGTTCAGGCGGAATCGGAAGTCGCCGCGATAAACATGGTTTACGGCGCGGCGGGCTCCGGCGCCCGAGTGATGACATCTTCTTCCTCTCCAGGCATCAGCCTGAAACAAGAAGGCATCTCCTATCTGGCCGGTGCCGAACTCCCCTGCCTGATCGTCAACATCATGCGCGGCGGACCGGGTCTCGGCACGATCCAGCCGGCGCAGGCCGACTATTACCAGGCGACGCGCGGCGGCGGCAACGGTGACTACCGGGTGATCGTCCTCGCACCGGCGACGATCCAGGAGGCATGCGATCAGGTCAGAGACGGCTTTGATCTGGCGGACAAATACCGCATGCCGGTGATGATTCTGGCAGACGGCATGATCGGTCAGATGATGGAGGCTGTCGAATGGCACGACTCAAAAGTCGACGATCTGCCGGAAAAAGCGTGGGCGACGACCGGTACGAAAGGTCAGAGAAAACCGAATATCATCAACTCCTTGTTCATCGATCCGAACGAGAGTGAGAATCATAACCTGAAACTGAACCGCAAATACGAAGAAGTCAAAGCCAACGAAATCCGCTACGAAGCCGATATTCCGGAAGACTGTGAAGTCGTCTTCGTCGCGTACGGCACGCCGGCGAGGCTCGCCCGAGCGGCCGTGCGCGTCCTGAAGGAAGAAGGCATTAATGCCGGACTGTTCCGTCCGATCACCTTGTGGCCGTTCCCGGAACGAGAGCTTCATGAGATCGCCAAGCGAGACTCGGTCAAAGCGGTCGTCGCTGTCGAGATGAGCATGGGCCAGATGATCGACGACGTGAAGATCGCCGTGAACGGCGTCAAACCGGTCGGATTCTGCGGCAAAGCAGGCGGTATCGTGCCGACGCCGCGCGAAGTGGCGGATGCGGCAAAAGACGCCTTGAAAGGAGCGAGATGATGGCTGTTGTATATCAGAAATCGACCGGACTGACCGATGTCGAGATGCACTATTGTCCCGGCTGTACGCACGGGGTTATCCATAAACTTGTTGCCGATGCGCTGGTCGAGCTCGATCTGCTCGACAACACGGTAGGGGTCGCACCGGTCGGCTGCTCCGTGTTCGCCTACAACTATTTCAACTGCGATATGCACGAAGCGGCACACGGCAGAGCGCCGGCAGTCGCCACAGGCATCAAGCGTGTCTTACCGGACAACACGGTCTTCACCTATCAGGGCGACGGCGATCTGGCGGCGATCGGCACGGCCGAAGTCATCCACGCGGCGATGCGCGGTGAATCGATCACCACCATCTTCGTGAACAACGCGATCTACGGCATGACGGGCGGTCAGATGGCGCCGACGACGCTGGTCGGTCAGAAAGCGACGACGGCTCCGCTCGGACGCGATCAGGCGCATTACGGTCAGCCGCTTCACATGGCCGAGATGATCGGTCTAATCGGCGGCGCGGCCTACAGCACGAGAGTCACCGTCGTCGACATGCCGAACATGATGAAAGCGAGAAACGCGATCAAAAAAGCGTTCCAGATGCAGCGAGAAAAGAAGGGATTCACCTTCGTCGAAGTCCTTTCGACCTGCCCGACAAACTGGGGCTTGACGCCGGTACAGTCGTTGAGCTGGGTCAAGGACACGATGATGCAGGAGTTCCCGCTCGGCGTCTTCAAAGACATCGATAAGAAGGAGTAGATATGACACACGAAATACTGATCTCAGGATTCGGCGGTCAAGGCGTCATGGCGATCGGCAAGACGCTCGCGGAAGCCGGTATGAAAGACGGCTATGAAGTCAGCTGGCTGCCTTCCTACGGCCCCGAGATGCGGGGTGGAACGGCAAACTGCTCCGTCGTCATCTCGGATGAGATGATCATCTCACCGATCGTGTTGGAGCCGACCGTCCTGATCGCGATGAACGCCCCGTCACTCGATAAGTTTTTGCCGAACGTCATTCCGGGCGGCAAAGTCTTTGTCAACAGCTCGATCGTCGACAAAAAAGTCGACAGGACCGATGTCGACTCCTACTACATCCCGACGATGGAGATGGCGCAGCATCTCGGCAACCTGCGCGTCGCCAATATGGTGATGCTCGGCGCCGTCAATGAAGTGACCGACCTTTTGGAAGAAGATACGATCAGAGAAATGCTGAGTCTTTTGTTCACAGGATCGAAAGCCGATCTCGTCGAGCTGAACATTAACGCGCTCAGAATGGGCGCGTCCTGTGCCAACGACGAAGCCTGCATGATTAGGAGTGAAAGCCAGTGAAGATTGATTACAACATTTTAGAAGCAGCCAAACGTCCCGAGCCGACGGAAGAAAACCTTGGCTTCGGCAAAGTATTCACGCCGCATATGTTCATCATGGAGTGGGAGAAAGGCGACGGCTGGAAAAATGCGCGCATTCAACCGTTCCAGAACCTGAGTTTGAGCCCGGCTTCGACCGTGTTTCATTACGCGCAGGAGATCTTTGAAGGGATGAAAGCGTATCGCCAGGAAGGCGATCGCATCGTGTTGTTCCGTCCGACGATGAACACGGCCAGAATGAACCGCTCGGCCGTCCGTATGGCGATGCCGGAGATCCCGGAAGATTTCCATCTGGAAGCGATCAAACGCCTCGTCGATCTCGACCGCGATTATGTGCCACACGAATTCGGCAATACCTTGTATCTCAGACCGACGATGATCGGCGACAGCCTGACCTTGGGCGCGAGCACGGCGCAGCGCTTCATCTACTATCTGATCCTCTCGCCTTCCGGTGCCTATTATCCGCGCGGCTTGAGCCCGACCAGACTGAAGGTCGAAGAACGCTATGTGCGTGCCGTCAAAGGCGGTGTCGGCGCTTCAAAGACTGGCGGTAACTACGCCGCGAGCTTCAAAGCGACGGCCGATGCGGCCGCGGCCGGGTTTGACCAGGTCGTCTGGCTCGACGGTAAAGAGAACCGCTTCGTGCAGGAAGCCGGCGCGATGAACCTGATGTTCATGATCGACGGCAAGTTGATGACCGGTGCGCTCGACGGAGCGATTTTGCCGGGTGTGACACGCGACAGCGTGTTGCAGATCGTGCGCGATATGGATATCGAAGTGATCGAGACCGAGATCGATATCAATGACATCAAAAAGTGGGCGAAAGAAGGAAAGCTGACCGAAGCATTCGGCACCGGAACGGCTGCCGCTATTTCGCCGATCGGTGAGATTCACTACGACGGTGAAGCGATCATCCCGGGCGACGGCCAGATCGGGAAGATGGCCCAGCATCTCTACGATACGCTGCTCGGCACACAATACGGCAAGATCGCAGACCGCTACGGCTGGATCGAAGAGGTTCCGGTCTACGAGGATCGCTGATCAAACGAAAAAGGTAACCTTTAGGAGCGGCCGCCTGGCCGCTCCTTTTTTATGAGAAAAATCTGCTATGATCACGTTATTATGGAGACGAGGGAAAAGCGATGAGTAACGCGTTGATCATCACCGAACAGGTCGCTGTGATGCTCTTATTGATCGCCTGCGGCTACCTGATCGTGAAGATCAAATGGCTCGGTCAGGCCGGCATTGAGGATCTAAACCAGATCCTGCTCTATCTTGTCATGCCGCTGATGGTCATCGAGTTGTTAAACAAACCGCATCAGCCGGAACATACCACGAATCTTTTACTGGCGCTCGGCTTTGCCTTCATCGCTCATCTTCTCGGCATCTGGTTGTCGAAAGCGTTTTTCTTTAAAGAGGTGCCGGACGCCAAGGCGGTGCTACGCTCGGCCTCCGTCCTCTCGAACTCCGGTTTCATGTCGATCCCGCTCGTCGACAAACTGGTCGGCTCGGAAGGCACGCTTTATCTGGTGCCCTATCTTCTGATCTTCTATGTGATGACCTGGACCTTCGGCATCCGCACGATGGAACCGGGCAGTCGTCAGCCGTCTTTCAAAAAGCTGCTCTTAAACCCGACGATCATAGCGATTACGCTCGGTCTTATCATGTATGTCGCAGGCTTTACCCTGCCAGGTCCGCTCTCGCAGGTCGTCTCCTCGCTGGCTGCGACGAACACGCCGTTTGCGATGCTTCTGATCGGCGCCCAGATCGCCATGATGCGTCCGTCATTTAAACCGTCGACATCCGTCTGGAAGCTGATCGCGGTAAGAAACGTCTTGATCCCGCTCATCCTGCTGCCTATCATCCTGGCGTTAACCGACAACAAAGCGTTGATCTACGGGGCAATCATCCCGGCGGCAGCGCCGACGGCAGCGACCGTCGTCTTGTTCGCCACACGTTTCAAGCGGGATATCAAACTGGCGACCGAAACGCTGTTTCACACGACGATTTGGTCGATCGTCACCCTTTCGGGTATCGTATGGTTGACTGAATTACTGATCGGAGTGATTTGATGCCGGCTTTTAATCAATTAGCGACCCTTTTGAGCAAAGAAGCGGAAATGGTGAACGCTTTTTTCAAAAACTTCTCTGTCTCCGCCATGGTCTTTCTCGGCATCACGATTCTACTTTTTTTCTTCCGCCGCTATCCGGCCACCTGGATCGCCCATCTCCTGGTCGCCAGAAAGAAAAAACACCATCCGAAAGAAGCAAAACTGGCAGCCGGTAAAATGATGCCGGCGATTGGCTGGCTGTTGACGGCGCTCTCGTTGTCGATCACGGTTGAGCTTTTACCGCCTCTGCCCCGCTTCAACGACATCTTCGACAAACTGATCACGTCTCTATTAGTCGCCGCCATCTTCTACTTTCTCTATAAGCTGACCGGCCTCATCTGGCTCTGGCTGAAACCGAACGATCAGGTGGAAGCGGCATCGAAAAAGAGCGCCCGACAGTATCTCGGAGCGGCGCTTCGGATCGTCATCTTGATCCTCGGCATCCTCTCTTTGCTGGCCGTATGGATCAAAAACATCGCTGGCGTCGTCGCCGGACTCGGTATCGGCGGTCTGGCCGTCGCCCTGGCGGCGCAGGATACACTGGCGAACTTCATCGGCAGTCTGGCGATCATGTTCGACCATCCGTTCGTACTCGGCGACTATGTTTCGACGCCGGAGTTCGAAGGCACGGTGACCAGAATCGGGCTGCGCAGCAGCCAATTGAGACGGCCCGACCGCACGATCATCCATGTGCCGAACAAGAAACTGGCCGACTCCGTGATCGCCAACCTGAGTCAGCGCAGCGAAAGACGTGTCGACAACATCCTCTTCATCGCTCTCGACAATGAACCGACCGCGATTCATGCCTTCATGGATGAGCTCTCCGAGATGATCAAAAACGATGAAGACGTGAAAAACAAGGAAGGGTGTGTCGTCGACATCGAACAGTTCACGGAACGGGCGATCGCCATCCGTGTCCGCTTCTTCACGGTCGAAGATTACAATGAAATGCTGATCGTCTCCGGACGTATAAACAAAATCACTTTGGAACTTGCGGCAAAGCACGGCATCAAGCTGCCTCGCATCCCACTTGAATAAGGAAGGAACATTATGGATCTATTACTCGACCGATTCTTACGCTACATCGCAGTAGAGACGAGAGCGAACCCGGACGCCACGAAGACGCCATCGAGCGAAGGCCAGCTGACCTTGGCCGAACTGCTGGCGGATGAACTGCGCTCACTCGAATTAGACGACGTGAACGTCGACCAATACGGTTATGTGACGGCGCGTCTGCCCGGCAATCAGGGTGACCTCGTACCGGCGATCGCCCTGATCGCGCATCTCGATACGGCTCCCGATCTGTCCGGACTAAACGAAGAAGTCAACACCTTCGTCTACGAAGGCGGCGACATCACACTGCAGTCGGGCAGTGTAATCAGTGAAACCGATATCCCGCAATTAAAGAACATGGTCGGCGAGACGCTGATCACGACGAAAGGCGATACGTTGCTCGGTGCCGATAACAAAGCCGGTATCGCGATCGTCATGTCGGCAGTCGATCGACTAAGGAAAAAGGATGATCCGCGAGGCGACGTCATGGTCGTTTTCACGCCGGACGAAGAGATCGGCCACGGCGCAGACCTGCTCGATCTCGAGCAGCTCGGTGCCCGTTTCGCGTTCACGATCGACGGCGGCGAGCTGGGCGAGTTTGAGACGGAGAATTTCAACGCCGCTTCCGTCAAAGTCGACATCCAGGGACGTATCACGCATCCCGGCAGTGCCAAGGGGTTGATGGTCAACGCCGGCCTGATCGCGTCTGAATTTGTCTCCATGCTCCCTGCCGGCCAACGGCCGGAGCTGACCGCGGATCGTGAAGGCTTCATCATGCTCGACAAGATCGACGCCTCGATCGACGAAGCGACCTTGAGCCTGATCATCCGCGATCATGACAAGACACGGTTTGCCGAGAAGAAGGCCGTCATCGAAGAAGCCGTTCGTTACCTGAACAAAAAACACGGCGAGCGCATCCGACTGACGATCGAAGATCAGTACCAGAATATGGCTGAGGTTCTGGTCGACCATCCTTACATCGAGGAGCTCGCCTTGGAGGCGATGGCAGACGAAGGCGTCACACCGCTTCGCGTACCGATCCGGGGTGGAACCGACGGTGCCCGCCTGACCTTGCGCGGCCTCCCCTGTCCGAATCTGTTCACCGGTGGCTATAACTTCCACAGTAAGACAGAGTTCGCCTCGCTCGATCAGATGCGAAAAGCGGTCGATGTGGTGACCAGAATCATCCTGAATGCCGCGAATAAAGCATGGTAGTCCGATACTAGCCAAGCATTAAACGTAAAATAGTGCACATAAAAGAACGGTCGGGAATCCCCGACCGTTCTTTTGATATAGACCATTGTCGTTAGCTGAGTCTTGCTTCTTCGTTCTTGATCTCCCAGTGGATAAGGAACGTCAAGGCCGCGCGTAAGAGAATAATCGCACCGAGAATCATCAGTTCCGACCACTCGTGGACGACGACCGTTCTGAGCACCTCACCGCCCACCTTGAATTCAAGAGCGTAGGCCAGACCTTGCGCCAGTTTCAAACGGATATGTTCGTCCTTCATGAACATGCCGATGACGGAACGTACGCCGGTCACGAGCACGATGCAGACGCCGATCAGTTCCATGATCAGCATGCCGTACTGCACGAGCGTCGTCAGTACCTGATGCAGAAAATCTAACATACTATCTCCTTCGAAAGATCAATCCTTCCTTGAAGCATAATCCTCATTGACGATTAGTTCAAGCGCCGAAAACGCTTGCACTACGCACCACAGCGCCTTTTCGGCGAAGTGTGAAGAAAAATGATCCGCACCACAAAATTGATTCTAATCAATGTATGTTCGAAACGTAAAAACTACAATACAGTCAGCAAATGAAATGGAGTGTCAAGATGAACACAGAATTTGATCATAAAAAAGCAGAACTGAAGTCCCTGATCGAGCGCTTGCATGACGGCGAGGACACGGAGCTTGTCAAAGCCGACTTTAAAGCGAAGTTTGGCGAGATCCAAAGCTCGGAGTTGTCGGCCGTCGAAGACGCCCTGATCGCCGACGGCATGCCGGTCGAAGAGATCACCCGTCTGTGCAGTATTCATGCCGACGTATTCGCCGACAATATTTTGAGCCAGCCGAATGCTCCGAGCGAGCGTCCCGGTCACCCGGCGTTTGTTTTCAAAGCCGAAAACCAGGGGCTGACGGAACATATCGAAAAGAAGGTCAAACCGGCCGTCGAAGCCGACGATACGGTCGCCTTTTTAGACGCGCTGAAGACGCTGCAGAAAGTGCATACACACTATCAAAGGAAGGAAAACATCTTCTTCCCGCTGCTTGAAAAACACGGCGTGTACGGCCCGCCGAAAGTGATGTGGAACGTCGACGATGAAATTCGCGAAGAATTGAAGTCGCTCTATGAAAAGGTACAGTACGACGGCTCGCCGAAGCGTCATGAAAAAGATATTGAAATCGCCCTGGCCAACGTCTTGTCGATGGTGACGAAGGAAAACAACATCTTGATCCCGATGCTCGAAGAACATCTTTCGCACGACGAGTGGCTGTTGGCCGCGAACGAATCGGCCGAAATCGGCTACGTCTTTTCCGGCGGGATCGAAGGCGGTTCGCCGTCCGATGCGATCGACTGGGCGAGAAGGCACGCCGGATCCGGTTCGGAGCCGGTTCCACAAAAAACGACGTCCTCAGAGATTACTCTGCCGAGCGGTCACTTCACGAAAGAGACGCTGACCGCCATGCTGAACGCGCTGCCGATCGATCTGACCTTCGTCGGCGCCGATGACAAGGTGGCGTTCTTCTCCGAGACGAAGGACCGGATATTCCCGAGAACCAGGACGATCATCGGGCGTGAAGTGGCCAACTGCCACCCGCAAAAGAGCCTGCACGTCGTCGAGACCCTGATCAATCAGTTCAAGTCGGGAGAAAAAGACAGTGAGACCTTCTGGATTCAGCAAGGCGGCGCTTTCATCCTGATCCGTTATTTCGCGGTCCGAGACGAAAACGGTAAATATCTGGGCGTCGTCGAGACGACCGAGAATATCGCACCGTTTAGGGCACTGGAAGGCAATAAAACGCTTATGGACGAATAGCAGCGAGTACGGTGTAAAGATCGTCGCCGTGTCTTTTTGAAATAGCCATCACAAGCCGCCCTTTAATATGGAAGTACGCATGTGGCTTCACGTGGGGCGGCTTTTCGATATCGGACAAATTCAAAGAAGATTGTATATCTTCTACTTTAGCCTTGCGGGTGTATGAGTGCTGAGCAACCGCATGCTGGCCGTCTCGTTCGTTGAACGTATGGGATTCAGAATTCGGATGCTTCAGAAAAACGCAATTTTCTTCACGGCTAAAGAACTCAATCACGACACTTTTAAGACGCGTATCATTTCTTCAATCCGCACACGGATGTCGTCTCGTATTCTTCGCACACCTTGAATGATCTCACTTTCATCGCCAGTCAATTGGGCGGGATCTGGGAAACTCCAAATCAAGGTGAGACAAGCGGAGGGGAATACCGGACATTGCTGACCGGCTGATTCATCACAGACTTTGATCACCAAGTCATATTGACGATTCTCTTTGAAAAAGTCGAATACGGAATCAACGCTGTTTTGGCTGATGTCATAGCCTATCTCGTCCATAACCTTGATCACATAAGGATTGAGCGTTCCTTTTGAGATCCCCGCACTTTCCGCGGTGAATTGCCCCTTCCCCAGTTCATTTAACAATGCTTCAGCCATCTGGCTTCGAGCCGAGTTTTGTACGCACACAAATAACACGCTTAACATATTAATTTCCTTTCTCGTCATACTTCCAGTTCCCTCTCACGGAAAAACCAATGCTTCGTCCGATTGGCAATTTTGACGAGTGCCAGCATGACAGGCACTTCAACCAAGACACCGACAATCGTTGCCAAGGCAACCGGAGACGTAGAGCCGAATAAGGCGATCGCGACGGCCACGGCCAGTTCAAAGAAATTTGACGCGCCAATCATGCCGGCCGGAGCCGCAACACTGTGAGGAAGTTTAAGCTTCTTGCTGACAAGATAGGCGAGGAAGAAGATGAACACCGTCTGAACACTAAGGGGGATCGCAATTAAGAAGATATGCCATGGATTATTGAGGATTACGTCACCTTGGAACGAGAAGATGATAATCAAGGTCAGGAGCAATCCAGCGATCGTGATGTGCCTGAATTTAGGAAGAAATGTCTGATGGAAGTAAGCACTGCCTCTGCTGCGAATGACTAAAAAGCGAGTGAGGATACCTCCAGCCAATGGAACAACCACAAACAACAATACCGAGAGTACCAAGGTCGGCCACGGTATCCGTATGCCACTAATCCCGAGGAGGAGAGCGACGATAGGCGTATAGGCCAACAAAATAATGAGATCATTCGTAGCGACTTGTACAACCGTATAGGCAGCATTTCCCTTCGTGAGATAGCTCCAAACGAAAACCATAGCAGTACAGGGAGCAGCGCCAAGTAAAATAGCGCCTGCCAAATAGTCTTTAGCCAGGTCGGGTGGTATCCACGCTTTAAACACAACAAAGAAGAAGAAAGTAGCTATCGCATACATCGTAAAAGGTTTGATTAACCAATTGGTGATCCAGGTAACATAGAGTCCTTTCGGGTTTTTTCCGATATAGCGTACACTCGCGAAATCCACCTTCATCATCATAGGATAGATCATGAGCCAGATCAGTATGGCAATCGGGATTGATACTTGTGCGTACTCAAATTTGCCTAAAAATGAAGGTATGCCAGGTAAGTACTTACCGATTAAAACGCCGGCGATCATACATAAAATGACCCATATCGTAAGGTATCTCTCAAAGAAGCTTATGCCTTTATCGTCTTGTTTTCTGTCTCCCATGTCTTTTCCTCTATGCCCGTTCGCGGCATGTCTTAATACTCAAATGAATGGTATTTTCGTAAGATGACTGTCTTACTCATCAGTTGAAATATTTGACGACTATGCGATTGTCATCTAAAGATCACCAACAACAGAAGATACGCTCGGATGAAGGATTACGGTATTCGAGATATCGATTAAACGATCATTGAGGATGCGATCTTTTAGATCGCGTATTTTATTCTCGATTATCGTCATGGTCGCTAAAAACACATCATCACTCTGGCCTGTCGGATCATCGAGCCCCCAATCCTCTCTGTGTTTAGCGGGAATTTCTGGACAGTAGACATTGCATCCCATAGTCACAACGATATCGACGGGTGGAATATCGCCAAGTAGCTTTGGCACTTGTTCACGTTCCATATCAATACCGTACGTTTTTTTCATCAAGCGAACCGCATCTTGATTTATGCGATCTTTTGTCTCGGTGCCAGCTGAGTAGCTATCAAAAACACCTTTTGCCACATGCTTGCCAAGCGCTTCCGCAATCTGCGAGCGACATGAGTTATGGACGCAAATGAATGCAACTTTAGGTTTTTCGTTTATCCCCGTCATTTCTATTCCTCCAGCTTGCCTATCCGCATGAATCGCTGTTTATTGACAAATATGCTGGCCAACATCTGCGGTGCAGCTTAGTTTGTCGACAAATGCCTTATAAGCCTGAAGTGTTTCACAGTTGATATGGTAGTAACTCCACTTCCCCTCTTTGCGCATTTCGACAAGACCGGTTTCGGTCAACTTTTTCATGTGGTATGACAGCGTCGGCTGTGTGATATTAAATCGTTCCAATAATTCGCAGGCACACTTCTCTCCGTCACCTAGCATTTCAATAATCTGCAAACGATTCGCATCGCTTAGGCTCTTACATATCAACGCTGCATCAATCGCATTCATTCCGCCTACCTCATATCGATGTTTATCTATATGTACAATATCGAGGATAAAGTAGCCTGTCAAGCGTCAAATGCTGTCAGTTCACTCGGTTACAAAATTGCGCATGTGCGCTGATTTTAACGTTATCTGCTGTTTAGATGAGATTAACGACCTTCAACTTCTTTATTCTTCCTATTATCGTTTTCAACGCATCGAGACAACCCATAACCTCACACCGTTTAGAGCACTGGAAGGCAATAAAACGCTTATGGACGAATAGCGGCGAGTACGGTGTAAAGACCGTCGCCGTGTCCTTCCAGCACCTCGAAGGTGTCGTCCTCACCGACGACCTGTGAGACCGTGTGACACCAAAACCCGTGTGATTCGATCAGCTCCATCAGCTGATCCGCGGTGAGAAACGAAGCGTACTCAAAGAACGGCAAATCATTCTGAGCGGCCACCAGCTGCCTGCCTTCTTCACTGGCTGCATTTAAAAACGCGATGATCAACCGCCCTCCCGGACGAAGCACCCGCTTCGCCTCCGTGAGGGCGGTATGCTTATCCGCGACAAACTCGAGCGATGTGAGAAAAGCGACATAATCGAAACGACCGTCCGGAAACGGCAGATCTTCCGCGACACCTTCATCTAAGAGCACCTCATGCGTCTTCGCGATCTGGCGCATGTTCTTGGCCGGTTCGATCCCGCGGTCGATGCCGAGCGCTTTCATAAAGCGCCCCGATCCGGCACCGACCTCGAGACCATAACCGTCGGGTATGATGGCCTGCAGCGCAGCGACTTCGGCTTCAAATAGTCGTTCATTCGCGTCGTACCAGACGTCGTACTCTACCGCCAGGTCGTCGTAGCGCTCGACATTATTGCCGACAGGTATCAAGGGTTGTATCTCAGTAAACTCGGCTTGAGATAGTCCTTCATTGTCGTCGTTCCTGACGTCGTATTCCCGCGTCCGTTCCTCGTGGCGTTCGCCATTCTTATTCATCGTTCAGTGACTTCTCCATTTTTCTCACTACCGGCACCGAGATGAATGCCTTCTCTCGTCGTATAGAGCAGATCGACAAGCGTCGCCAGTGCTTCATCTTTTTTACCCTCTTCCACTTCGACCGGCGGGTGCAAGGCGGCCGGTCTGCCTGCCGACAGCACATAGATGCGGTCGGAGAGAGCCAAGGCCTCATCGAGATCGTGAGTGATCAGGAGAATCGTCAGACCGAGCTCCTTTTGCAGCGACTTGATCCAGACGTGAAGATCTTTTCTCGTAATCGCGTCGATTCCGGCAAACGGTTCATCGAGCAGTAAAATCTCACCGCCGTATAGATACGTGCGTAAGAGCGCCGCGCGCTGGCGCTGTCCGCCCGATACCTCGGACGGGAAACGCCGTTCCAAGCCTTCGAGACCGAAACGCGGCAGGAATTCACCTGCTTTCTCCCTGGCGTCACGCCGTGACATCCCTTCCAAGACGTACGGCAGAGCGATGTTGTCGATGATCCTTTTCCACGGCAAAAGCAGATCTTTTTGCAGCATGTAGCCGACTTTTCGCTTGACCGTCACGCTGCCTGCATCCGGCCGGTCGAGCCCCGCCAGGATGTTAAAGAGCGTCGTTTTACCGGATCCCGACAAGCCTAAAATAGAGGCGAACTCGCCTTCTTTCAAGACGAGATCGATATCCTCAAAGATCAACGGGTCGTCGTCGAACGACCGGCTGAGGCCGGTCGCCGACAAGACCGTCTCTGTTTCCTTAGGGAATGAAGTCAAGCGTGTAGGCCTCCTCTACATTGATCTCCGATTCCAAAATATCTTCACTGGCGAGCCAACCGGCAAAATCGGTCCAGCGTTCCGGTTTCATCTCGCCCCACTTTTCTGCGTCCGCGATGTACTGGGTATTCAGGTACTCTTGCGATTTGATAACGAGCTCGCGGTCGAGTTCCGGGGCTTCCTTCATCAACGTATCGACGGCCAGCGCATGGTCTTCGATCGCCTTTTCATAGCCGCGCTTCGTCGCGCGCAGGAATGCTGCGATCAGGTCCGGATCCTCTTCGATCAACGCTTCACTCGCGATAATCGTCGGTGAGTAGAAATCGAGCTGCGGATCGACATCCTGGAGCAGGATGAAGTCGATCGGATAGTCCTTGAGTTCGGCATTAACACCGTCCCAGCCCCAGTAGATCCAGGCGAAATCGGCTTCCGTCTCCATACTCGCGATGTAATCGGTCGCACTCTGGGTGATCACGGTCACTTCGTCGGGATCGGCATTTTCTTTTTCCATCAGATAGGAGATGAACGCCATCTCGAGTTCGGTGCCCCAGCCACTGTAAATCTTTCCGGCAAAATCCTTCGGCGACTCGATCTTACGATCGGCCGGTGAGGCAAAGCCTGACGTGTTGTGCTGCAAGACGGCAGCGACGGACACGACCGGCACCTTGGCAAACGACGCTCTCGCCTGCAACACCTGCTCCTGACTCGCAATGCCGAGATGAGCCGCACCGGACGCCACCATTTCGATGAAGGCCATGTCTGACTGTTCGATCCGTACATTCAGTCCTTCTTCTTCGTAGTAACCGAGATCTCTTGCCAGAAAGAGACCGGTATGGTTCGTGTTCGGTACCCAGTCGAGGGCGAAGACGACCTCACGAAGCTCCTTCTTAGGTGTTTCACTCGGATCGGTGGCGGGCGACGTATCCGTAGTCTCTTTTGTCTGAGTCGGCTCGACCGTCGGAGATTCGGTCGGTGGCGCTGTCGTCGTTGTTGTTGAAGCCGGTGTCGTCTGACAGGCACTCAGCAATAACACCATCGTTAAGATAGCCGTCAAAAGGCCTGTGAGGATGAATCGTTTAGAGCGCGGTTGCGCGTTTTCTTGTCGCATGTTTTTTCCTTTCGTTGCGAAGCCACGGTGTGAACAGATATTCGAGCAACGTGGACAATAAATAGATGATTAAACTCAAAAGTACGATCCAGACGATCGAGGCAAACATCCGGTCATAGGCGTAGGACCTCTTCGTCCGCATCATGTAGACACCGAGTCCGAGACCGGAGCCGGACCATTCCGACAGCACGGCTGCCGTCACGCAGTACGTCGCCGAGATCTTCAAACCGGCAAAGAACGACGGCAGGGATGCCGGTAGTTTGACGTGTAAAAGCGTCTCCGCTTCGTTCGCTCCCATCGAACGCATCAGCCGAATCAGATCGGGATCGACCGTATAGAGCCCCTGCAGGAAGCTCAAGGTTAACGGGAAGAAGCAGACCAGCACGACGACGACGAGACGGGGCCAGGTGCCAAACCCGAAGAGCAACACGATGACCGGCGTGATGACAATCGTCGGAATCGTCTGAGACGCGACGATCAAGGGGTAGAAGGCACGGTAGAGCCAGCGTACACGCTCCATCAGAATCGACATCAGGCTGCCGAATAAGACGGCGAGCACGAAACCGATCAAGGCGATCTCGGTCGTCACCCGGATATGCGGCCAGAGCAGATGATGCTGTTCGACCATCGCTGAAAAGACAGCCGTCGGCGGCGGGATGATGAAGTCACGGATCACGCCGATGCCGGTCAAAAGCTGCAAGAGCAAAAGCAAAAGCACGATGATCAGGACAGGCGGCCAGATCAGTTTGAAACGACGATAGGTCACTTATTGTGGCGCTCCATCGCCGGTTTGACGCTGTCTAAAAATCCGCAGCCGAGCTCTCCTTCACCGGAGAACACCTTGATCAGGGAGAAGACGGACGCGACGCCCTCGTCATGCGCGATACGAATCGCCTCCCTGGCGATCTCGAATAAGCGGTCGAGTTCACCTTCGATCACGGTGTCCATCGGACCGACGACATAGCTGATGTCGTCTTGTTCCTTCAGCATGTCGAGGACGAGATCGACGATGCGATACGCCTCCTTCATGTTCGTTTGCGGTAATAACTGCAAACTGATACTCGCTTTGGGCATAAAAAAACCTCCTTCGTAAGGAGGGGCAAAAAGCTGATATGGCGATCGCTCCCTCCGCCGGCATAACCCGGATCAGGTTCTAGGGTCGACCTTCTAAAGGCCCTCTCAGTCGCTCCAGCGACTCCCCTGAATCTAGGTCGAGCGTATCACGAAGAAGTGGTCAAGTAAAGTGACAAGAAAGACTGTCCGGCACGTTACATATCCTGCGCATCGCGGTTTTCCTTGTACTGCTCCCAGTACCGTTTCCCGAGATGGACAGACAGCCAGAGATTGGCGACCGTCATCAAGGCGACGGCCACGATGGCAAAAATCCTCTGATTGCCGGTGATCTCGCCGGTAAAAAGACCTTTGAACAACTGGTAGATGTAATACCAGACCAGAAGCACGCCGAGCGTCTGAAACGTCTGACGCCGATCCGGACGTTTCAAGCCTTCCGGCTCGTCTTCCGGCTGATCGTCCTGCGGCGTTTCCGGATCCAAAAGATCCGTCTCTTCCGGCATGGTGACCGGCTCGACCTCGGTTAACGGTTCGTGCGGTTCTTTTTGCTCCGGTCTATCCAATTGATCATTCATCCGTTTTTACCTCTTGTCATCACTGAGATAGCGGTTATCTTATCAGCTTTCCTCCTTCTTGACCAACTGCGCGGCCTCATATAGCATGATTTTGGAGTAAATGAACCAATAAATGTATGACGGAGGTCACATGAGTAACGCTGTTTTTACTGTCCCCAACGCCTATAACGAACCGGTACGCGAATACGCCCCGGGAAGTCCCGAACGATCGAATTTGAAGATGGAACTGGAACGCCAGAGCCAGCTGCAAGTGGACATCCCCGTCATCATTAACGGCGAAGCGTTTTACACGAAAAAGACGGAAGCCATCTACATGCCGCATAACAAGACGCATAAACTCGGCCAAGCCCATCTGGCAGGCAAAAAAGAGATGAAGCTTGCGATCAAGACGGCACTCGAAGCCAAAGAGGCCTGGGCATCGAAACCGTTTTATCACCGTGCGGCGATCTTTTTGAAAGCGGCAGAGCTCTTGGAAGAAGAATGGCGTGATCGGATCAATGCGTCGACCATGCTCGGGCAGAGCAAGACGGTGCATCAGGCGGAGATCGACGCAGCGTGTGAACTGTGTGACTTTTTACGTTTTGGCGTGAAATACGCCGAAGAGATCTATCAACAGCAACCGGTCAACGCTAAAGGCGTCTGGAACCGTCTCGAATACCGGCCGCTCGACGGCTTCGTCATGGCCTTGTCTCCATTCAACTTCACCTCGATCGGCGGCAATCTGGCGATCACCCCGGCCTTGATGGGCAACACCGTCATCTGGAAACCGGCTAGAACAGCGACCTTGTCGAACTACTATATCTATCAGCTCCTGATCGAAGCCGGTCTGCCGAAAGGCGTCGTCTCCTTCCTACCTTCATCCGGCAGAGACGTCAGTGAGAATATCCTGAGCGATCCGAACCTCGGCGGCTTCCACTTCACGGGCTCGACCGCCGTCTTCAACTCCGTCTACAAGATGGTCGGAGAGAACATCGAAAAGTACAAACAGTATCCGCGTCTGGTCGGTGAGACAGGCGGCAAGGACTTCATCTTTGCCGATCCGACCGCCAACATCAATCATCTTGTGGCGGCGATGGTAAGAGGGGCGTTCGAATATCAGGGGCAGAAGTGCTCGGCCGCATCACGAGCCTATATCCCGAAGAGCATCTGGCCCGAAGTTAAAAAACGCCTTCTCCTGGAGATCAGCAACTTGAAAGTCGGCGACGTCACCGACTTTAGAAACTTCATGGGCGCCGTCATCGATCAGGCGGCATACGACAAGATCACGAGCGCGATCAAGGATGCTGAAAAGTCGGAAGACGCGGAAGTTCTGGTCGGCGAATACTCGGATGAAAAAGGGTACTTTATCACGCCGACCGTGATCCTCGCGAAAAAGCCGGATTATCTTACGATGGTCGAAGAACTATTCGGCCCGGTACTGACGATTTATGTCTACGCCGACAAAGACATCGAGAAGACGTTGAAACTCTGCGACGAGACGACGCCGTACGCACTGACCGGCGCGATCTTCTCGACCGAAAGAGAGTCGATCATCCGTATGGAAAAGGCGCTGACCTATGCAGCCGGTAACTTCTATATCAACGACAAACCGACCGGCGCCGTCGTCGGCCAGCAGCCGTTCGGCGGCTCCCGAGCCTCCGGTACGAACGACAAGGCCGGCAGCAAGATGAATCTCTATCGCTGGGTAAACCCGCGGACGATCAAGGAAAATCTGTTGCCGACGGCCGATATCGCCTATCCGTTCATGCAGGAAGAGTAAAGCACCGACCTGGAAATAACCGTCAAGGTAAACGAAAAAACGAAAAAATAAAAAAAAGAAGAAAATAAGAAAATAAGAACGACTAAATCAAACGCCGATTCCCGTAAGAATCGGCGTTTGATTTGTTTATCTCAATCTATTTTTAATGGTTCATCATTTACCTCAAGGTCAGAAGACGAACAACGATTGTATTGACTGAGCAGACTACACGACAGATGACTCGAGCGGCAACAACATATCGCCTTTGAAGCGATCGATCCCGAGTGATGAGATATCGATGCTCGGTGTCTCACCGAGAATCAGTTCCGACATCAATTGACCGGTCGCCGGCGCGAGCATGAAGCCGTGTCCGGAAAAGCCGCAGGCATGGTAAAAACCTTTCGCTTCCGGTGCCTCGTCGTAGATCGGCTGGGCATCGGACGTCATGTTGTATAGCCCCGCCCATTGGCGCACGACCTTCAGCCTGGCGAGCCGCGGCATCAGGGTAGTGACCGTTTCGGCCATGTCGTTTAAGAATTTCCACGAGCTGGTCATCCTGAGGTCGGTCGGCTCGTCTGCGTCTCCTCTGCCCATAATGAACGGTCCGTGCGGAACCTGCTGAATATAGATGTTCAGGCCAAATCCCATAAACATCGCGCTCTGCAAAGGTTCCACCGGTTCGGTCACGAGGATCTGGTGTCGTCTCGAGTAAACCGGCAAGTCGGCGCCGGCCAGTTCGGCCATCTGCTTAGACCAGCCGCCGGCCGCGTTCACGACGATCGGCGCCTTGATATCGCCCTTATCGGTTTTCACGCCGCTGACTCTGCCACCTGTTTTTTCGATGCCGGTCACGATCGTATTCTTTTCAATGTCGATGCCTAGATCCATCGCTGCCTTGACGAACGCCTCTACCGTCTTGAACGGATTCAAGTGACCGTCTCTGCCGCAGAAAGTCGCCGCCTTGATGTGACTGACATCGAGGTGGGGCATCATGTCTTTCGCTTCTTCGGGCGACAGATAACTCGACTCGATGCCGAGGCTGTTTTGCAGCGTCACATTCTTTCTAAACTGCTCGGCCTCCAGCTCATCTTTGGCGCCGATCAGGTAACCGCCCTGCCAGAATTCGACGTCGACATCGTTTTTCAAGATCTCATTGACGTTTTCAAAATACTCAACGGAGAATTTCGAGAGCAGACAGTTTAACTCGACCCCCCACTGCATGCGGATACCGGCGCCGCAGCGTCCGGTCGCCCCGTTTCCGGGAAATGTCTTTTCCAGTATGACGATGTCCTTGACACCTTTTTTGGCAAGATGCACACCGATCGCAAGACCGGAGATACCGGCACCAATGATCACCACGTCTGCCGTTTTACGCATCGCTATCACCACCTTCCGCCAGTTGACCGAGCGTTACCGTTCCTCCCGGTGGTCTAAAGCTTCCGGGCGGCATATCCTCGGTCTTGCCTATGCCGGCACGCATCAATTCGCCCATGATGATCTGGCGACACGTACGTCCCTGACATGGGCCCATACCGGCGCGCGACAAGTGCTTGATCTCCTCGACCGTATGACAACCGGCCGCGATCAGGTCACGTATTTCAGCGAGCGTCACACCTTCACAGCGGCAGACGATCGGCGATTCGAGCGATTCGATATCGGCCGTCTTCTCCGCCTCTGTATCGTCTTTTAGCGCCGCCTGCTCCTCTTCGCTCAGGAAGCGAAAGCCCCTGATATCCTGCAACTTATCCTTCGGCAGACGAAGGGTCACGAGCGGCGTTCTGGCACCTTTGACATTGCTGATCGCGACGACTTCAACCGGCTCGACATCTCCACCTTCACGTGACAGAGCCATCACGGTCTGTCCTTTTTCCGGTAGCGGCCAGTACTCGTACGGCAGGCGCAGTGTGCCGAAATCGCCGGGTTTCGACTCATCGACGATGAAGATCGCAAGTCCGGGACAGATGCCGGCACAGACAGCACAGCCGGTGCACTTGTCAAAATCGACGAGCGGCAGACTGTTCACGTCTTCGAACGGCAGGATCGCATCGAATGTGCAAGACATCACGCACGGGTTGCACGGAATCTCTTCGAAGCATTCGATCACGGCGTACGGACCTTTCTTTCGTTGCTCTTCACTTGGCAGACACGTACTCATCTCGTGCGGACCGGCGAGACCGGTCTGTTCAAATTTGTCGTAACTCATGAGTACACCCCCGCTAATGCCAGTCCGGTCCTGATCTTACCGCCCGTCGGACCTGCCCTGAGCTGCCTCAGCTCGGCCAGACAGCTCTCTTTAAGTTGATCGGTGTCCGGCGTCTCGTAACCGAGTTTCTGGGCGGCGGCCACGCCGGCCAGTTCGCCTTCAACCATCGCCGAACTCGCTTCTTCGATTCCGGCGACGTCGCCGGCGATATAGATGTTTTCGAGCGTCGTCATCATGTTCTGATCGCGAAGCGGCACATGCCCGCCGAGCGGACTGATATAAAACGACTTCGCACCGGCCTGATACAGAAGATCGGCCAGCGGAGACAGCCCGACGGCGACACAGATCACATCGACGTCCAAGACCTGCCTCGTCTCCTTGATCGGCTGCCATTCGTCATCGATCTCCACGATCACCGCCTGCTCGACTTCACTGTCGCCGAGCGCGGCCTCAACCGTATGTCTGACCAGAATCGGCACACCGGCTCGACGGATCTTGCTCGCATGCACAAGATAGCCACCGATCCGATCTGCCGCATCGATCACGGCTTTGACTTTGACACCGGCCTGCATCAGTTGGTAGGAGACGATCAGACCGATATTACCGGCACCGACCATCAAGACCTGGTCGCCCGGTTTGATGCCGTATTCATTCATCAGCGTCTGTACGGCGCCGGCACCGTAGACACCCGGCAGATCATTCCCCGGGAACGCCAGCGTCCGTTCGTAGGCACCGGTCGCGACGATCACGGCCTGAGGGCGTATCTTTTCAATGGTCCCTGCGATATCGGCGGTGACCACGCCGTCCTCGTAGATGCCGAGTACGGTCGCATCGGTTAATATCTCAACCTTCCCTGGCAGATCCTTCGTCCGCCCTGCGAGAATATCGACGATATGGATGCCACGGGTCGACGCAAACTGCTTTTCCGAACCGAAAAACTTATGCGTCTGTTTGACCAGTTGTCCGCCGATCTTCTTGGCACGCTCCAGAAGCAACACATCGCAGCCGGCTTCAGCGGCGCGATACGCGGCGGAGAGTCCGGCCGGACCGGCGCCGATGATCAGTAAAGGTACGTCTCTCATGGCAATACCCCCTTGTCATTCTGGGAGCGCACATCCATGCCTTCTTCCAGCTGCTCGACACAGACGCGCACATTCGGCACGCCGTTGACGACCATCAAGCAGGATGAGCAGTTGCCGATCGCGCAGTAAAAGCCGCGCGGCCGATGCGATTTAAAGTGATGCCCGAGTACGCGCACCCCGGCGGCATGAAGTGCAGACGCGATCGTGTCGCCTTCTTTGCCCGACAGCGCTTTGCCATCGAAATAAAACGTCAGCGTTCTTTTTTCCGGAAACGTCAGAATCGGGTGATGTTCAATGCGATTCAATTGATTAACCTCCCCCAGAGAATCGTGCCACAAAGACACCATCAAAAGTATAGCCGAAATGAAGCGTTTACGGCAGAGGTCTGGGCAGATTGCCTAATCGCTGTAGACGTGCCAGGTGACCGACAAGATGAATTCTCATGATATGCTTGAGACACTAACCTCTGGAGGAACGACACATGATTTTCCGTATGGATCATATGAACATCAATACCATCGACCTCGATAAATCGCTTAGCTTCTACAAAGAAGCCTTCGGCTTGCAAGAGATTCGCCGAAACGAGGCAAAAGACGGCAGCTTCATTTTGGTCTACCTGACCGATGAACCGAAAGCCTTTATTTTAGAGATCACCTGGCTCGCCGATCGAAAAGATCCGTACGATCTGGACGACAGCGAAATTCACCTTTGCTTCCGTGTCGACGATTACGATGCGGCACTCAAAAAACACAAAGAGATGGGCATCGTCTGCATGGAGAACGATAAGATGGGAATCTACTTCGTCGAAGATCCGGACGGTCACTGGGTAGAGGTCGCACCGGAGCGTTAAAAACGATCCAGCAACGCTTCTTCTCATTGCACGCTATAATGGGCGAATGAGCCGAATTATCGCGTCACATGTCTCAAAATCGCGTTTTGCCAAACCGGTCCTGGTCGACGTCTCTTTCACCTTGACCGACGGCCAGATGATCGCCTTGACGGGCGAAAACGGCAGCGGCAAGACGACGCTTTTAGACCTGATCGCAGGTGTCTTACCGCTTGATCCCGAAGAAGGAACGATTCAGATCGCCCAGGGCTCGACTATCGGTTATGTCAGGCAGCGTTTCGATCTGACGGCCGAAGACGCTTTTTTCGATGAAGATCTTTTCTTACTCGAAAAACGGCTACGTGCGCTCGAAGCGAAGATGGCGGACGGCGATCACAGTAAAAAGACACTTGCCGCCTACGATCAGGCGATGAGTGAAGTCGATGCGCTCGATGCCTACGGCATCCGGCATCGGCTGGAGGAAGCATACCGCGGCTTCGGCCTCGATGAGACAATCTTTTCGCGATCGCTTTCCACCTTGTCCGGTGGCGAGCGGATGCGGATCGAGCTCGCCTCGTGTCTCGTTAGACGTCCCGATATCCTGTTGCTCGACGAACCGACGAACCATCTCGACCTAGCCGGCATGCGTTATCTCGAAAACTGGCTCAAAAAGTATAGCGGCTGCTGTCTTTTCGTGTCGCATGACCGTACCTTCATGGATCAAGTGGCAACCGACGTCATGCGTCTTTCCGGGGGCTCGATCGACATCGTGCGCGGCAACTACTCGCATTTTTTGGACGTCCAGGCGATGCGCGAAGCCGATCTCTCGGTACAGATCTCGACGCAGGAAAAACTGTTGAAAAAAGAGCGTGAGATCACGCAGACGATGCTTTCGCACCGAAAGATCAGTCAGTATCATCACCGAAAACGACGCGCCGAAAAGATGGCCGGCGAGCTCTCCCGCTTGAAGGCGGCAGCCAGAAAAAAAGATCGCACACTCGGTCTTCGTTTTGCGACCACACCAGACGACAGCGATCTCGATCGCGTCGTCTTGTCGCTCGACCATCTGTCCGGCGGCTATGATTCCCCCTTGTTTTCAGGCCTGACGGCCAGGATAAAGGCCAATGAGAGAATCGCAATTCTCGGTCCAAACGGCTGCGGCAAATCGACGCTGCTCTCGATCCTGTCTGGCAATATGGCGCCTCTGGCCGGATCGTATCGTTTTGCCGCTGGCATCAAGAAAGGAAGCCTCGCCCAGCATATCCGCTTCGACCAGGCGTATGCCACGATCGACAGCGAAGTACGCCGGTTCACCGGAGGCGATTCGGAAACGGGTATAAGAACGAGACTGGCTCAATACGGATTCGACGACACGGATCGTCATAAAAAGCTGAATGTGCTGTCCGGCGGCGAAGCAGCCAGAGTTGCGCTACTGAAGCTCCTCTATGAAAAGCCGTCGTTTCTCCTGCTCGACGAACCGACGAACCATCTCGATATCTATACGAGAGAGATGCTCCAGCATGAGCTCGCACGTTATCCAGGCACCTTACTCTTCATCTCGCATGACCGGCATTTTTTGCGTCACGTGGCGACCTCTATCTGGGGATTTGTCGGAAAAAACATCCTGCCTTTCAAGCGCTATGAAGACTGGCTCGCGGCCTGTGATCAAGAGCTGAAAAGACTTGACGAGGAAGACAGCGAGCAAGCAGCGCCAACAAAGGACATGAACCGCGCGGAAAAACGCCGCGAGGCGGCCTTGAGACGTCGGACGATCTCTGATCTCGAGGCTAAGATTACTTCTTTGGAGGCAACGATTGCCGAGATTGAAAAATCACTCGACGAAAACAGCGGACCGGAGATTTATGAGGAGTACGCCAAGCTTATGGCGTCACTCGATCAAATGACAGACCGTTATCTCAATCTGCTCGTCGACTGAGAGCTTTTTTCGCCGCTTCGCAGCCGGCCGTCCGTCCGCTCATAAATGCCCAGTGGAGATTGTAGCCGCCTGTTTCCCCGTCGACATCGAGCATTTCACCACACATGAATAGTCCCTCGTCGATCTGGCTTTCGAGCGTCTTCGTGTCCAGCATCTCGGACGTCACGCCGCCCGACATCACCTGCGCCTGCTCCCAATCGTTGGTACCGAGTACCGAAAGCTTTGTCTCCTTCACCGCCTGAACGAGAGAAGGAACGGCGACATCGGCGAATGTGCCGGCGTTTTTCTTACCTGACGCGAGCAGTACGGCCAGCTTTTGCGGCAATAGGCTCGTTAGGATAAACCGTCCGTCACGCGTCGGTTGCAGGGCGATCACATGGCGCAGCCACTTCGCCACCTCGTCGGCAGACATGTGGGGCGCAAAATCGAGTGTCAATTCGTACGGTCCGCGATCACCTGAGACATAGCGACCGAGTTGCATGGCTGCGATCCCGGTCAGGCCGTTCTTGGTAATCTGGTATTCGCCGGCACTCGTTTTCACGATCTTTCCCTGCCGGTCTCGCAACGTGCCTTCGGCGATCACCCGGACACCGTCCGCTTTGGCGAGTGTCTTCTCGGTCACTAAAGACACGAGTGCCGGTTTCGGCGGGCGCAGGCTATACCCTTTCTTTTGTAACAATTTGAAAGCGGTAGCGTCGCCACCGAGCGTGGGCCGCGCCGTGCCGCCGACGGCGAGAACGAGTGTACGTGCCAGCCGCTCTCCCCTCATCGTACTGAGCCTGAAAGGGCCATGTGACTGTCTCTGAAAATCGACCAATTCAGTCTCGAGTTCGAGCGTCACCTGCCATTCTTCCAGCATGTCTTCCATGCTTCTGACGACGGTCTGCGCCTGTCTTGTATATGGATATAGACGGCCTTCCTCATCGGCGAAAACGAGGACTCCGACGGAGCGCAGGAACGAGGTCAGAGCATCTGCCTGCAAACGGTCCGCCGCAGCTTCGAGCAACGGTCTCGCCTCAATATTGTAAAAGTTGACGTCGAGATGGAGATTTCCCACATTGCCGCGTCCGCCGCCCGTCACGGCGAGCCTTCTACCGGTGCGCCATTGTTTTTCCAAAAGGAGCACCTTCGCGCCATGCCTGGCGGCAGTCAAAGAAGCAGCCAGACCGGCCGGTCCCGCCCCGACGACGGCGACGTCGTAGATCATGGGAGGAGGGCGAGCGCCCGTTGATATTTCGACAAGTTTTCCGGCTTCAAGTCAAAGTGCGTCTGAAAGAGTCGACCGAAATCGAGAAGATCGGTCACATCGCCTTCTTTCAGTTCGATCTCGACTTCACAGATAGGCTCCGACGGTTTGCCGTCGACGATAAACTGGCCGACATCGAATACGATCTCGAGCAACGATTCACCGAACAGCGCGTCGTACGCAGTACGTTCGAAAGCGGCCTCCACCACCGGCACAAGGTTCACCGTACGGTACGGTCTGAGTGCGGCATTTAATTCGTCGTCACCGTCACCGTCCGCCATATCCATGAACACGTCCTGCAGGCCTTCCTCGCGTATACGCTCATTCAGCGCTTCGTCGAGTGTCAGATTCCATTCCAGATGCTGATAGAATCCGTCTTCACCTTTCATCGTGCCGATTTTACAGGTGACGACCTGAACGTCGCCTTCTTCTCGCATACGAAGCATGACCTGGTTTTTTCGAAGATCAGCATCCGGCGTATCGAGGTAGGTCGTGCGCATCGAGAGCACTTCCGGTTCGTGCGGCGCGAAATCTTCAAACCAATCATCGTTTTGGATGTACTCGGCTTGTTCCCGGTTGTTCAGGCGTAATTTGATTTCACTTTCCATCGTTCTTTACTCCTTCACTGAATCGCATACGGGAAAATCCCGCGCTCGGAAATGACAATAAACGTCGTCGGTCCCGTGAACTCGACGCGGTAGAGCATCTCTTCGATAGGCGCCTGCTCGATCACACGACCACCTCGCACATCGATCACCTGGAGCGATGTTTCGGTCGTCAGTATGGCGTACGTATCGCTGACTGCCGGCATAATCTCCGGTTTTTGGTCGAAGGTGACGAGCTTTTCAAGCTGTCCTGCGGCCGCATAGAGGGCAAACCCATCCTTGTCGTTACCGGCCAGGACGAGCGCCCGCCCGGCCGCCTGCCAGACGCCTCTGATATCTTTCAACTCGATCTGCCGGCGCTCTGCTTCCAGCTGTGCGTCCGTCTGGACCAGGGAATGGGCGCCCGCGAGCCAGACACTGCCGTCCGGCAGATATAAAAAGTCAAAGAACCAGTCACGCTCGGCGAACGCCAACTCGCGCTGCAGATTGCCTGTGAAATCGTAGCGCTGCAGCGTTACACCGGAGTTTTTGCCGTACAGATCGATCAGCAAGACGTCGATCGATCGGCCATCCGGGGCAAAGCGTGCCCGCATTGGTGTTTGGCCACGCTCGAACACCGCCAGATCGACCGTCTCATCCGTCTGAAACGTCGTCTTCGTCAAAACGGTCACGCCGTTTGAGCGAAGCGACAAGGCGAGCATCTGATCGTCTCTGGCGAAGACACTGATGGCTTCACCGGGCAATGATACGCGGTATGTGTTGCCGTTTCGATCGAGCACGAAAAGGCGTTCTGAAGCCGCCGAACCGACGACCAGCATCGAGCCTTCCTGCAATACGAGCGGCGTAGGAAGATCCGTTTCAAAATGAATCCGCTCTTCGCCTTTGGCCGACATCAAGGTGACACCGTCTTGGCCGACGCGGGCTGTGTAATCGCCGATCACGTATGTTTTGGCCGCTTCAGACGTCGATATCTCGTAACCGGGTCCGTCGCTCACGACGCGATCGGCCCCGAGCCTCAACGCTTCATCAGGATTGTTTCGAATCCAGAGCAGTAAAAGGAGCGAGGCGGCCATGATCAGAAGGCAGATGCCCATCAACAGATAGACGTGTTTTTTCGAACCGAGATCATTCATCTTTCAAGCGTCGAAAGCGCCATCAAAAAGCAGCGTTCTCCCCCTTGATTTTTACCTTCGACGAGATAACCGTCATCTCCCCGTGAGACATATACGCTGACCGTATCGTCAAAGCTCAATTCACGTACGTAGGAGACGTCGACTTTTAAAAAATCGAGTCCCGTCTCGGCTAAGGTGCCTTTCGCTTTCTCAAAAAGGGCGACGGCATCGATACCGTATTTCAGGTAGAAGGTGTTATTGACATGAAAGTTATGGTCGATGTCGGTATAGCCGATCTCGCGTATCAGCATCGGCCGCTCAAGAGCCGGTAGATCGGCCAGCCTGGGCGATTTTTCATCGATCGTAAACTGAGGCGTGCTGAGCGCTGCAATATCATCATCGCTCATGATCTCTCGCGGTCGGATCGGTTTGTGGCCGTTACGTCTGGCGACGATCCATTCACTCGAGCCGACACCGGCCGGCTTTGAAAAATCGCCGTTGATATAAAAATGAAAATCGCGCAACCAGGTGACGAGCCGTACACCGCGGCTCCAGGTCTCCACCGTCACTTCGTCTCTGAATTTCGGTCGCTGATACCAGACGGCTCGTGAGCGGCGCAAAAGCCAGACGCCGTCTACGCGGTCGACCTCGGCGGACATGCCGAGCTCGTACGCATGAACCGTCGCCGATTCCTGTTTGTAGGAAAATAGTGCCTGCCAGGTCAGACGGTCTAATATGTCGGTATCCGTACCGATCACGGTATACGTGTATCTGGCACGTATCAGGGGGCTTGCATCATCCATCGTTGTCGTTCGTTTCTCACCCTCGGTATTGGCCATGATTCTATCATAAGCGCCAAGCGATCGAGACGGCTCAGCCTCTTACGGCCGCGACGATCGTCGCAGCCGATGTCTCAATACCGAAGCGTCCGCTGTTGATCATCAGGTGATAGTTTTTGTAATCGTCCCAATCGCGCTGGGCGTATTTTCGGATATAGGCGGCACGGTTCTTATCGATCGCTTTCAGATGGCTCATCGCTTCCGTCTCGTCGCGCGCTCCGTATTCTTGCCAAATGCGCATCGTCCGTACCTTCTCATCGGCATAGATATAGACGGACAGAAGATCGGGATCATCTGCCAGGAGATAATCGGCTAGACGCCCGACGATAACCGCCGATCCCTTGCTTGCGATGTCTTTAATGATCTTGCTCTGCGCCGCGAACATGCGGTCTTCGTTCGTGTAGTAAGCCCCTTCAATCATCGGCGGTGCGATCCCGCCGAACACCGGCACACCCCACAGCCTCGGACTTGATATCTGTTCTTCCCAGTTCGCAATGTACTCCGAGGCAAGTCCCGTTTCATACGCGACCAAATCGATCAGGTTGTGATTGTAAAACGGTATGTTCAAGGCGGCAGCGACTTTCTCCCCGACCTGCCTACCGCCGCTTCCATACTGGCGGCTTATCGTGATAATCGTTCGTTTCATCGGCAACCACTCCCTTCTTCTTACTAACATAATAAACTGTTTTGCCGCCACCCGGCAGCGAAAAATTACGACGGATAAAAAAACCGCCGCGACAACACGTCAGCGGCGGCTTTTTTATTATGCTTTATAGCGGCTTGTTACGGCTTAGTACATGCCTCCGCCCGGCATCGGCGGTGCCGGCTCCGGCTCGGGGATGTTAGCCACGATGGCTTCGGTCGTGAGGACCATGGAAGCGATCGAAGCAGCGTTTTGCAGCGCGGAACGGGTGACCTTCGCCGGGTCGACGATGCCTTGCTCCATCATGCTGACGTAAGACTCGGTCATCACGTCGTAGCCGACGCCCACGTCGCTGTTTTTCACTTTCTCGCAGACGACTGAGCCGTCAAAGCCGGCGTTGGTCGCGATCTGGCGCACCGGTTCTTCGAGTGCACGCAGGACGATGGCCACACCTGTTCTGACGTCACCTTTGACGTCACTCAACAGTTCGCTGACTTTCTCGATGGCGTTCATGTAGGCGGTACCACCACCGGCCACGATGCCTTCTTCCACGGCGGCACGCGTCGCGGACAGCGCGTCTTCAATGCGCAGTTTTCTTTCTTTCATCTCGACTTCCGTCGCAGCACCGACCTTGATCACAGCGACGCCGCCGGCCAGTTTGGCCAGACGCTCCTGCAGTTTTTCACGGTCGAAGTCCGAGGTCGTCTCTTCGATCTGGTTTCTGATCGTGCTGACTCTCGCTTTGATCTGTTCGGCATCACCGGCGCCGTCCACGATGATCGTGTGCTCTTTCGTGATCTTGACCTGGCGCGCTTTACCGAGATCTTCCATCTTGGTCTCTTTGAGGTCCATGCCGAGTTCTTCGGAGATGACCTTGCCGCCCGTCAGAATCGCGATGTCCTGGAGCATTTCCTTACGACGATCACCGAAGCCGGGGGCTTTCACCGCTGCACAGTGGAATGTGCCGCGCAGTTTATTCAGGATAATGGTCGAGAGGGCTTCGCCTTCGACGTCTTCGGCGACGATGATGAGGCGTTTGCCACCCTGTACGACTTCTTCGAGCAGTGGCAGAATCTCTTGCACGTTCGAGATTTTCTTATCCGTGATAAGAATCAGCGGATCGTCATAGACGACTTCCATCTTCGACGTATCGGTCACCATGTAGGCGGAGATATAACCGCGGTCAAACTGCATGCCCTCGACGACTTCGAGGTCGGTACCCATCGTCTGGGACTCTTCGACCGTGATCACGCCTTCGGCGGTCACTTTTTCCATCGCATTGGCGATCATCTCACCGATCTCTTCATCGTTTGCCGAGATCGCTGCGACACGCGTGATGTCGTTTTTGCCGGCCACTTCTTTGGCGTTCGCCTTGATCGCGTCGACGGCTTTGTCAACGGCTTTCATGATGCCGCGCTGCAGGATAATCGGGTTTGCACCGGCGGCGATATTCTTCAGACCTTCTCTGATGATCGCCTGCGCAAGCAATGTCGCCGTCGTCGTGCCGTCACCGGCCACGTCGTTCGTCTTGGTCGCGACTTCTTTCAGAAGCTGCGCACCCATGTTCTCAAAACGGTCTTCCAGTTCGATTTCACGTGCGATCGTCACACCGTCGTTCGTGATCAAAGGAGCGCCGTACGTCTTATCGAGTACGACGTTTCTGCCTTTCGGACCCATCGTAATGCGGACTGTATCCGCCAGTTTATTGACGCCGATCTCAAGCGATTTTCTAGCGTCTTCCTGATATTTCAGATCTTTTGCCATGTATTCCTCCGGGAATCTTTAAACTCTACGTTGTATTTACTCGACAATAGCCAGAATGTCGCTTTGTCTCAGAATTGTGTATTCGACGCCGTCCACCTTCACTTCGGTGCCCGCGTACTTCGACAACAGAACATGATCGCCGACTTCGACCTCCATGATCACGTCTTTACCGTCAACCACACCACCCGGGCCGACCGCAACAATCTCGGCGACCTGAGGTTTTTCCTTGGCGGAACCAGGCAGCACAATACCGCCCTTTGTCGTTTCTTCAGCCTCCAGCATCTTCACGATGACCCGATCGGCCAATGGTTTCATTTTCATGCAAACCCTCCTGCTTAGTGATTTCTACATAGTTTAGCACTCGGAACAAGCGAGTGCTAACAACACCACTATACGAACCGCAAAAAGCTTTGTCAAGGGTACAAATTGTGAACTATTTTGAAGTTTCCCGTACAAGGAAAAATGCGCGCAGATCGGCTCAGTCGTCCAGTGGCTCCTCCAAGGCGTACCTGCCCGACGCCCGATCGAATGTACCGTTCAAAAACGATTCTCTATCGAGTCGAACCGCCTCCCACTGTCTGTCGTCGGGGAGCTTCTTCAGCGCGACGATCAACGGAAACGGCTCGTATTCGACAAAAGCATACGGTGTGAAGTCCGCCTGCTCGATCACCTTCTTCTCGCCGGATATGAGATTCACATGATACGCTTTCAGATCTTCTTTATCGATGAAAAAGAAATCATCCCCCCATTGGCGGAGGTTGTCTTCAGGCGATAAGACCATCTCGATCAGATTTGTCGAAAGATCGAGTCGTTTCAAATCGCGCGGACTCGCATAGTTTTCAGGCTCACGCCGGTCATAAAAATAGATCGAACCGTCTCTCAGGTAAGCGATGGACAGCCAGGGCACCGGTTCCGTTTCGAGGAACACGGGCGTCATCTCGTGCGATGCGAGATCGACAAAAGCGAATTGGCCACGATACAGTTTCAGTGCGGCCGGCGAGTAATCAAAAGATCCAGCTTCATATGTCTTCTCCGACGCATCCTGCCGTACGAAGTAAAGCTTCGATCCCGAAAGTCCACATAGTTGCATACTCGATGAATGCTGCCACGGAAAAGAGGCGAGCTCCCGATAAGTTCCGGTATCGAGGTCGAGCGAAAAGAGCAGGTGCGAAGCGCGTCCCGTCGGCAAATCAGGTTGCCCGATCGGCCCCGGTTTTTCGATTTCGACAAACGTCATCACACCAAAAAGTGTCGTCTCATTAAAAAGCACCGAGGAGATCGTCACGCCGGTTTCATGCATCAAGACGGTCTGGTCGGAACGATCGAGATTCGATGAAACGACCCTGGCGACCACATCGTCCGCCGCGGGATCGTACGCTCGCTCTATTGTATAGAGTTTTTCAGCGACGACAAATATGGTCTGTACGCCTTGCAGATCCGCATCACAATCATCATCTTTGCCATGGCGGCAATCGGTACGCCTACATACGATGACCGATGTGTCCTCCACTCGATCGTAGAAGTGCAGAAAACCGTTACCGTTCAAATAAAAGAGACCGTCCTCGATCACCGCGTACGATTCTGAAAAGCGCATACGAAGCGGCTGAACTTCTTCCACGTATGTAGTGTCGTCCGGCCGATCTTCTTTCTCAGCATACGTCGAGACGGGCACCAACATGCTGAATATAAGGATCGCGGCGAGAAGCCAGCCGACCTTGATCTTTCTCATTGACGATTATTTCATATCTTTTTCCATCTTTCGTTTTTTCATCGGCCGAAGGCGTTTGACGGTCGCACCAGACGGCGACCACTCACGTGCCTTCTGCGATCACAACTTCTCGTTTTCTGCGCTTATTTAGGTTTACTCGCGATCGCATCATAAGCGCGCATGAAGAGCGGCGTCTGTGCCATATATTTGAGCACAGACGACTGATTCATCCACTCCCCAAACAGCGGCACTGCCGGTGACAAGGCGGAGATCAACAAGGAGACGAGGTAGATTAACAAGAGCCCCCAGAGTCCACCGAGAAGCAGTCCGCTGATACGATTGACCGTTCCGACGATCGGGATCTTATTGATGCCTTTGGCGATACGCTTTAAGAAGAACCGCACGACGATCTGCAAGAAGACAAACAAGAGGACGATAGCGAGTACGCCGGCCAAAAGCTCAGTCAGACGTTCAGCGACATAGGAAGCTGCGCTCAGCGAAGATGCGGCACTTTCCGCTGCAATCCGATCACTCCAAGGGCCGGGCAGACCGATGCCGGTCAGAGCGCTGACAATGGAGCCACCTGTCTCGCCGAGTTTTCCCGCGACGGAATCCCGCACACTGTTCGTAAACCCGTCAAAGAGACCGGAGTCTTTAAGCCAGCCGGCGACAGGGCTTGCCAGCGCGTAGACGACGATCAGGGAGAAGATGCCGGAGACGATCGTCAAAAACGTTGCGACAAATCCTCTTTTATATGACAGGTAACAAATGATCAAAAAGATGATTACCAAGATGACGTCGATCAAGGAGTGCCTCCTTTAGCGTAACCTTCCGGGTTTTGCGACTGGAAGCGCCAGACATCGTCACACATTTCCTGCAGTGACCGTGAAGCGCTCCAACCGAGAAGCGTCTTGGCCTTGGTTGGATCGGCATAGGAAACAGCGATGTCTCCCGGCCGGCGCGGCACGAAGGCCTTCTTGATCGTTTTACCGGACGCTGCTTCGAAGGCATCGACGATCTCGAGCACGCTGTAGCCCGTTCCGGTGCCGAGATTGATCGCTTCAACACCTTGATGTCGGCAGACGTACTCGAGGGCGGCGGCATGGCCTTCGGCCAGATCCATCACATGGATATAGTCTCTGACGCCGGTACCGTCCTTCGTCTCGTAGTCGTTACCCATCACCGACAATTGATCGAGGCGACCGACCGCGACCTGTGCTATGTAAGGCAGCAGGTTGTTCGGAATCCCTCTCGGATCTTCACCGAGTAGTCCGCTCGGATGCGCACCGATCGGGTTGAAGTAACGAAGCAGGGCGACCGACCAATCCGGTCTCGCCTTCACCTGATCGCGCAGGATATCCTCTTGCATAAGCTTCGTTCTGCCGTAGGGATTCATCGCACCGAGCGACGCATCCTCCTTGATCGGCACCGACTCGGGCGCACCGTAGACGGTGGCCGAGGAAGAAAAGACGAAACACTTCACATCGAATTTGTCCATCAACTCGAGCAAGGTCAAGATCGAGTCGATATTGTTTCGATAGTATTCGAGCGGTTTTTCCACCGACTCGCCGACTGCTTTGAGACCGGCGAAATGGATGATGGCATCGATCGGTTGCTGACGAAACACCCGATCCATCGCATCTTTATCCGTTACATCAGTCTGAAAAAAGGTAAAATCGCGTTGGCAAAGCGTCTCGATGCGGCGCACCGCTTCCATCCGGCTGTTCGATAGATTGTCGACGACGACCACCTCGTAGCCTTTTTCAAGCAATACTGTCACCGTGTGGCTGCCGATATAGCCTGCACCGCCTGTCACCAGAACCGTAGCCATAATAGTCTCCCCTTAGTGTTTTTTTCATTATAACGGAAAGCCCAAAGATGAGAGGACGATATCCGCGTTGGAGAAATGCTCGCCTCTTAATTGCGCTATAATATGCCCTGATGTCTGATGCGCCGAAAAAAACAAAGCAGCGGTTCGCTTGGCGCGAATTGCTTGCCTTTTATCAGGGGGAATTTACCCGGCTTTTCGTATCACTTGCGGCAACGCTCGGCGCCGCGATCATGGTGCTTTTGATTCCGCTTGTCGTCGGATTTCTCGTCGACCGCGTATTGCTCGACAATGCGTCCGAGCTCCCCACCTTTATCGACCGGCTGTTCGGCATGCTCGGCGACCGCACCTATCTGTTGCAAAATCTCTGGATCTTTGGCGTCGTGATCATCGTCTTGTTCGGTCTCGACGGCTTCTTCTCCTACCTGAATAACTCCCTGATCACGCGATATTCAGAAACGGGTGCGTTAAAGATGCGGATGCGCTTGTTTTCGCATTTGCAGCGTCTTCCCTTCTCCTATCACAAGCGTGCGCAGACGGGCGATCTCGTGCAGCGCTGCACGTCGGATGTCGAGCAGATTCGCCGCTTCTTTCAAATGCAGTTATCGGAGATCGTGCGCTGTCTGGCTTTGGTTATCGTCGCCACAGTCCTGATGTTCCGACTCAATACGACGATGGCTCTGGTCGCCATCGCTTCAACACCGATTCTCTTCATCTCATCCTGGATCTACTTCAAAAAACGCCGTTACGCGTTTCGTGTCTGGGACGAGGCCGAAGGTGAGATTTCGACCGTCTTGCAAGAGAACGTGACCGGGGTTCGTGTCGTACGTGCCTTCAATCGCACCGAGTATGAGATCGAGAAGTTCGGTGTCAAGAACAACGAATTGAACCGCGTCGCTCATGAACAGTTCCGTATCATGGGGAATTTCTGGATGTTCTCCGATTTTCTAGCATTCGCTCAGCTCGCTGCTGTGATCATCTTCGGCGCGATCATGGTGATCGACAACCAGATCTCATTGGGTACCCTGTTGATCTTCATCTCTTATTCCGAGAATCTGACTTTTCCTTTGCGCGGACTCGCACGGCTTCTGGCCGATGCCGGCAAGATGCAGATCTCTTTCGACCGCTTGAAAGAGATCCTGGACGAAAAACCGGAACCGAAGGATGAAGATCTCCTCGATCCTCTGCTCTTCGGTGAAGTCGAATTCGAAAAGGTTAATTTTGCCTACGAAGACGATCCGCGTCCCGTCTTGGAAGATGTCAGCTTTAGCGTCAAAAAAGGTCAGACGCTCGGCATTTTGGGACCGACCGGTTCCGGCAAGTCATCGCTTCTTTTACTATTGCAACGGCTCTACGAGCCGACGAGCGGCAAGATCCGCTTCGACGGCGTTGATTCGACCGAGATCTCGAGAGAGAGTCTGCGCCGCCAGATCGGCATGATTTTGCAAGAGCCGTTCGTCTATTCGCGTACGATCATGGAGAATATCCGTATGCCGCGGCCGGAAGCGACCGATGACGATGTACGTCATCAGGCGAAGACAGCCAAGCTGCACCGAGAGATTCAGCAGTTTGAATCCGGCTACGATACAGTCGTCGGCGAACGCGGCGTCACCTTATCCGGCGGCCAAAAACAGCGGCTGACGATCGCCCGTGCCCTGATTCGCTCCTGCCCGATCATCGTGTTTGACGATTCCCTGTCTGCCGTCGATATGGAGACGGATAGAGAGATTCGACGCGCGATGAAGGAGAGGGAAAAAGAGATCACGACGTTCATCGTCTCGCACCGCATCTCAACCCTGATGCACGCAGACAAGATTATCGTATTGAAAGACGGCCGCATCAGTCAGTCCGGTACGCACGAATCGCTACTGGAAAGCGACGGTCTCTACCGCCGCGTCTATGACATCCAGCGGGCTTATATGGAGGAAGAATAATGAACTGGCGTGACGATTACGATTACAACCAGTCATTTTCGACCGACACCTGGTCGCGCTTCTTTAAGCTCGCCAAGCCGTTGAAAAAACACTTTATCTGGCTCTTTGTCGTGATGGCCTGGGTCGCCGTCTTCGACAATATCTCGCCCCTGATGACGCGCTATGCGATCGATCACTTTATCGCAAAGGGAACGAAAGAAGGCCTTGTCGTCTACGGCATCTTGTTTCTCTTTGTCGTCTTGATGCAGGGCATCGGTACGAAGTTCTTCCTGAAAGTCGCAGGCGGCATCGAAGTCGAGGTCGGCCACCAGATCCGCGAAGAAGGTTTCAAGAAACTCCAGGAACTGTCGTTTTCGTACTACGACCGGACGCCGGTCGGCTGGATCATCTCGCGCCTGATCGCCGACACGTCGCGCCTCGCCGAAGTCGTCGCCTGGAGTCTCGTTGATATCTTCTGGGGCGGTGCGTCGATCATCGCGATCATGATCATGTTGTTTATCATGGATTGGCACCTCGCGATCCTCTCCCTTTTGATCATTCCTGTTTTGTTCGTCGTCTCGACACTCTTCCAACGTATCTTACTTAAGGTGCAAAGAGAAATCCGACGTGAGAACTCGAAACTGACCGGTGAATTCAATGAAGGGATCATGGGTGCGAGGACGACGAAGACGTTGCACCGTGAACGAAAGAACACCGAAGAATTTGAAGAGACGGCGACGAAACTCTACACCCACAGCGTCAGAGCCGGAAAACTCTCGGCCATCTTTTTGCCGATCATCTCGTTGCTCGGTGCCGTCGCAGCTGCCGTCGTCCTCACGGTCGGCGGTCAGCGCATGGAACAGGGCCTGATGCAGATCGGTACCCTGTACGCCTTCTTCATCTACACGATGCGCCTATGGGAACCGATCCGCCACGTCGCGCGCGTCTTTAGGGATCTGCAGTCGGCTCAGGCGGCGGCTGAACGTGTTATGCACCTGCTCTCCGAAGAGAGCGATCTTGTCGACAGGCCGGAAGTCATCGTACGGTACGGCGAGAAAGACGGCGAGGGCGAAATGCCGTGGCCTGAGATCGAAGGACGCATCTCTTTCAAAGACGTCAGTTTCTGGTACAAAGAAAACGAGGTCGTGCTCGACCAATTCAATCTGGATATCGAGCCTGGACAGACGATCGCTCTGGTCGGTGAGACCGGCGCCGGTAAGTCGACGATCATCAACTTGCTCTGCCGCTTCTACGAACCGAGTCGCGGCCAGATCTTAATCGACGGCGTCGATTACCGCGAACGCCCTCTCCCCTGGCTGCATGAGCATCTCGGCTACGTCCTGCAGACGCCGCACCTTTTCTCCGGCACGATCGCCGACAACATCCGCTTCGGTCGTCTCGAAGCGACCGATGAAGAGATCGTAAACGCCGCGAAGCTCGTCTCGGCACATGAGTTCATCATGCGGCACGAGCGCGGCTACGACACCGAAGTCGGTGAGGGCGGCGGACGTCTCTCGACCGGTGAAAAACAATTGATCTCGTTTGCCAGAGCCGTCATCGCCGATCCGGCGTTCTTCTTACTGGACGAAGCGACGGCTTCAATTGATACGGAGACGGAACACGCTGTGCAACAGGCGATCGAGACGATCCGGCAGGGCCGAACGATGATCGTCGTCGCCCACCGCTTGTCGACAATTCGGAACGCCGACCGGATTCTCGTGATCGAAGACGGCAAGGTGATCGAGTCGGGTACGCACGAAGCGCTTCTCGAAGCAGGCGGCCAGTACGCCCAACTCTACCGCATGCAGTTCATGCAGGAGTCGTACGACGAGCTGAATCGTGAAACAGGTGGTCACCGTGAATGATCTGCCCGCGAAAAATCGGCTGCTACTGCTCGCCTATATCGCCGAGACGGAACCGGTGCCTTTCGGACTCCTGGTCACCCTCGTCCTCTCAGGACTCAGCATGGATTATTTCGCTTTTCAGGAAGCGCTGAACAGCACACAGGCGTCTAAACTTGTCTCCACCATTGAGCTCTCCGAGACGGATGTCTCCGGCAAAAGGCGTATCGCCTACATCTTGAGCGACGAAGGTAAACAGGTACTCGCGTCACTCGAAAACCAACTGAAACCGTCGGAGCTCGAATGGCTCAAAGAAAACGCCGGCCCGTACCGCCAGGCATACGACGCCAACGATCTCAGCGGTGCCTACTATCGTGAGGCCGATCACGGCTACATCGTCAGTATCGGCCAGGCGAAAAAGGGGCGTTTTACGGCGCACTATACCTTCTTTGTCGAAACGGAAGACGACGCAAAAAAGGCCGTGGTGCGTTTTAAAAAACACGCCGACGGCCTCAATGACTATCTAAAAGATACGTTACTTTCCGACTAGTGCGTTGACTTCCTTGACCAATTGATCGGCCAGATTGTCTATCTGTTCCAATTCTTCATCGACCGGCAGCCCCTTGATCAGGACGCTGTCGAGCCACTCGGCTTTGATTCCGGACAGAAGTGCCTTCATCGTTTTTTCGATCTGCGTTGCCCAGCCGTAAGACCCCATCAGAGCGAGTCGTTTCGTCTTCGGTTTGAGAGCGTTCATCAAGATCGCGGCAAACGCCATATTCGGATGCGGACCGCCTAGAACGGTCGGTGTCGCAAGGACAACGGCCGCCGCATTGACGGCTTTATTCATCGCTTCCCCTACCGACGTTCTGAGATCGGTATCTTCGTCACCGATGTCGTGTGCCGTCACTTTGATGTCCTGAGCGGCGAGGCGCTGCGTCAGACGTTCGACCATCGCTCTCGTACTCTCATGCATCGAGACATAGAGCACGACGATTCGATCCGACACTTCGTCGCTCGTCCAGCGCTCGTAACGACTCAGGATCACCTCTGGATCGTGCCAGACAGGTCCGTGCGCCGCGAGAATTTTCTCCGGTGCCGCTTCTCTAACCCAGGCGGTGTACTTTTTCACCTGGCCTTTAAACGGCATCATGATCTCGGCGTAATACACCTTGGCCTGTTCTATCTGCTCCTCGATCGACCACGTGTCGCCGTCGACGACCGCATAATGCGAACCGAACAGATCGGATGAGAAAAGGTATTTCGGCTCATTCATCAGAAGCATCGTATTATCCGGCCAGTGAGCGAACGGAATGCTCTTCACAGTCAGCGTCTTCTCACCGAGCGAAATCGTCTCACCTTCGGCAATCTCCTGAAAGCGTTCCGGTGCGACGTGGAGATGCGTCTCCATCAATTCCCAGACCTTCTTGGTGCCCAGTACTTTCGCCTCGGGGTACTTTGCAAGAAGCGCCGTCACCCCGCCCGCATGATCCTGTTCCGTATGCAGGCAGAAAATGTAATCGAGTTTTTCCACGCCGAGTTCGTCGAGCGAACCGAGCAACTCGTCGATATACTCCGGATCGACCGGATCGATCAGGCACGTCTTCTCCGTATCACGGATCAGGAAGGAATTGTATGTCGTTCCCTTCGAGGTCGGCATCAGCCGGTCAAAAAACTTCAGATCAGCGTGATCGACGCTGACATCAAAAATTCCGGGATGCAGTTCCCGTTTCGTCATATTCTTACCTCTTAAAAAAACACCGGTCGCATGCGACCGGCTTATTATTGCGTCTTAGTCTTCCAACAGCGAAAAGTCGCTGGTCGGCGCCCCGCACAGCGGGCAGACCCAGTCCTCAGGCAGATTCTCGAACGCTGTGCCGGGTGCCACGTCGTTATCGGGATCACCGATTTCGGGATCGTAGACGTAGCCGCAAAGGTCGCAAACATATTTGCTCATAAAACAACCTCTCTTTATATTTTCTGCGGGCATGCCGCACCGACGATTATAAACCAAAACGGCCTTGGAATGAAACTAATCAAAATACCCACTCAAATTCGCTGCCGGCGAGGACGACCGTGTCCTCTTCCGTGATGCCTCTGGCTTGCAGATCGTCGTACAGTCCATTTCGCTTTATCTCGCGTTCAAAGAAGCGAAGAGACTCGCGGTCCGTGAAATTCGTCGACTGCACGAGCTCACGAATCCAGTCACCACTGACCACGAAATGTCCATCGACAAGCGCGATCTCATATAGCGGTTTTTCTTCAAAGCGGTACACTTTCCGCGCTTCGGACTCGTCATAGAACTCCGGTTTTGGTAACAACGGCACAATGGCCGCGAGCGCTTGCTTCAACTCCGGTATACCGCGCTGCGTTACGGCCGATACAACGAACGTCTTACGCTCGGCGGACAGCTTTTCGACGAGGCTTTCCAGCGTATCCGGATCGGCCACATCGGCTTTCGCCAAAACGACCCACTGATCTCTTTCAGCCAATTGCTCTTTGTAAGTGGAAAGCTCCTCATTGATCGCCAGGTAGTCGGCATACGGCTCTCTGCCGTCGACCGCCGCCGCATCGACCACGTGGAGCAAAAGACGGGAGCGCTCGATATGGCGCAAAAAGTCAGTTCCCATGCCGGCGCCGCCGGCCGCCCCTTCGACGAGCCCCGGAATGTCGGCGAGTACCACCTGCTGATCGTCATACTGCAAGACGCCAAGCTGAGGTTCGAGCGTCGTAAAGGGATACGATGCGATCTTCGGAGTCGCTGCCGTCAACACCGACAGCAAGGTCGATTTACCGGCGTTCGGATAGCCGACGAAGGCGACATCGGCCAGAAGCTTTAGCTCTAAAGTCAGTGTCCGCTCGACACCCGATTTTCCGGCTTTCGAGAACTGAGGCGCCTGCCGCACCGAACTTTTGAAGTAGGCGTTCCCGACACCGCCGCGCCCGCCCTCGGCGACGATCACTTCATCACCGGTTTCCACCAGGTCGGCGATCAGGCGGTCGCTATTTGCATCACGAATCATCGTGCCGGGCGGAACAAAGATCACGATATCGTCTGCCGACTTACCGATACGGTTATTTTTACCGCCGCCCTCGCCGTCGTTGGCGACAAACCGCTTTTTATAGCGAAAGTCGAGCAACGTGTTCTTCCGCTGATCGGCGCGGATGATCACGGAACCGCCGCGACCACCGTTGCCGCCGTCCGGACCGCCGTTCGGCAGATATTTTTCACGTCTGAACGAGACGGCACCGTTGCCGCCGTTGCCCGAACGAACCTCAATTTTCACGTGATCGTAAAACATCAACTATTCCTCAAAGATCTGAAAAGAAAAAAGCCTGAAGCAATGCTTCAGGCCAGTTTCATCGCGTCAATCGTACTTAGGCCAACGGATATACGCTGGCTTTGGTGCGCTTTCTGTTCAGCGGTTCATAACGGACCACGCCGTCGATCAAGGAGAACAAGGTGTCGTCCTTGCCGATACCGACGTTCGTGCCGGGATGGACCTTGGTGCCGCGCTGACGATAGATAATACTTCCAGCCTGACAGAACTGACCGTCGCCGAGTTTCGCGCCAAGACGCTTCGACTCAGAGTCGCGTCCGTTTCTGGTACTACCCATACCTTTCTTATGTGCCATATGCTAATCCTCCTTAAGGTCAGTTGCTACTTCGAGATCGCACCGATCTCCAGTTTCGTATAGGGTTGACGATGACCTTGCTTACGTCTGTACCCTTTCTTCGCTTTGAACTTGAAGACGACAATCTTCTTGCCTTTGCCGTGCTTGACGATTTTGGCCTTCACTTTCGCTCCTTCGACGAGCGGTGTGCCGACCGTCAGTCCATCGTCGCCGCCGACCGCCAGAACTTCCGTCAGTTCCAGCTCATCGCCTTCTTCACCGGCGAGCTTTTCGACGAAAAGCGTGTCGCCCTCTTCCACGCGGTACTGTTTACCGCCAGTTTTGATAATTGCGTACATGCGAGTTACCCTCTTTTCAAAGTCTCGCCCGGGACAGGTAGGTGACCCATTTTATGACCTTCCCGAAGCGGCCGCCGAAGCAGTATGCCACGGATACTCTAGGGTTGTCAAATTTTCATAAAAAATTAAACATTTCACGCCTTATGTGGAGTGAGAAAGGCTGTTCCAAGAGCACATCGTGTGAGTTAAACGCTAACTTCACAGGCATTACTCGATCTTTACCATTTTGAATTCGCGGTCTTGGATTTTAAGTAAAGGCTCCGATTGATGAGAACTAATCAGGAGCGTGTGTCCCTTGTCTCAGAGATTCATTAACAGGGCTTCTAAATCGGCGACCCCCTGATGATCCATCCCGCTAAAAGGCTCATCCAGAATGC
>DUQI01000052.1 GCA_012837885.1 Fastidiosipila sp.
CGTCTGCAAAGGGCGTTTCCCCGGCGCCACCGCGTTTCGGCTCGCCGGATCGACGGAGAAGTTGCAGGCACGGTTATGAAGCGAGATGCCGAATGTCGGTTCGACGACGCCGGAACCAAAGCCCATGTAGTTACTCTGGATCAAAGAGACCATGTTACCGAAGCGATCGGCGGTGGCCAGATAGACGGTCCCGCCCTGAAGTAGATCGACGGCTTCCGGTTCGACCGCGTCTTCTCCGATCAGTTCTGCTGCCTTCTTCGGGTAAGCGTTGAGTAGATCGTTCAGATCAAACGCCATGTCGTCGGCGACATGACGCATCACGTGCGACAATGCCAGTTTCAACGCTTCGATCGACGTATGGGAGGTCACGCCCGTCTCTTTCAGGGTGTTCAGCGCCATCAGGACAGTGATGCCCTGGCCGCTCGGCGGAATCTCATAGATCGTGTGACCTTTGTAATCGGCCTGAAGCGGCGTTACCCATTCCGGCTCGAATGACTGAAGGTCCGATTTTCGAAGACAACCGTCATACTCGCGCATGAATCGATCGATCGCGTCCGCGATGTCCCCGTGATAAAACGACCGCCCTTCGCTCGCCGCGATCGATTCCAGCGCGCTCGCTGCCGCCGGAAAGGTGATGCGCTCACCTTCGGCAAAATGTTCGTCTTGCGGCGCAAAAGACTTGAACCAGGACGAAAGCTCCGGGAAATCAGGTAATGCCTCGCGATATTTACTGGCTGCACGGTTGAAAGCATCGGTTGCGTTCGGTTGCAACGCGTAACCGTCTATTGCGTAGCGGATCGCCGGAGAGACTAACGTCTCATAGCCGAGTGTGGCAAAACGCCTCCAGAGTGCACTCAGTCCGGCCACCATGCCGGGTACCGTGACAGGCAGCACGCCGTATATCGGCATCTCCGAGTGGCCGCGCGCCGCCAGTAGATCGAGAGTCAGCAACTCCGGTGCGTGGCCGTGACTGGAAAGGCCGACGCGCTCGCCATTCATGTCGACGATCGCGAACAGATCGCCGCCGAGACCATTGGCTGATGGCTCGACGATCGTCAACGTATAGGCCGTGGCTATCGCTGCGTCGATCGCGTTTCCGCCTTGCTTTAACATCTCCATGCCGACCGAGGCGGCGAGCGCATTGCCGGTAGCGACCATGCCGTCGTAGCCGTACACAAGGTTTCTTCTCGAAGGGTAAGGGTAGTCTCTATCTTGCATCTTTATCTCCAAAGGTGAACGATCGTTTGTACCTGTCGTTTTTTCCTACCTCGTATCCTAGAGGAGGACATAGTACATAGGCAAGTCTAAGATGATCGGAACGATGTTTATGTTGCGCTCTGATGCGGGGCAAGTTACGATAAATATCGAGCTTGGCCAAAGCAGGCCGGTGGAGGTACCTATGTCATTTGAAACACTTGCAACGAACCGTTACAGTTGTCGCTCTTTTTCCACGCAGAGGGTCGATCCGGCCCTCGTCGACAAACTGTTGGAAGTCGCGCTCCTGGCGCCGACGGCGGCAAACCGTTGGCCGCTTCATCTTTACGTGATCGAAAGCGACCAGGCGATCGAAGGCGTCAGAAATGCGACCAGATACCACTTCGATGCGACGCTTTTTATCCTCGTCTGTTATGACCAAGAAAAAGTCTGGGAACGCCGCGTTGACGGCGAAAACAGCGGTATCGACGATGCCTCGATCGTCGGTTGTCACCTCATGTTCGAAGTCGAAGAGCTGGGCCTCGGTACGACCTGGGTCAAACATTTTGATCCCGAGGCTCTGCGAGAAGGATTGTCCTTACCGGATCATCTGGTACCGGTCTGCCTGTTCCCGATCGGCTACAAAGCACCGGACGCAGAACCGGCGAAAAGTCATACGATTCGTCCGCGCGTCGAGGATGTCGTCAGCAAAATCTAAGTGTCGTTGACGTCGACTCTCGGATCCGGAAGAGGAGCCCGCTTATGGCTCGTGATCAGATAGACGCCGAAGCTGACCAGAAGCATCGCCAGAATCGTCTGGAAACGCCAGATGTTCTCGGCTAAAAAGATGCCGGCCAGCAAGGTGCCGAAGACCGGGATCAAGGAGTTGAAGATGCCGACCCGGGTGATCGGGTGGTGTTCCAAAAGCACGCTCCAGAGAGAGAAGGCGATCGCCGAGACTGCCGCCAGATAGACGATGAGCCAAACACCCTGCACGGTGAACGTGATCTTGCCGCCGAAACCGAGTCCGGCGACGATTAAGGTGGTACCGCCGAAGAGGAGTTGCCAGCCGGTCAAGCGAAACGGATCGAGTTCTCGAACGATCGAGCGGATAATGAAAGTCGCGAGCGTCGCCATCAAGGTGGCGACGAAGATCAATGCGTCGCCCGTGAAGGTCGCGCCATCCCCGCCTTGACCGACGTTCAAAAGCACGATGCCGGTCACACCGCATAAAATGGCCACGGCCTTTCTTCTCGATAACCGGTCATAGCGGTCGACAAAATGCGCCAGGATCACCATGATGAACGACTGCATCGAGCTTATGATCACCATGTGTGTGCCGCTCGTGCGCGAGGCACCGACAAAGTAAAAAGCGTAGTGGATCGTCGTCTGGACGAGGCCGAGCCAGAGCACACGAAACCAGAGTACGCGGGGAAGGCTCGGTAGAGATCTCGTTTTCGCGCTATAGAACAGCAACGTGAGAAGGCCGCCCAAAGCAAAGCGGATACCGGCAAAGAGCAGCATCGACGGTATGTCGTCACTGCCGATCGATAAGGCATGGTAGGCCGTCTTGATCGCAGCCGGTGCACTCGCCCAGAGAATCGAGCAGAGAAGGCCGGCACCGACCCATACGAGCGGCCGCTGTATCAACCCGTTACGCGTCAAGCGTCTTCATCCGTCCGGTCGAATCTGGCCTTGAGCCAGTGTTCCAGCGTCTTTTGCCAGTACGCATAATTGTGTTCGCCGGGTTCAGTGAAAAACTGCACCGGCACCGCTTCTTGTCGGCAACGCTCGACAAACGCTTGGCTCAGCGGCAAAAATGCATCGTCTTCACCGCAGTAGACAGCGATCTTGATCTCCGACGTCTTTTTATCTTTCAGATGATCTTTATACGTCTTTATCCAAACGCCGGGGTCGTTTTGGCCGCCTTCGACCCATTCGGCTTTGTCCGTAAAGTCGTGGATCACGGCTTCAGCCGTCTCCGGATCGATCTGACGCGATAATTGAATGAATGAGATGTCGAGCGGACCGGAGAACGCAGCGACCGACTGAAAACGTCCGGGATAAGTCAGGGCGTATTTCACGGCGCCGATCGCGCCCATCGAGTTCCCGGCGATATGGGTGTTGTCGTTATGCTCCGAGATACCGAACCAGGCTCTGAGCTGAGCCGGAAGCTCTGTCGTCAGAAACGTCTCATAATCGCCGCCGGCGACCGTGTCGGTGTAAAAGCTGTTGCCGCCGTACGGCATGACGACAAACAGATTGTACTGCTTCGCCAGGTAATGGATATTGGTGTCGAGCAGCCAGCGATTCTGGTTGTTCGTGTAGCCATGCAGGAGATAGACGACCGGCAGCTTACTCGGTAAGAAGACATCGCCCTCCCCGATCATATCCGGCATAACGACGTTCACGGTCGTCTCCTGTCTTAATGCGTTTGAATAGAAGCGAAGGGTAAACCAAGCCATGCAGACACTCACTTTTATCGTTTTTTCAGGTGTATCGGATTATAGCATTCGATGTCTTTTATTGCCGTTTCGAAAAAGTAAGAATAGGGGGGCCGATGCCGGCACCCCTCATATTCAGGTGTTTACTTTTTGTTGAGGCTTACTCGTTCGGTATGCTCACCTTCCACAGCATATGTCTACCGCTCGGATGGATGACGAGATTTTCGACATCATTGGCGCGTTAACCGACGATCGTCTCTCTGTATCAGGTCGGGATGACCGGTAGTTCACGGGAAAGGATCTCGGCGATCTCGACATAGTAGGATTCGCGCAGTGTATAGAACGAACGGTAGCCGGAGGAGCCGTGCGACGCCGAGTGGAAGAGCGTTCTCGCTCCCTGATTCAAGTCGCCGGTCGAGACGTTCCAGCTCAAGGCACAGACATCGTGGTCGCCGTTTCCGGAAAGCTACATCATCGCGGAGAACTCCGTTATGTTGACTTTGACATCGATGCCGACGTCACCGAGCATCGCCTGAATGATCTCCGTCATGTCGATCACCGGCTGCTAGTCCGAGACGACGATCTCAAAGGAGAAGCCGTCGGGGTAGCCTGCTTCGGCCAGAAGCTCTTTTGCTTTCTCCGGCTTGTACTCATAGCGCTGTATGTCGGCTTCCGAGAGATCAAGAAGTGCCGGATTCAACG
>DUQI01000053.1 GCA_012837885.1 Fastidiosipila sp.
AAAAAGAAAACAGCCGCTGATACTTAAATTGTATCAACGACTGCGTTCTAGCTTTGACTCCTGCCTTAGGCGTCGAACCCAATCGAGGTTACACACTTAACGCAGTCGATTTGGCCATTGAGCAAATGGCCGGGGTTTCTATAATCCCTTTTACGGTTGATAGTGACATACCCTGGCAGGCGCATGTGTTGCTTTCGGCAATCGGCGAAGAAAACTTGATCCTGGTCATCGGTAATCATACGATCCATTTTGATCTTGATACTTCTGAAAGCGACTTTGTTTACCTCGGCAGCAATGTCACTAAGACACTCGTTCGCTTTGAAAATGACAAATTGCCTGGTCTATCTCTACCTGTACTTGGAAAGTTGCCGGAGGGATACACCATCACAGGTACAACGCACTTGAAACTTGACGACACACTGTTGTTGTTCCTGCAAACCAATACGTTCCGAGAGCATTTTGGTGATTATCTGTATAAACAGTATGCGCAGAATTTAGTGATGGAATTAGATGACGATACCGGAGATCATCTGGCATCTGTCGTGGATTGGCTTCATGAGGCAGGATATCAAGTGGAGCTGACGGAAATATCTACAGATATTTTAGGTGGGATAGATGCTGCCAGAAATATCCTGATGGCTTCTATTACTTATACGTTGCTCATTTTCTTGATCTCGGCCATTGGACTAATCACTGTAACGAGAGCTGTCTTTGATAAGCAATTGCGTGAAATCGCCATTCACTTTTTATGCGGTGCCAGCCGCCGGCATACGTTACGTAGAATTGCCGTCTTCCACCTATTCGTCATGTTTGTGCCGCTGGTACTACAGTTTTTATTATTGCGTAGAGCTTTCATTTTTCCGACTTTTCGTTACGCCGTGAGCATAACCGCATTGGCATTCATTGCTTTGGGAATAGGTTCGATTATTAGTAATGAGCGACGAGTTTATGAGTCGAGCATGGAAGTTATTCAAAGAGGCATTGATGATCTAATCATGTGAGGAGGAAGCCGTGACGAAAATACTTGAAATAAGAAATCTGAACAAAACATTCACATCCCAATACGGTGAACTGCGAGCGGTAGATAACGTTGATTTAACTTTGTCAGAAGGCGAAAAGGTTTCGATTATGGGCCCCTCAGGATGCGGGAAAACCACACTTTTGAATCTGCTCGGACTTGTCATGAAGCCCACATCTGGCGAAGTAATAATATTAGGGAGGAATGCGAACCAGATGTCAGATTCCGAAAAAGCACATATGCGCAACAGCGTTTTTGGATATGTGGTGCAAAACTTTGCCCTGCTATACGGAGAAACGGTCGAAGAGAATATCCGTATGCCGCTTTTATATAGAAAAAAGAGATTGCAAAAGAAAGAAGAAGACGCGCGTATACGGGCGATACTGAACAAGGTTGAACTAAATATTAAATGGAACGAGAAAGTTGAGCACCTTTCTGGCGGTCAACAACAGCGTGTCGCTATCGCTCGCGCGTTAGTCAATGAACCGAAGATCATTTTAGCGGATGAACCGACAGGAGCCCTAGACTCAAAAACGAGTGAGAATGTTCTCGACCTTCTTCTTGATACGGCAAACCGACATCAATCCATAATAATGGTGACACACAGTGAGCGCGTAGCGAATCGTCTCGACCGCCGATTACTTATGTTGGACGGCCGCATAGAATCTGATTATAAGACGGCAGAGTGATATGAGTATGGGAGAAATGCTCCGAGGAAACTGGTAATAATTCGATAGCACTTTAAGCGCACAGTATTTCTAAAAAGTATAAGAGGCATCGTCAAGCTTGCCGTGATTCATTTGTAGTGTTTAGTGCCCTTGGATGCTTGCAACAGTTTATAGCAACGTAACAGGGCGCTTACTTTTGCTTTTTACGAACTCGATCAAGCTACGCCGCGTATCGTAGTGCCTCATGTCAAATTGAGCGCGAACACGGGCTCGTGCCTCACATAGTTTGAGCGCGAAGCATTACCCTGTTTTGATCTTAACGCCGCCTTGAAGTTGATGTTGCCGCTTCTCTCTGGCCTGTTCGACTTGTTCCGTGATTTTATCCGTCTTCTCAGCTGCCAAGGAGATCAACATGCCTTGGTATCGTAGTATGTCTCTGGTCAGAATGGCGGGGTTAATGGCGTCTCGCATCCGTTTTAGTCTTTGTCTTTGCTGGTCGGAAAGAACATCGGCTTCAAAGAGTCGATCCAATGGTGTCTTGAGTGCGTCATATAAACGCTTCCTGCGGCCGCTGACATCGATCGACCAGCCAACAGGCTTCTTCGTTGCGGTAAAGAAATTCAGCTTCAAACAAACAAGTTCCCACAGCCTAGCGAGCAGATCTCTTTCTTCCTGGGTATCGTACCGGTAATGAAAGCCATACCGTCTCACGGCATGGTTATTCTTGGACTCAATGTGTGCCTGGTCATTTTTCTTGTACGGTCTAGATCTTGTGAAGTAGATGGCTTTGTCAGCAGCCCAGGCCAGTACGTTCTGGTTCATGAATTCACTGCCGTTGTCACAATCCAGACCCTGAACATAAAAAGGTATGTGCTCGATAGCGGCATTCAAAGCGGCAAGTATATTCGCATGGGCATTGTTTCGGACGACCAGCAACTGTATCCATCCCGTATGTACATCGGTCAAACTGAGTGTTCTGGCGAACTCACCTCTTAAGGTCGGCCCGCAATGCGCCACGGTATCGACCTCAAAGAAGCCAGGCTCCGATTCGACTTCATCACCTGCTTTGCGGATTTGGATGGAGTTTCGCAGTAATGCTCCTGACTTTGTCGTGCTGATGCCTTTAAGCGCCAATCGCTGACGTTCTTGCTTCAGGTAGCGGTCAATGGTGGCGGCGCTCATGGCGCATAGCTCGCTGCGTACGTCTGCCGTCCATCCGCTCTGGCCGATGACCAGTTCACCATGTGATTCTAATGCGTCCAGCCACAACGTACGGACCGATGCCAAATACTTTCCGCAAGGCTGTCCCATGACGCGCCAAAGCCACAGCAGCTTGTGTTTAGCTTCCGTCGAATATTTGGTGGGACGGCAACAGCGTCGATCTACACGCAACACCTTGTCGTTTCCCAAATACGCTGAAGTCAGATAACGCCTGGCACTTGAACGTGCCAGACCTGTTGATGCGCAGAACTGATCCAAGACCATCGATTTTTCTGACTTGGTTGCTCGTTTGTATGCGTCCTTAAGTTGCTTTGTCACAGCTATGCGTGCTGCCATCGGTACCTTTTCCTTTTTCATCTTCTTAAAATAGCGCTTCGCGCTCAAACTATGTGAGGCACAACTTGGCCTTCGCGCTCAATTTATATAAGGTACGCCGCGTATTTGACAAGAGTCTTCCAAGGCGCTACAATCTGCTGGCGCCTTTGAGAGACGGCGTAATTCTGGTGTCGCATTCTGCCCGCGCAGACGGTCGGGGCGGCATTGTATGAAAGGACAACACATGAAAGCGAACATTCATCCCGAATACAAGACGTGCACGGTTAAATGTGCGTGCGGCAATACGTTCGAGACCGGATCGGTGCGTGAGTCGATGAGCGTCGACATCTGCTCCAATTGTCATCCGTTCTACACGGGCCGCCAGAAGCTCGTCGATACGGGCGGACGCGTCGATAAGTTCAAACGACGCATGGGCCAGGTCAAAGAAGACTAAGACAAAACAAAGGGAGCCGAGGCTCCCTTTTTGCAAGGACATATGAGCGACAAGAAAAAAACGACGATAGGCGGCCAAGCCCTGATCGAGGGGCTTTTGATGTTGGGACCAAAACTTCAGGCTGTCGCGATGCGTCATCCGGACGGTCATATAGTGGTTGAAACGAAGCCGAAGCCTACGTTCGGTCGTTTGGCGGAGATTCCGTTTGTGCGCGGCTCGATCCGCCTCGTCACCCAGTTGAAGACCGGTGTGGCAGCCTTAACGCGATCGGCTGAACTGCAGGAAGAAGGGGAAGAAAAGGACGAGACGCCGTCGCGTGCCGATCGCTTCTTCGAGCGGCATAGCGGCCTCTTTACCGGCTTGTCGGTATTCTTAGGACTCGCTTTCTCGATCGCGCTTTTCATCTTGTTACCGAGCCTTTTAACCGATTTAGCGAGAAAAGTGTTTCAATTGCCGACCGGCAGACACCATTTTGGCTTAGCCCTGTTGGAAGGTCTGATCAGAATCATACTCTTTGTCGGTTATCTCTTTTTAACGTCGCGACTAAAAGATATTCGCCGGGTCTGGATGTATCACGGCGCCGAGCACAAGACGATCGCCTGTTATGAAGACGGTTGTCCTCTCGTGGTTGAAGAAGTGCGTCGTTTCAGCCGATTACACCCGCGCTGCGGCACGTCCTTTTTGTTTCTCGTGATGCTCATCTCGATCCTCGTGTTTACGCTCGTACCGCGTCAGACACCGCTTTTAAACGTCGGCATCCGTCTCTTGTTGTTACCGGTCATCGCCGGCATCGCCTTTGAGTTAATCCGTCTAGCCGGTAAGTACGATAACGGTCTGACGAGAGCGATTTCGAAGCCGGGACTTTTACTCCAGAATCTGACGACAGCCGAACCGGATGACCAGATTCTCGAAGTCGCGATCGAAGCCATGGTCGCGGTTATCCCGGAAGAAGCCGGCAGCGACGACTGGACATGACGATTCGCGACGCGCTTATTGCCGCGCAATCGATACTTCAGAAAAACAGCATTGAAGAACCGCTGAAAGAAGCGCGACGTCTGCTGGCATTGTCGCCGGTACTGCCTTTAGAACAGCAGTTAAAAACAGCGGATAGGTCGTTGACCGAGGAAGAAACGTCTCTTTTTTTCTCCTTCGTGAATCGTCGTGCCGCCGGTGAACCGTTCGCCTATCTTGCCGGAGTGTCGGAATTTTTCGGTCGACCGTTTTTGGTAGGTCCCGGTGTCTTGATACCACGACCTGAGACCGAACAGCTGGTCGCCTGGTGGCTTGAGAAGATCTTATCGCTCAGAAATAAAGGCGAACTGGGAAACTCCCTCACACTTCTCGATATCGGCACCGGCAGCGGCTGTATAGGCATAACGCTGGCGCTTGAACTCGAAGCGCGAGGGATCGTCATCGAGGGTCTTCATCTGACCGATATCAGTCGTGAGGCGTTGAGTTATGCAAAGAAAAACCTGGCAGCGCTTCAGGTGTCTTGTCCGGTCATGCTCGAAGAGACGGATCTACTGCCCGAGGTCTGGCCGTCAGCCGATCTCGTCTTTTCCAATCCGCCTTATATCGATGTGGCGAACGATCCGGCATTGGAAACTTCTGTTTTGACTTTCGAACCGCGCCTGGCGCTGGACGGTGGGGCCGCCGGCATGGTCGTTTATCAAAAGTTGGCTGCGCGTTTGAACGAGGTAGCCGACGGCCCGTTCTATCTCGGTCTTGAACATGGCTACCGCCAGGCTGATCAAGTGAAACAAGTGTTTCAGGCGTCTCGATTTGACGTGATTTCGTCGATGACCGATTATAATGGATATGAACGCGGCCAATGGCTCGTTTGGCATAAGTAAACGACGCTTACATTTTTAGCATTTAGGATAAAGACGATGAGTGAAAAAATGACGATGAGTGCGAGTGAATCGCGCTATGACGAATTGAATATGCTGCTTTCGGATCCCGATGTGATGCGCGATCCCGATCGTTACGCGCGCCTGATGAAGGAATACAGCCGTTTGGAACCTCTGGTCACGGACGTCAGACGATCGCGTGAGTTGTTGGCAGAGATCGAAGATACGAAGATGCTTTTGACCGAAAGTGAGGACGAGTCGTTTCGTGAACTGGCGAGAGAAGAGCTCTCTTCACTGGAGTCGGAGCTGTCTTTATGTCAGGAACGAATCGAACTGGCGCTCGTGCCGCGCGATGAGAACGACGACAAAAACGTGATCGTCGAGATCCGCGCCGGTGCCGGTGGTGAAGAGGCGGCGCTTTTTGCCGAAGTCTTGACCCGGATGTACCAAAACTACGCCGAAAGCAACGGTTGGAGCATCGATGTGATCGATTTGAACGAGACCGGCATCGGTGGCTATAAGTCGATCGTCTTTGAGATCGACGGTGACGGCGCCTACAGCCGTTTTAAGTTTGAAAGCGGCGTGCACCGCGTGCAGCGTGTCCCGGTGACCGAATCGGGTGGCAGAATCCATACGTCGACGGCGACGGTCGCGGTGTTGCCGGAAGCCGATGCCGTCGAAATCGACATCAATCCGGCCGACCTTGAAGTCGATACGTACCGCGCCTCCGGAGCCGGTGGGCAGCACGTCAATAAAACGTCGTCGGCGATCCGCATCACGCATCTGCCGACCGGTGTCGTCGTCACCTGTCAGGACCAACGGTCGCAGCATAAAAACCGTGAGAAAGCGATGGCACATCTTAGAGCGATTTTGCTCGAAAGAGAGCGCGAGTCGCAAGAGAGTGACATCGCAAGTGAAAGAAAGAACCAGGTCGGAAGCGGCGATCGAAGTGAGCGAATCCGCACCTATAACTATCCGCAGGGTCGGGTGACCGACCATCGCATCAATCTGACGCTGTACCGTTTGGAAGCGGTGCTGAACGGTGATCTCGACGAGCTCATCGTCGCCCTCCAAAAAGCGGAACACGAGCGTCTCGTCAACGCCGCATCGTGAACAAACCGGAGATAACGACAGATCTGGAGCGTGCCGCAGCGCGTCTGAAGGATGGCGGCGTGGTCGCGTTCCCTACCGAGACAGTCTACGGTCTCGGTGCTGTAGCGACCGAGAGGGAAGCGGTGGAAGCCGTGTTCCAATTGAAAGGCCGGCCGGCCGATAATCCGTTGATTGTCCATCTGTCGGATATCTCCTGGCTCGACCAGGTGGCAGACGACGTACCGGAAGAAGCCAGACACCTGTTTGCCGCATTCGCCCCCGGTCCCCTGACACTCGTATTAAAGAAAAAAATGAACGTTCCGGATGTCGTCACGGCGAGCCTGTCGACTGTGGCCGTGAGGATTCCCGATCATGAGGTGGCCAGAGACCTGATCCGCCTCACCGGAAAACCCCTCGTCGCTCCGTCGGCGAATATCTCCGGCAAACCTTCGCCGACGACCGCCGAGCACGTGCAATATGACTTTGCCGGTCGAGATCTCCTGATCGTTGACGGCGGCGCCTGCCGCGTCGGAGTAGAGTCGACGGTGCTCGATCTGACGGTCAGTCCGCCCGTGATCCTGCGCCCCGGCGTGATCACGGCCGAGGATATAAAAGAGAAAACCGGTATCGTCGTCGAAGCGTCCGAAACCGAGGAAGCGCGACCGAAATCGCCCGGGCAAAAATACCGGCACTATTCGCCTCAGGCGACCGTGATCACGGTGCTACCGGATCAGTCGTTTGACGAAGTCGTGTCGACACTCTCCGTCGATGATTTGTCGAGTATCGGTGTGTTCGCGGACGAAGAGACGCTTGGCTCGATTAAGACTGGCGGTTTGATGGCTTACTCGTATGGAACGTCATCATCGGTCGATCAGGCGGCTAAGTCACTGTATGCGGCTTTTCGCTATTTTGATGAGCATCGGGTCCACTTTATCCTGGCACCCCTTTTTCGAGAAGAAGGCGCCGGCATCGCATACAACGATCGGCTGCGTCGTGCCGCACATCAGGTGCGGCGGGTGCTCTTTGTCTGTACCGGAAATACATGCCGCAGCCCGATGGCCGAAGGGCTTTTCAATGCGGCGGCTCCGGCCGGCTGGCTCGCATCTTCGGCCGGTATCTACGCCTACGGTGGGGATACGGCAGCGGCCAATGCCGTCGCCGTGATGCGTCGACGCGGTATCGAGATCGGTGCTCATCGTTCCGTACCGGTGACCTGGGATTTGTTGAAGCAACAGACACTCATCGTACCGCTGACGAAGGAGCATGCGGCAGCGCTGCTCGATTTCGATCCGTCGCTTAAAGACAAGGTTCGACCGCTGTCGGCTTTCGCGCCCGACGGAAAGGATATCGGAGATCCGTTCGGCCAGACGATTGAACGCTATGAACAGTCGGCTGAAGCGATCGAGGCGGCCGTCGACGTGCTCCTCGCGAAGATTACATCAGGCTTTTTCGACAACACTCAAAGCGACGAGACAATAGACGACAACGAAGGGCCGTAATTTTATCTCAGACGATTTGGCCGGCTTATCCAGTCTGTACGGTGCAGGTCACGCACCGGTTGACCGCTGGCGAAGTGACGTGCTACAATCTGCGGGCTGTACGCCCCTTTGAGGCGTATTTCCTCGCTGTGTCCGAAAGGGCACGGCCATTAGACCGGGAGGAGGTGAAAGATTTGACACGGAATTATGAACTGATTTTGGTGCTGAACCCGTCGATCGGCGAAGAGAAGCTGGAGGCGGAACTGGAACGCGTAAAAGCGCTGGTGGAAGCACAAGGCGAAATCAGCGAAGTGGACGTCTGGGGTCGCCGTAAACTGGCGTATGAGATCCAGGATGAACCGGAAGGCTACTATGTCCTTATCCACTTCGCGTCGGAAGCAGACTATCCCAAAGAGATTGAGCGTATTTTGCGAATTTCGGAAAACGTGCTTCGCTACCTGATCGTACTAGCCGAGGCGTAGACCCGGAAAGGATGAATCAAGATGAACAAAGTTATTTTAATGGGACGTCTTACCCGAGATCCCGAGATGAGGCAGACCGCAAGCGGTTTGCCGGTTGCAAGCTTCTCGCTTGCGGTCGATAGATCGTATAAAGGGCAAGACGGAGAGAGAAAAACCGACTTTATCAATATCGTCGCCTGGAGACAACGAGCCGAGTTTGCGAGCCGCTACTTTTTCAAAGGAATGCGGGTCGCGGTCGTCGGATCGATGCAGACCAGGTCATGGGAAGATCAGCAGGGGCAAAAACGCTACGCGACCGAGGTCGTCGCAGACGAACTGCATTTCGCCGATGGTAAAAGAGACGGCGGAGGTGGCGGCGGTCAGTCATATGATCAGTCGCCGACGAAGTTCTCATCGCAGGCTAGAGACGATGATGAGTTTTTGAGCGACAGCGATGAAGATATGCCCTTGCCCTTCGATTTATAAATTTAGTGAAAGGGTACTAAAGCATGAGTGATCAAAGACAAGGCCAAAGAGAATACCGGCCGCAGCGCCAAAGAAGAAGCCGCCGCAAGGTGTGCATGTTCTGTGCTGAACATATTGACCATATCGATTACAAAGATGGTGTGCGCCTCAAGAAGTTTGTCGCAGAGAGCGGCAAGATCCTGCCGCGTCGTATGACCGGCACTTGCGCCATCCATCAGCGTGCCGTGACGACCGCGATCAAGCGGGCACGTCACGTGGCGATTCTGCCTTACAGCGGCGAGTAATCGCGTTCGAATTTTATGATTAGGCCTTCGTCTCGGCGGAGGCTTTTTTCATGCTAAAATAGCGATTCACGGAGGTTTTTATGAAAGTTGTCTTGTTGCAGGATGTGAAGAAACTCGGTAAAGCCGGTGATGTATGTGAAGTGAGTCCCGGATACGCGAACAACTTTCTGTTCAAAAAAGAACTCGCGGCACCGCTTTCCAAGGATGCTTTGAATGTCGTCAAAACACGCCAGCGCGCTGAGGAAGCAAAAGCCGAACAGGCGCTCGATCAGGCTCAGGCCTGGGCGGCGAAGCTGAAAGACAAGATTTTCACGCTGAAGATCAAGTCGGGTGCGGAAGGCAAATTGTACGGCGCCGTGACAGCGATGGACGTCGCCGAGCTTTTGAAAAAGGAAGGGTTTGACGTCGACCGACGCCATATTCAGTTCAAAGAACAGATCAAGACGGCTGGACTGCACGATGTGACCGTCAGACTGCATACCGATGTCACCGTGCCTTTCGTCGTCAACGTGGTGACCGAACAGGCGTAAAAGATGGCAAACGGGTATCAGGCGGAACTGCCGAGAAATCTGGAAGCTGAGCAGGCTGTGTTGGGCAGCGCACTGTACGATGTACAGTACGTGCCGAAGATTCAGGCGCGCCTGAAAAAGGACGATTTTTACTTTTTGTCCCACCAGCATATCTTTGAAGCGATCGTCCATCTGCAGATGAACGGGCAGCCGGTCGATGTGCTGACCGTTGCCTCGGAGCTCGCTTCGCGCAACTTATTGGAATCCGTCGGCGGTAGGGTCTATGTGACGGAGCTGCCCGATAAGGTGCCGGTCTACCGAAACTACGATCACTACATTTCGTTGGTTCGAGAGCACGCCATGATGCGCCGTCTGATCCACGCTTTAAATGACATCATCGGTAAGGCGTACAAGAGCGAGGCGACAGCCAATCAGTTGATCGACCTGACAGCCAAGCGTATCTACGACATTCGGGAAAACCGGGTCGACTCCTCATTTGAGGTGCTCGGCGACATTCTGGTCAGAAAGATCAACGAGCTGCAGCTTCAGTCGGAAGGCAAGGTTGAAAAACGCGTACGTACGCATTTCCCGCGCCTCGATAGCATGCTGGAGGGATTGCGGCCAGGTGCCTTTTATGTACTGGCCTCAAGACCGGGTGTCGGTAAGACGTCGTTTGCCTTGAACATCGCGCATAATGCGGTGCGGCATGGCCACACGACGGCGATCTTCTCGCTCGAGATGTCAAAAGAGGAGATCGGCACGAGGGTTCTGGTCGCCGAGTCGAAGGTGCCGGGTACGACGCTCGAGCGCATTACGCCGAAGCATGAGGATGCCTGGACGCGCATTGCCGATGCCTTGAATGATCTCTTGCCGGTTCCCCTCTATATCGATGACCGCTCCGGTGCGACCGTGGTCGAGATGCAGGCCAAGTGCAAACAGCTGCAACTGGAGCAAGGCGGCCTCGATCTCGTGATTGTCGACTATCTGCAATTGATGAGCGGCAGTGGCCGCGAAGGCGGCCGTTCCGAGAACAGACAGCAGGAGATCTCCGATATCTCGCGTATGTTGAAACTGATGGCGAGAGAATTGGGCGTGCCGGTCATTGCGCTTTCGCAGTTGAGTCGTGCCGGCACCCAGTCGAAACGACGACCGATGCTCTCCGACCTGCGTGAATCGGGAGCGATCGAGCAGGACGCCGACGTCGTCATGTTCTTATACCCGCTCGAAGCGAGTGAAGATAAGGAAGAAGCGCCGGACCCGATCAATACGGTCGACCTGATCGTTGAAAAGAACCGTCACGGCGAGCGCGGCACGATCACGCTCGGCTGGAACGCACCTTTGACCCAGTTTTACGAACCGAGCTTTCTCGAGGCGCCGCCTGAATGAGTCAGCTGCCGCCCGAAGCCTACCGCATCTTTGCCAAGGCTGCCGGGGGAGCGCTTACCGGTACGCCCGATCTAAAGACGCACCAGGTCATCGCCGCCGTCTCCGGCGGCCTCGATTCGATGGTGCTGCTCAGATTTCTCATGTGGTTGAGACAAAAAGTGTCGTTTGATCTGATCGTCGCCCATCTCGATCACGGACTACGGGAAGAAGCAGATGCTGATGCGACGCTTGTCGCCTCTTATGCCGCGTCCTTTGATCTGCCGTTTCATCTGCAAAAAGAGGACGTCGCAGCGCGTGCCGGGCGTGAAGGTGAAGGGCTCGAAGCGGCCGGCCGTCGTGCGCGCTACGAGTTTTTCTCAACGCTCAGTGAGGCGGGCGAAAAGCCTTCCTACATCGCGTTGGCGCATCACCGCGACGATCAGGCGGAGACGGTGCTCTTGCATTTGACCCGGGGCAGCGGTCTGAAAGGTCTGGCCGGTATGCGAGAACTCGACGGGGACCGCTGGCGGCCGTTTCTTCAATTGTCGCGTGCCGAGCTGGAGATGGTGGCAGACGTACTTCAGATTCCCTATGCGGTCGACAGGACGAATGAAACACGTGATTTTTTGCGAAACCGCCTGCGACTCGATCTCCTACCACGTTGGTCTGAACTCGCCGGTCACGATATGACAAAGAAGCTGGCCGACCTCGCCACGCTCGCCGACCTCGACGATCAGGCGCTCGATCAGGTCGCGGCCGAGGTCCGTCAGGAAACGGCGACGGGGCGTTATCAGCTCTCTGTGGCTGCGCTTATCACGTATCCTGATGCGATCATCAGGCGCGTACTCGATCTTGTCTTCGGCGAGGTGACAGATGGCGGGCGACTTTCCAAAAGGCATATCGTTTCGCTTTTGGAGGCATTAAAGGCGTCCGAGATGAGACAAATCGATCTGCCGTCCGGCGTCCGAGCAAAGATTTCCTACGGCCAGCTTTCATTTGTAACCGGATGACAGCAGGCTCGGCCGTTTTTGGCTATAATAACGGGCGTATCTTTTTTAATACTATCGATCGAGGGAAGCTGAGGGTTACACATGGCGAAACGTGTGGCGAGAGTACTAATTGAAGCGGATGAAGTGCAGGCGTTTGTCAAGCGCATTGCCGAGGAGATCAACCGTGATTACGCCGGCAAGAAAGTGATGCTGATCTGCGTCTTGAAAGGCGCGTTCATTTTCCTCGGCGACCTGATCCGGTATCTCGATGTGGATTGTGAAGTCGACTTCATGGCGGTGTCCAGTTATGAAGGCGTGAAGAGTACGGGCGTCGTGCGTATCCTGAAAGACCTCGATTCCGATATCTCGGGTAAGCATGTGATCGTGGTCGAAGATATCGTCGATACAGGTCTGACGCTCGATCATCTGACGAATCTGCTCTCGACCAGAGGGCCGGCGAGCATCCGCGTGTGCACCGCATTTGACAAACCGAGCCGGAGAAAGGTCGATACGGCCGTCGATTACATCGGTCGCTCGATTCCTGACGAGTTTATCGTAGGCTACGGGCTCGATTTTGACGAATACTATAGAAACTTGCCGTACGTCGCCGTATTGGAGGACGTTCCGGCGGAGGAACTTGATGAACAATAGACGACGATTTGGCGGTCTGTCTTTTTACGCTATCTTGATGATCGCCATTTTATTTACGACCTACATGATGTCGAATCGTGCGCAACCGCGTGACATTATGCTGTCGGATATGGAGAAACAGCTTGCCGACGGCAAGATCTATGCAGTCGTGATCGACGGCAATACGCTGAAGGTCACCATGAAAAACGATCAGGGGAAGGCCGGTGACGCGTATTCAAAGGCGATTCATCCCGTCCTGATTGAAGACTATGTAGTGAAGTTCAGAGACGCTCTGGCCAAAGGTGAACTGAACAGCTTCGACTATAACCAGCCGGCCGACTTTTCCGGCATCTTGAATATCGTGATGGTAGTCCTGATGGTCGGTGCACTCGGCGGGTTTATTTATCTGTCTTATATGCGACAGGGAGGCGACGGCAAGAGCGCGATGTCCTTCGGCCGGAGCCGTGCGAAATTGAGTGACCCGTCAAAGCATACGGTGAATTTCTCCGACGTCGCAGGCGCTGAAGAAGAAAAAGAGGAACTGCAGGAAGTTGTCGACTTTTTGAAAAACCCGGCGAAATATACGGAACTCGGTGCTAAGATCCCGCGCGGTATCTTGCTGATCGGGCCTCCCGGTACCGGTAAGACGCTTCTTGCGAAAGCCGTTTCGGGTGAGGCCGGTGTGCCGTTCTTTTCGATCTCCGGCTCCGATTTCGTCGAGATGTTCGTCGGTGTCGGTGCCTCGCGTGTCCGCTCCTTGTTTGAAGATGCGAAGAAGAACGCACCATGTATCATCTTCATCGATGAGATCGACGCGGTCGGACGTCATAGAGGCGCCGGTCTGGGCGGCGGTCACGATGAACGTGAACAGACCCTGAACCAACTGCTCGTTGAAATGGACGGCTTCGGTCCGAACGAAGGCGTGATCATTATGGCCGCGACCAACCGGCCTGACATTTTGGATCCGGCGCTGCTTCGTCCCGGCCGTTTCGACCGTCGTGTGACCGTCATGCGTCCCGACCAGAACGGGCGTAAGGAGATTCTCCAGGTGCATGCCAGAGGCAAGCCGATCGGACCCGATATCGATCTCGGCGAGATCGCCAAAATCACGCCCGGTTTCACCGGTGCCGATCTGGCCAATCTGTTGAATGAAGCGGCACTTTTGGCGGCCAGAAAGAACGCGAAGGAGATCACCTACAGCGATATTTCGGAAGCCGTGTTCAAAGTGACCTTCGGTCCGGAGAAGAAGAGCCGGATCATATCGGACAAAGAACGCGAGCTGACGGCTTATCACGAGTCGGGGCACGCCATCGTGATTCGAGCCACCTCGGAGACGGATCGAATCGAAAGAGTGACGATTATCCCGGCCGGCGGTGCCGGCGGGTATACGGCGTTTAAGCCGAATGAGGACATGTATTTCCAGACGCGTCGTCAGCTGATTCATATGATCATGGCGGCTTTGGGTGGTCGCGCCGCAGAGAGTATTGTCTTCGATGATATTTCGACCGGCGCCGGCCAGGATCTGAAACAGATCAACCAGATCGCCCGCGATATGGTGACCAAGTACGGCATGAGCGAACGGGTAGGAAACCTGGTCGTCGACGAGAGCACGGAAGTGTTCCTCGGCAAAGACTACAGCCATACGAGAACGTATAGCGAGAGTCTGTCCTCGGTCATCGACGAGGAGATCAAGGCGATTATCGATGCGGCCTACGAAGAGACGGTCAATATACTGGTCGAAAACCGTGTCCTGCTCGATGCTCTGGCCCATCGACTGCTCGAAGTCGAGAAGATCGAGAGCGAAGAATTTGAAGAGATCTACCGCGAATATGCGGTGAACTTCAAACCGGCACCCGGTACGGCTGATCAGCCGCCGGCGGAAAAGAGCGTTGAAGTCGCGCCGCCTCCGGAAGCCGTCGATTCGCTTCCCGATGATCCACCGCTGACCGAAACACCGGAATTGGAATCACCAGAATAATGAAAAACATAAAGAGCCCGGCGATGCCGGGCTCTTTCCATTAGGCGTTTGTCTTGATGGAATAGGTATCGCCGCCTTGGCGATCGAATGGACGACTAATCGCTATTTGACTTGGAACCATTTTTCTCATGTCGCGTCTAACGACTATCCACGACGCGTGGAAATTGGATCTTGCCCATAGGGCGGAAAGGTTACAAATATGAAAAAGTTTCTTATTATTGCACTATCACTCGTCATGGGCTTTATGGCCGTGACGATGGTCGGAGGTGTACCGGCTATGGCCGAAACGGATGAAACTAGCAAAAAAGGTATCAGCTTTTTGGCGAATGGAACCGGCAAAGTCAGTATTGATCCTGATATCGCATATTTTACGGTCGGTGTGACGGTCGAGCGTGACAAAGCGGCCGACGCCATGGCTGATAACAACGAGTTGATGGCCGCTGTTTTGGAAGCGATCAAAGCGACGGGACTCGCCGAAGACGACATTAAAACGTCGACGATCAATCTCGAGGTCGTTTACGACTACAGCGGTTCGACCCGAGTACTTAAAGGCTATGCCGCGAGAAACTCGCTTGCACTCACCATCCGCGATCTCGAGAAAATTGCCGAAGTGATTGACGCGACGGTGGAAGCCGGTGCGACTGACATCTCGAGCCTCTACTTCGATAAAGAAGACCGTGATGAAGCTTACGATCAGGCGCTGGCACTGGCCGTCGAGCGAGCCACCGCCAAGGTAAAAGTGCTGGCGAAAGCTGCCGGAGTCGACGCAGAACTTTCTCCGAGAACCATCTCGGAAGGTGGCGTACAGATTTACTACCCGGCTGCCAAGGAAATGTCAATGGATGGAGCTTCGGCGGGAGTGCCGATCGTCCCCGGACAGATTGAGATTACGGCGAACGTGAGCGTCGAGTTTTCGACCGTCGACTAACCATTATTAGAGACCAATATCTATCACTGCTTTCCTGACAGATGACCGCCTCCGGGCGGTTTTCTGTTAAGAAATCTGCGGTGCTTTTAGTCATCATGGCTAAACGCACTTTCAACAAAAGAGCGGGCACCCGCGCCCGCTCTTCTCGCATACTTTCGTTATGGTGAAATGACATTGAGAGTCGGAATTTTTTCGTTAACTCTCGACCGCTTCGAGATGCGTTTTCCGCTCCGTCAGATCATCGGCGATCTGGCGCAAGTCGACGCCCATGACGAGGAATACGTCGCCCGGTTTTAGGAGCGGGCGCACATGCTCTCTCAATTCGGCATTCGTCTTGAAGTAGTAGGCGTCGCCGCCTTGGCGGTTGATTTCGTCGACCAGATCCTTTGAAGAGATCGACGCATCGCGTTCCCGGTCGTCGTAGATTTCCGAGATGTAGACGGGGCGGACATCTTTTAAGGAGTCGACAAATTCCTGAAAGAACCCGCGCACACGGCTGTGGGTCAACGGCTGAAAGCAGACATGAAGCGTCTCGGCCGGTATGTTTCTGGCAGCTGCTACCGTCACTTTGACGGCCGACGGATGATGCGCATAGTCGGCAAAGATTCTACAGCCGTTATACTTCCCGGTATACGTGAAGCGGCCTTCCGCACCGCGGAAGGTAGAGAAGACCTTTTGAGCCGCTTCCGGCGTACCGCCCGACTTGATCGAGATAGCCAGCGCACCCATCGCATTTTCGACGTTGAACTCGCCCGGTACGTTGAGTGTGAAATCGGCATATGGCTCACCGTACAGTGTGACGTTAAAGCGCGGCAGACCGTCTTCGTAATGCAGGTCGCGGTAAACGAGGTCGGGCGCTTTGCCCTCAAACGTCGTCCCTTCCTTACCGTAAGTGAATATGGTGAGGTCTTTTTTCAGCGCCGGATAGCGCTCGCTGAAACGCTGCCACATATCGGATATGGACGGATCTCCGGCCGGCAGGCAGAGCGTGCCGCCCGGTTTTACGTTGGCTGAAAATTCAACGAAGGCGTCGATCATGTCGTCCAGGGTTTCATAACAATCGATATGGTCGTGTACGATGTTCAAGATGATCGCGATGTCCGAGTGGTAGTAGTAAAAGCCGCGGCCGAACTCGCATGCTTCCGACACGAAATGTTGGTCACCGCCGATGTGCACGGTCGTTTTGAACTCGATCAGTTCGGCGCCGAGGTGCACCGTCGGATCGACTCCAGATTCCATAAGGATTAAAGCAGCCATCGCAGTCGCCGTCGACTTGCCGTTCGTGCCGGCGATATTGACGACCTGTGGAAAGGCCTGACCGATCGCACCGAGAAATACGGCGCGTTCGACGAGCGGCAAAGACAGCGCTTGGGCGCGCAACCGTTCCGGGTTATCGGCGAAGATCGCACGCGTCATGACGACGAGGTCAGGCTTGAATTCGTCGATGTTTTTTGCATCATGTCCGTTCGCCACCGGAATCCCGATCGATTCGAGATAAGCGCAGCGTTGATTCGGTTTGGCGTCCGAGCCGGCGCAGACGGCGCCGCTCGCCTTGGCGAGCTCGGCGAGACCGCACATGCTGATGCCGCCGATCCCGATAAAAAAGATGCGTGCCCCCGGTTTGATCAGATTCGCTGTCTCGGAGACGAGCTGTTGCCGCTTCATTTGTTCTTCCATGGTTATTAACAGTCCTTATATATTGCTTCGCTCATTATAGCGAACGAGCGCATGAAGTGAGTTTTCAAGTGTGCCGTCTTTCAACTTTTGCAATGATTCTTCAGCCCAGAGCGGGAACGACTTTCTTTTTACAGCTTCCGTTAACGTAAAGAGGTGACTTGTCAGATCACAGACGAGCACCTCGAGCCGGTTCGGCGTGAACGCGTAGGCGTCTAAAAAGGCAGATTTCGCCTCATCAGACAGTTGACATGTCACGTTTCGCAGGTCCTGCTCGATGAAGCCTTTGCCGAGTCGATTATAGTCGAACATGAGCGCTTCGCCTTTGTCATGCTTGACCGCCATATTCGTGTAGAAAAAGTCATTGTAGGTCAAGGTGCGTGGCAGGGAAGCGTTCAGCTGAAGCATCGTTTCGAGATTTGTGTCAAGCATCGTCCAAAAAGGAAGATTAGAGGTTTTTGTTTTTACTTTTACAAGCGAAAGTGAGGTGGCTGTGAGGCCATCTGATTCGTCATACAAGTGGTCACCATACGACTGGACGTAGGCAACACCTTTTTCATGGAGCGATCGGTACCAGCGGGCGAGCGCCGCGGCGACCTCTGTGTCACTCATGTCCGCCTCTGAGGCGAGACGCAGCTGTGCGTGGGAAGTGAGGTCTTCGATCAGTAAGGAGGCTTTTGTATGCGCGAAGACGCGTAGCGTTTGAATGCCGAGTTCGTTCAGGATTTCATAATTTTTAATCTCCCGCCGGTCTGCCGGCCGGGCGAAGTGCTTCATAATGTATGACTTTTCGGCCGACGTCACCCGATAGACGTGCACACCGTCTTTCGAGCGAATGGGAGTGAGCACATCGTGCTCAACTCCCATCAACTTCAGTTCAGCGATCAATAGATTTTCTATGGCTTGTTCGTGACTCATGATGCCTCTCTCGACTGCGCCTCGTACATGTGGCGGTAGATGCCCTTCAGGGCGATCAGGTCGTCGTGTGTTCCTTGCTCGACGACCTTTCCCTTGTCGAGCACATAGATGTTGTCGGCGTGCTTGATCGTCGACAAACGGTGCGCGATGATCAAGGTGGTGCGGCCCTCTTCGAGTCGCTTGATGCCTTTTTCAATCGCTTGTTCCGTCTCCGAATCGATACTGGCCGTCGCTTCATCGAGTACCAGGATCTTCGGATTTCTGAGAAGTGCTCTGGCAAACGAGATCAACTGCCTCTCGCCCTGCGAGAACTCGTTACCTTTTTCTTTGACCGGTGTGTCGAGTCCTTCTTTCAGGCGCTCGAGAAACGGTTCACCGCCGACATCGATCAATGCCTGTCTCGCTTGTTCCTTGGTGAAGTGCAGATCGCCCAAGGTCAGGTTGGAGTAGAGCGTACCTTCAAACAAGAAAGGATCCTGCAATACGATCGCCATGTTCTTTCGCAACTCTTCCTGACCGAGATCGGTCAGCTTGCTGCCGTTGAACCAGACATCGCCTTCCTGCGGCGTATAAAAGTCGAACAGGAGGTTCATGATCGTGCTCTTGCCGGACCCTGTGTGCCCGACAAACGCGACCGTCTGTCCCGGCTCGGCCTCGAACGAAACGTTTTTCAACACCGGCTCGTCGTTGTAGGCGAACGTGACGTTCTCGAAACGAACGGCTCCGTTCACCGTTTTGCCGGTGTTCGGTCTTTCCGTCACTTCTTTTTCCTGCAGCAGTTCAAACATATGATCGGCCGCACCAAGAGCGCGCTCCAGTTCACCGATCCTCGTCATGCCGCTCGAGACCTGCCCGAAGAATCGGTTCATGTAATCGACGAATATGTAGAGGTTGCCGATCGGTACGAGCCAAGCGCCGGCGATGTGTCCGTAGCCGAAATAGAGTAAGGCGAGCGCCAGGAGAATGTACTGAATCGCCGTCGTCGCGTTGAACACCGAGTAGGAAAACAGTCTCGTCATCTTGAAGCCATGGTCGTATACGCGCTGATTGATTTCCGAAAATTCTTCAAAAATCTGTTTCTCTTTGCGCGTCGTATGGATGATCTCCATGCCCTGAATATTCTCGTTCAGATTGCCGTTCAGATCACTCAAAGCGGCACGGTAGTCTTTGTTGTAGATCGCCGACTTCTTCCGAAAGTCGTAGACGAGCCAGGCGATGGCGGGGAGAGGCACAAGCGACAACAAAAACAAGTTGACGTCGAGCGCCGCCAGGATGATGTAGATGCCGATAACATAGGCCAGAGCCGTCGTCAATTGCACCAAGACGACCTGAAACAGGACACGCACGGCCTTCGCGTCGTTCGTGATTCTGGAAACGACCTTACCTGCCGGCAGCTGATCGAAATAGGCGATCGGCAGTTTTTGCACGTGTCTGAAGACGTCGCTTTGCATATCGACCGTGATCCGGTTCGCGGCCTTTTGAAAGTACCATGCCGAAAAGTAGCGAAACAGCGCCGCGCAGAAAACAGCCACGAAGAAGATCGTGATCAAGGTCGCGATCACGCCCATATCGGTGCTGCCGACTTTGATGTGGTTGTCGAGAAGCTGTCCGATGATATACGTACCGGACAGCTCGGTACCAACAGCCAGAGCGGTCAGCAAAAAGCCCATCATAAGCGGCTGTTTCGACTTTTTCGCGTAGCCGATCAGCTTCTTCGTTCGGAAACGTTTCTTCTCTTTCTCCACATGTTTTTTATCAAGTATCGCGTGGTCCATAACATTAGCTGACATAGGCGATATCCTCCTGTTGTTCGAGCTGCTGGCGGACGAACTGCTCTTTGTACCAGTTGTCGTAAGCCATCAACTCTTGATGGGTGCCTCTGTCCGTGATCCGACCTTCGTCCAACACGAGGATCAAGTCGGCGTGCATCACGGCCGAGAGACGGTGGGCGGCGATCAGGGTCGTCTTGCCGGCACGCGTTTTTCTAAGACCGGCGAGCAGGGCTTCCTGCGTCTCGGCGTCGACGGCCGACAGACTGTCGTCCAGAATCAGGATCTCAGGCTCGCCGATCAAGGCGCGGGCGATCTGAATGCGTTGCTTCTGACCGCCTGACAGAGCGATTCCCTTTTCACCGGCCAGCGTGTCAAGGGCTGCCGGAAGTTGCGGGATATCCTTGGCGAAGTCGGCGAGTGTGACGGCTTCTTCGACCGTCATAGCGCCCTCCTCCTGCTTCCCCATCAGGATGTTGTCTTCGATCGAGCGTGAGAACAAGACGTGTTGCTGCGGCACATAGCCGATCGCTTTTCGGACGCTGTCGACGTCATAATCTTCGATCGGGCGTCCGCCGAGCAGCACGCTCGCATCCTTGATCGGATAGAAGCGCAGGAGCTGCTTTAGAATCGTCGTCTTACCGCTGCCGATCGGACCGACGAGGCCGAGCGTCTGACCGTGCTTCAAATGAAAGTCGATCTCTGCCAGCGCTTTCTCCTTGATATCCGGGTAGGAGAAGGAGACCTTTTGGAAGGTGATATCGCCGCCGCCCTCGTAGGCAATCGCCTCTTTCTTATCGACGATGTCTTCTTTATAGTGCAGCAGTTCGTCGATCCGCTCCATGGAGGAAGCGCCTTGCTCCGCGACATTGATGAACTCACCGAGGGCGAGCATCGGCCAGGTCAGCATATTGAGGTAGATGATGAACGAGACGAGCTGTCCCGAAGTCATCTGACCGCGGCTGATATAGAGTGCGCCGATAAGGACGGCGATCACGTAGGATAAGGCGGGAATGACCCTGGAGATTGCAGGAAACAACGCCTCCAGCTTGGCCACATCCATGTTCTTCTCATAGAGTGTTTCCGCCGAGTTGGAAAAGGTCTTCTCTTCCGCTTCCTCTTGAACATATGCTCTCAGCACACGCACGCCGGCGACATTCTCCAACACGCGATCGTTCATCTTATCGAACGCCTGCTGCGCTTCGTCCCATTTTCGGTTATAGACCGCTCCGACCTTCGTCGAAAAGACGATCAAGAGGGGAAGGGGGACGATCGAAAACAAGGTCAGTTGCCAGGAGATCGACGTCGCCATGATCACGAGCAAGGTGATCGGGTAGATCGTTGAATCGACCAGACTCATCACGCCGAAGCCGGCCAGGGCTTCGAGCGCGCTGACATCGTTCGTCGCCTTGCCCATCAGGCTGCCGGTCGAATGACGTTGAAAGAATGGCGGTGCCTGCGCCAGATACTTAGCGACGAGGCGACGCCTTGCCTCATAGCCGATCACGTCGGCCGCCTTGAACAAGTAGACCTGCCAGATATAGCCGACGACATAACCGCCGACCGTCAAAACGATCATCAGGACGAAGAGCCAGATCAGCTCGTTCAGCGTAATCGACTTCGCGACGATCCGATCCGAGATATGTCCGACGAGTCGCAATGGAATGAGGCTCGTCACATAGTTGACGAGTATTAAGCTAACGGAAAGCGCATATTCGCGCCTGTACAAGTGGAGAAACCACTTCATTTTTTCATATAGATTTTTCATAAGCCTCCAACGGCACACGCACAGGCCTGCCCGCGGGCAGACGATATCAAACTAGATTAAATGGTGAAAAAAAGTGGCGCTGTCGTCGCTAGAGGGAGAAAAAGGACGACAAGTTTGCCACGGGCATTATTCGTAGTCTAATCAGATACACCTTGTTGCGTCCTCCTTCACATCGTGTTCTTCAAAACGAAAAACCTTTGCAAGCATAATACAGGTGAGGACGCTTGACAAGTCAAAACATGAAAAACGTATTCCCAAATCAAACGAATAACGCACATATACATAAAATTGCAGCGTTCGCTGGGTTTAATCAACATGAACGGCAACATTACTCATTTGTGCGAACTGTCAAATATTTGTCCTCAAACAACGTTAATTTTGTTCAGAGTGTTTGACACAGCTGTTTCCGATTTGTTATTCTAAATTTACAGGTTTGCCGCTACATTTTAAACGAAGGAAGTTGATATTTGGCATCATGCAAGTAATCAGAAAGTTAATCAACATGTTCGGATGAAATCTTGATGATTAAAAATCACGGCCGTAGACACCTCTCTAGATAAATTACTAACCATTTAAGAATGCGAAGTGAATATGCATAGACATTAGGTATGTGGCCTGAAGCGGAGGGCAAGATGAAACGACTCAAACATTCATTTATTTTTCTCATTCTGGTTTGTTGTGTGCTCCACGTCAGCGGTTTGGCGATCGCAACGGAGGATCCATATGACGAGCATCTTTTAGAACATGTACTCGTAGCAGACGAGGTTTTAGACGAGTTCTCGTATCTCAACCTTTCTGTTTTGTTTGATTACTGGCAGTCAAAGATGCCGGAAAGTCTAGCGGCCATGTATGCGGCTTCCTGGGAAAAACCACTGCTGCCTTATGTCGCCATGACTGCCGCATCAAATCATTTTCGTGCCTGGCTCGGGGATGCAGACGCAGTGATGCAAACAAGCGGCCTTGATTTGTTTGCCGTACGCCAGATTGTCGAAGTGGGAGCCGTCGGCAGGCAGCAGGTCTGGCTCGGTGGGAAACTCGATACTGAGCTGATCAAAAAGATGCTTACCGATCTGGACTACAGCGAAATGGACAAGAGCGATGAGACATTGACCTTGTTGGCTTTCAAAGGATCACTGGATGATCAGCATACCGATTGCCCGCGCCATGGTGTTCCATTTTTTGGCGGCAAGCTCGGTCGTTGCCAACCAGTATTACTCGCTGATTACGTGGTCGCGACAACGCGACATGCTAAGTCCTTTGAGACGCTTTTAACGGATGACAAGCAAATGCTGAGTGAGAATGAAAGCGTCAGCAAGATGCTGGCGTTGTTTCAAGAGGAGGATTATGAGATCGCTCAGATGACCTGGTATGCCGAAGAACGCGTTTCATCCTTATTGAGGCGAGACGGCGCTGTCACGCTCATGGCGATGCCTCAGGCGGCCGCGATCGCCGATCTATATAAAGAGAAAGCGCACCGCGTATTACTTGTGTTCACGTTTGAAGATGATGCCCGGGCTGAGCATGCGGCATTACGCTTGAACGAACGCTTGCCGGGGACGATGCTCCATTATCTCGACTTGTCGCTTACGGACACACTGGAAGCGCTGAACGGCCAGATCACCGGTGTGGAAAGTAGGGAAAATGCAGTCCTCATTATGTTTGACTTTGAGTATTCCGAGGATATCGATGAGATGCCCGCCGATGTGAGAGCTTTTGCCGATCTACATAAATACCTGGCCTTGCAAATGCTCGATTGGCACGATCTTTTGAGCGACGCTGACGAATCGTAAGTTGCTCAGGAGTGGTATTGCATCGCCATTACTCAGTCATCAATAAAGCGCTTTTAAAAGTCATGGCCATCATCTTGGCCATGGCTCTCTTTTTGGCGCTCGCCTGGAGCTTTTTTCATAAACGGGTGTTGTATTCCAGTTTTGAAAATGATCAAGCATTACTACGGGCAGAACAGAACATACTCAGCACTTCCATCGGGCAGCTTCAACAGGACCTGAGAAGTACCGTCACTTTAATTGAGAGAACGAAGATGTTTGACGTTCGGCCGACGAAACCTAAGGTGCCTAAACGACCTGATCCGGCCTTGGCCGGGCTAGAGGAAACGCTGGAATTTCAGAGAAATGTTCTGACGTTTTACGAAAATATTTTTAAGAACAACACGCTTTTACTCGATCACTATTTCGATGACACTCGTCTTGAGTATGAAATCCGGCGATCCGAACTACTTCTATCAGATCTCGATACGCTCTCAGCCGATGACACCGTCAAACAGTATGCGGTGCAAAACAGCTTAAACTATTTATTTCGCAGAGCGTCTAAAGACACGTTACATGATGATTTACCTTATCTGCGTGTCATATTTGAAGCAGGTCAAAATCTGTATCCGTGAAGAGACGGTTTAAACGGCATAGACATGCTCGTATCCTTGTTGCAATCACCTCTCAGCTACCTATTCTTTTTGCTGGCCCTCGTACCGGCAGGCCAATCAGTTTGCCAGTGGAAGGATGAATACATTTTTCGGAATCTATACGCGGAGAAAAGCGTATAAAAAGTTCATACTTCAATTTATCCGTTTCTGGTTGGTGGCTTACCTCCTGATCTATCTTATCTTTTTCCTGGTAGCTACTTTGCAAAACGGGGCAGGTCATAGTTCTCAAATCATGCTCTTGTCAGACAACAGCATACTGACACAGAAGCAATTCATCGCAGAAAGAATCCCGTTATTCACCTTATTCGTCCTGCAAACGACACTTCTACTTTTGTTTCTCAGTCTCAAATCATCGAGTGTAAATCCTGTGCTTTTAGGCAGTGGCTTGATCATCATCTTTCATTTTGCGATCCACTCTTTCGGGACGAAGCCGTTCTTAAGCCGGATCTTCAATCCAATTCACTATTTGAATATGGATTTTGATCTAAGCCCTTTTACACTCACTAGTTACGTGTACTTTGCCGTGTCAATCGTCTTGTTGTTCTTCTTGTTAAGACATCACTTTGTGAAATATCAGGATAGGTAGCTAGATGAAAAAACAAGAATTCAGATACTTTTTTATGACGCCGATCTTTCTTCTAGCTATCTTCTGTTTGACCTTTATTCAGATATTGACATTCGCGGTGCAAAAAGACCAACAGGCGAGTTCGCAGGCGATCGAAGAATCGAATTGGCAGCAATTGGCAGCGCTCTCGCACATGGTCGCAGAGATGATGATGGAGCGCTTAAAAGAATCGCCTCCAGAGGCATTCAGTGATTTCAGGCCTGAAGGCATGAATGCAAAAGAGTACGAAAAACTTCATGAAAAGTACTGGCAAAGAAACGCCGAATTGGCGCAAGAAAATTATGAGTTCGTGAATGCAAACATCCATTCATCTGAAAGTCTGCATGCGAAAACAGCGTTTTTTATATTCTTATGGCAAACCTCGACACAGTTCTCGCATGCGTACATGAAAAGGGAAGAGAAGCCTCACCTCGATACTCCCGCTGAATATTTTGGCGACGCGCGTTGGGCCGAGATTAAAGAGACATTTGATCTAAGTGATTACGAAGGTATTCTCGTCGCAGACTTTGGTACGAGCGATTTGCGACAAGGACTTCAACAAGCCTGGCATAAATATGGAAGCCTGTATCATCTAAGGCTGTATGAAGAAGGCCATTTGCCGGTTTCGAGATTTAGCACGAATGGATTTATAGCCGGCATCTTCCAGAGAGACTATATTTATAATGCTGTCTGTCTGGTGTTGACTATCGCACTTTCCATCATGGCGTTTATGACTCTGGAACAGAATCAATTAAAACGACTCTATTATCTATCGCTCGGACGTCGTAGATTCTATCAGCATCGTTTCAGTCTGTTGTTCTTGGTTTCTTTTCTCCCTATTTTCTTTACTGAAGCATTGATTATGCTTCTCAGAAATTGGCGTGAACCGGGTGTCAGTCTTTCTTATCCTGTCATGACATTCAGTCTGACGGAAAACCTGGATTACGCGAGTCGGTTACATATGATTGAAGGAGAGCTGGCGCCTCTACCGATTGATATACATGAGATTACCGATTTTCTAAAGCTCGACATCTATCCTGTTTGGCTTATTTTACTGCTAAGTGTGGCCTATCTTGTGATCATGATCGCCTTAGTGGTCAGCTTGCTAAATTACGTCTATTCCGTGTGGGCAACGAAGCGCTTCACGACCATTACGTTGGGAATGAGTGTGGTGATCGTTCCTCTTTTACTTTTGTTATCTCTGTATCCACTCGACCAACTGTCTTATCTGCTCGATATGTCGAAACTATTGCAGGGTAAAGGTCCATGGCCATATGCCTACACATTGGCAGGGTTCGCGGCCTACACGCTGCTTATCTATTTCATCGGTTCGGGCATGTATGCTAAAACGAAAATGATTGACTAGGGGGGTGAGGACGTGAACAGGCAAACGATGGACACAGTTTTACAATTGCGAGACATCACGATTTCCTTTGGCAAAAAAACCGTTATCGACAACCTGTCTTTGGATTTGTATAAAGGCGAAATCGTTTCGCTGCTTGGCGAAAATGGTTCCGGGAAAAGTACCTTGATGAAAATTATTGTCGGCTTAGTCCTGCCAGATCAAGGGGAAATTTTGGTTAACGGTATTAACCCGAAACAGAATCAGGAAGAGGCACTCAAACAAATATCTGCCCAAATAGAAGAACCTGTCTTTTACGAAAATATGTCTGCACAAGATAACTTGCACCTATTCACTTCCTTAAAAGATGCTGACGAAAAACGTGCGAATGAACTATTAGATATGTTTAATCTGTCGGGGCACCGCAAGAAAAAGGTGAAAAAGTTTTCCATCGGTATGCGAAGAAGATTACAGCTTGCGATCTGCCTTGCCTATGATGCACCACTTTACATTCTGGATGAGCCTTTTAGCGGGATGGATCATCAGGGGGTCGCAGATTTAGAAGCCCTGTTAATGAATCTCCGAGACAAGGGACATACGCTCCTGATAAGTTCTCATCAATCGGAGCCTTTACTTAAAATCCAAGACCGCGAATTCAAAATGGTAAAGATCGAGTGATTTTTGTGAGAATTTTCGCTAAGCTTACTTGATGAGCCTAGTTTTAGGCCTGATTTCACAGTAGTTTGGGGTTGGGAATAGGTATTTCCCGTCAGTTTGACTATGGATGGTTAATGCGTTATGCTTTAAATACGACAATAAAAAATTGTATTGACTGGAGGAACATAATGTTTAAGAAAAATCATTTATTGTGTTTCTGGCATTTCTGTTTGTGTTCGCAATTCTACTAAGTCTGGTGCAACCTGTTGCGGCAGGAACGAATGAAGTAAACGCTCTTGTTTATCGTGTTACAGGTACGGTGGGTCCAACATCTGGTCGTACGCAGTTAAGGAAGAATCCAGATCGAGCCCGTCCATATATTAAGGGAGAGATTCAGAATTACCGTGGCACAGTTATTGGCGGTGGCGGAAACAGAGGAGATTATGGTGATTTATCTGTCACGGCTACATGGCAAGGCATCTATACTAACAATACTCCCTATGTTGTATTCGGAGCGCATGAAGCGCGAGACGGATCGACGCATGCAGCTGAGGTATGGTACAGCACATATTTTTACTAGGATAATTATGTTGTAGCCAGCCTATACGCAATGTCCAGAAAAGGATGTGTTGTTAACAAATTTCTAAAGAATCGTAACCGTACCCTTACTTTAAGGGTACGGTAGTTTATTCTTAAATAGTGTTTTGCAAGTCAATTGATATAGCTTTACTGTCAAGTATAGGGCTTAGGGTTTACACATGCTTTTATGAAGGTCGGCTTCTTTGGTGATCTTTCTCGACGCGAGTATAATTAAGAAGCATTGATTTTGCTTGAGATATTGAACCTTGATTCTGCCTTGAACATGGAACAAATAGATACGTGATACATGTATTAAGGAAGGGAGAACAATTATGATGAAAATGAGAGAGAAAGAAATCAAACAGACGAGCTTAATCTTGTTAGTCGTATTGCTTTTCATTTTTTCCTTTGAGCCTCTAGTAGGATGGCATATGACGCAGGTCATTGCTACCCCACTCGAAAATCCGTTTAAAGAAACCCAGGCGACGTCCGATCCTTCCGATGCCGGTAACAATCAAGTGGTACCGACAACTACGATTCCCGTTCAAACGGGCTATCCCTCGACCGACGAAGATGTGGGGGAGACGGTTACTCACAATACGCATAAAATGACAGGTGAAACGCTTCCGGACTGGAAGCTGATTCCCTATAACGATCCTGAATTTAAGGCTCGTAGTACGGATGGATCAGCAAGTCATGGAGCGGTAGAGGCAATAGAACAAAAAAGCAATATATTATCTTATCGCGGCGGTGAGATGGCTTTAAAGTACCACTTGTCAGGCGTGGGTGTGGGACGCAGTCAGGGGTTTTTGATTTTCATCGACGGGATTCCGCAGCCATATGCTATTGATAGAGAAAAACCTTTGCCTGGTGATGATGAATATCGCTTCCTGCACACGGTAGACATTGAAGAGGGTAAAGGAATAGCCGAGTTTACGTTGCGCTTTTTGCCTGTGACCGGCCAAAAAGGTGACATGCTCGATCTACTTGTAGGTGCCGTGCTCCATGCCGGGTTTGTACCAAAGAATCCGATGCAGTTTGCGTTTGCCCCTTATTACAGGATTGCCGCTGCGGACTATATACTCGATTTTCACGCCACCCCTGAACTGATTGAACAATCGGATACAGCACAAAACGACTCAGCTAATAATCGTATCCTTGCAGCAGTTGAATTTTCAAATGAAGAAATGAGTAGCGAAGAACTCGCATTTGCCACAAGCAAAACACTCGCGGATGAAGACACGGACACGAGATGGGAGTTACTATTAAATGATTCTGATACGAGCGGGGAGCCGCACATCAACCTCGATCAGCACGAACGCTTGGATTTCACCTTCAAACTGCGTAGTGCGCCTGGCACTCGTTGGAATGTCGTTCTTTATCTTGATCATGAGCCACTCGCTTTAGGCGATGAACACTACTTCACGCTGGATGTCGTACGCGGTCAGAAAAGTGTGCTCAATTTTTCACTCGATCCGTCGTTGATTGACGGTGTTCACACTTTTTATATGGTGGCAATGCCCGTGAGAGAAATCAATGCTCAGGGCGAACGGAAGGGTGGTCCCTTCGAAGTGCAAACAAAACCTTGGACATTTTACCGCGCCGGTGAATGGCTTGACTGGGAACCGGAAACTAACTAAGGAGAAACGATGCAACTGTCAATTCGAAACCTGAGTAAAAGTTATGGGCGCCTCCAAGCGTTGGATAATTTTTCGGTGGAATTAGAGAACGGTCTCTATGGCTTGCTTGGCGTAAACGGCGCCGGGAAAACGACCTTCTTGCGGATTCTTGTCGGCCTTTTGCGTGCTGATATCGGTGAAATTTGGGTGGACGGTCAAAAACTGGAAGAAAAACGCCAATCTTTTTTTCAGATGTTAGGCTATCTGCCGCAAGCGCCACTTTTCTATCACGATTTTACCGTACTCGAGTTTCTCGGATACATGGCGGCACTGAAGGAGCTGCCTCCGAAACTGGCGAAACGGCGCATCCATGAATTGTTGGAGACGGTTAATTTAAGTAACTCAGTTAAGCAGAAAGTCGGCGAATTATCAGGCGGTATGAGACAACGTCTTGGGATTGCTCAGGCTATGTTGAACGATCCCAAGATTCTGATCCTCGATGAGCCGACTGCCGGCCTTGACCCACAGGAGCGCATTCGTTTTCGCAATCTGATATCACAATTTGGCGGAGACCGACTGATCCTCCTAGCGACGCATATCGTGCCAGATGTGGAGGCCATCGCCAATCGTGTGATCGTGCTCGAACGAGGGAAGCTGCTTTTGCACGGTACACCGGAGCAGCTCGCTGACTCTCTTAATGGAAAGGTTTGGCTGATCGATGAATCGCTTGACTGCGATTTGTCCGTCTATGCGACGCAGAGAATAGCGAACATGATAAAGCATCCGTCTCACTTGACGTTACGTCTTGTTCAGGATAATCCGCCGTCAGCCGATGCTCGTCCGGCAGCGCCGACACTTGAGGACGCTTTCTTGTACTACTGTGGTAGCTAGAGGTTAGCATGCGTGCGTTATTTGCCTACGAATGGCTGAAACTCATAAAAAAGCGTTACGTCCTCATTGCGCTGGCCGCTT
>DUQI01000054.1 GCA_012837885.1 Fastidiosipila sp.
GCGTCGAGCGGCGATACTTTCGGTCCTTGCGGTGTATCTTCAATCTTGAAGCCCAGGCTTTCGACCTCGTCGCGCAGGCGATCGGCTTCGGCAAACTCTCTTTCCGCTTTTGCTTTCGCACGCTGCTCCACGAGTTGCAGGATCGATTCGGGTACGGTCGCCTCTTTGGCACGCGGATCGAGTCCCATCACATCGAGCATCAAGAGGAGCGCGTCTTTCGCGGCGACCAGGGTAGCGGCGTTGACGTTTCGATTCTTCATCGCCTGGTTGGCTGCGCGCACGAGTTCGAAGATCGCGGCCATCGCGTCGGCTGTGTTCAGATCGTCCGACATGCCGGCGTCCCAGTCGCGTTTTGCTTCTTCGATCGCCGACTGCAAGGCGGCGTCCGCTTCCGGGTCGATCGACTCGAAAGGTGATTTGGCAAAGAACTCGAGGTTTTCCACCGCGGTACGAATACGCTCGAAACTCGAGACAGCGGCATCGAGCAGATCGTCGGAGAAATTGATCGGCATCCGGTAATGCGCCTGCAAGATGAAAAAGCGCAGGATCTCATACGGATAGTCCTCTGCGAGCTCGCGCACGGTCATGAAGTTTCCGGCCGATTTGGCCATCTTCACATGGTCGATGTTGACGAACCCGTTATGCATCCACTGTTTGGCGAACAACGTACCGTTCGCCGCTTCGCTTTGAGCGATCTCATTTTCATGGTGAGGGAAGACCAGGTCCTGACCGCCGCAGTGCAGATCGATCGTCTCGCCGAGATGCGCCTTGACCATCGCCGAGCATTCGATGTGCCAGCCGGGACGTCCGTCGCCCCAGGGACTGGAAAAGAACGGCTCATCCGGTTTTTTAAACTTCCAGAGCGCAAAGTCGAGCGGATGACGTTTATCATCCGAGGTGTCGACTCTCTGACCGGCGCCTTCTTCCAGCTGATCGATTTTCTGACCTGACAGCCGACCGTAGCGTTCGAATGCTTCCATATCGAAGTAGACGCCTGTCGTGCTGACGTAGGCATACCCTTTTTCTTCGAGCACCGAGATCATGTCGAGCATGACGTCGATATTGTCGGTCGCCCGCGGGTGCATCGTGGCGCGGCGGATGTTCAAGCCGTCGGCATCTTTGAAATACTCGTCGATCATGCGGTCGGCCAGTTCCCGTACCGTGATGCCTTCTTCGTTGGCACGCAGGATCATGCGGTCGTCGATGTCGGTGAAGTTTTGTACATAGACGACTTCAAGACCTTTGTACTCGAGATAGCGACGAAGCGTATCAAAGGTAATAAAAGGACGAGCGTTTCCCAAATGAAAAAAATCGTAGACAGTCGGTCCGCAGACGTACATCTTGACGACGCCCGGCTCAAGCGTCTCCAACGCCTGTTTCTGCCGCGTCATCGTATTATATATGCGCATAATGCCTCCATAGAAAAACCCAGAATGCCGTTCTTCCTTTTTGACACCTAGCATACAGCCAGGTGGGTGCCCAGCGGCGGTCTTAGGAATCCCTTTGCAGGGAGGCCGTATTCCGCATCGACAAAAAGCTCCCGTAAATGTCATGAAGGTTCAAAAACAGGAAGTATCGAACACTCCAGGCAAATTAATCATATCATAATCTATCGGAAACGACGCTTATTGCCACCGTTTCGTAGTCTTCCGGTAACAAGAGGCGATTGTCTCTGATAAATTCATTATGTTACACTTGCCGCGTGATTAAACGGTAATAATATACGGTCTACCATAGATCAGGAGGAACAAATGCCAGCATCATTTGAGAAGCTTGACCATAATATGGTCAAAGTTACGGCGCACGTGGACGTCGACACCTTTAAGGACGCATTGCAAAAAGCGTTCCGCAAGAATCAGAAACATTTTCAGATTCCTGGATTTCGTAAAGGGAAGGCGCCGTACGGCATGGTGAAAAACTATTACGGCGAGGGCGTGTTCTACGAAGACGCGATTGAACTCGTCATGGACGATACATTGAAGCGTTCACTCGAAGAGCTGTCGCTCGAAAATGTCTCGCGTCCGATCGTCGACGTAGTCGATGCCTCATCGGAAAAAGGCGCGACCTTGACGTTTGAATTTGCCGTGATGCCCGAGGTTAAACTCGGACAGATCGAAGGCATCGAAGCGTATCGCCCGAAAGACGACGTCAGCGACGACGAAGTCCAAAAAGAAATTGACAAAGATCTAGACAAAGCATCGCGTCTCGTGCCGGTGGAAGATCGTCCGGCAGAGATGGGCGACATCGTGACCCTCAATTACACCGGTTTCGTCGACGGCGAAGCGTTTGAGGGTGGCAAGGGTGAAGACCACGAGCTGACACTCGGCTCCGGTCAGTTTATCCCCGGCTTTGAAGAAGGCGTCGTCGGCCACAACAAAGGTGAGGAATTCAATATTGACGTGACCTTCCCCGAAGATTACGGACACGAAGCCCTGGCCGGCAAAGAGGCGATGTTCGAAGTCGTCATTAAAGATATTAATATTAAAGAGCGCCCCGAAGCGGACGATGAATTCGCCAAGGATATGAGCGAAGACGCCGA
>DUQI01000055.1 GCA_012837885.1 Fastidiosipila sp.
GACAAAGAAGGGAATCCTCTATATCCACATATTCTTTGGGCAGATCAGAGATCGTGGAGAGAATCAAACTGGATTAAAGAACAGATAAGCGAGCAACGACTTTTTGAACTGACAGGTTTAAAAGCGACTGAGACCAAACCGTTATCGAAAATTCTGTGGCTGCAAAGAAATGAACCAGATGTATTTGCCAATACTCATAGATTCCTAAATTGCAAAGACTATCTTGTCTTTAGGATGACAAATAGGATTTGCACGGATCCGAGTGATGCGAGTTCAACACTACTTTTCCACATTTTGGATGAAGCGTGGTCAGTGGATCTTTGCCATACCTTCGGGGTGCCAATAGAAAAGATGCCAGATGTGGTGCAATCCTCTGCCATAGCTGGATATGTCACTCCTCAGGCCGCTGATTCGACAGGACTTTTACCTGGCACGCCTGTCGTAATGGGAGGAGGTGACGGCTGTGCCGCTAATTTAGGTGCCGGCTGTGTTGAGGATGGAGATGTCCACTTAAGTCTTGGTACATCTGCCTGGATTATGCAGTCAAGTGATGCACCGCTAAATCGGGTTGAAGACGGCCTATATAATTATTGCCATGTCGTGCCTGGCATGTATTCGCCCACTGGAGCTATGCAAGCGGCCGGAAGTAGTTATCGTTGGTTTTCTGACATTATTGAGTTGGGACGGGAGGACCGACTATCTTTCGAGAAGGATATGCGAGCGATAAAACCGGGAGCAAATGGACTTCTCTACCTGCCGCACCTAATGGGTGAGAGATCGCCGTATTGGAATCCAAAAGCAAGAGGAGCCTTCTTAGGCTTAAAAAGGGAAACATCGCGAGAGGAAATGATGCGAGCCATCCTTGAAGGCGTGGCCATGCATCTGGCGGTTATCAGAGAACGTTTCGATCCAACTGCAGATCAGATTAACTCCGTAAATGCGATTGGCGGTGGGGCGAGGTCGGACCTTTGGTGTCAGATTTTGTCTGACGTGATGCGTGTGCGAGTAAATCGTCTTAGTCGGCTCGAAGAAGCCGGTGGACTTGGTGTCGCCGTCTTGGCTGGTGTCGGCACGAAACTTTTCTCCGATTTTAATGTTATTCATAAATTTCAAACGGTGGAGCGAGTGTTTGAGCCTGAATCGAATTCTGCATCTTTTTACGAAAGTCGGTTAGCACTATTTAAAGAGGCGTATGAGGTTACACGTCATATCCAAGCGAAATTGGCGGACGGCATGTAACCCCTGATTTGACCTGAAGAGACTCGCTCATGTAGAGTCCAGATCATGGCAAAAGTAATGGTGGCAATGAGTGGTGGAGTTGACAGTTCAGTCGCAGCTTTGCGTCTTCTGGAAGCTGGGCATGAGGTCGCAGGAGTCACCTTAAAACTTTATGATGGGCGTGAACCGGGAGAAAAGAGTACACGAACCTGCTGTTCCCTTGATGATATCGATGATGCACGTCGCGTGGCTGGCAAGCTCGGAATCCGTCATTATGTTCTGAACTACGAGCAGTCATTTATCGAAGAAGTTATTGATCCGTTCGTCAAGACCTATTGCATCGGGCAGACACCGAATCCATGTATTCTTTGTAATCGCCACATCAAATTCGATAAATTAATACATCAAGCGAAAACACTGGGGTACGACTATGTCGCGACAGGGCACTATGCCGGTATACGACAAGACGAGTCTTCCGGTCGCTTCATTCTCACACGCGCTCGTGATGCTTCGAAAGACCAGACCTATTTCCTATACAGTCTGACGCAGTCGCAAATGGCAGCAACGATGTTTCCGCTCTTTGATTTGGTAAAAGATGAAGCCAGAGACTTGGCAGAAGCGAACGGGCTGATAACGGCGCGAAAAAGAGACAGTCAGGACATTTGCTTTATACCTGATGGTGATCATGGTGCGTTTATCGAAACGGTGGTCGGCGTGAAACCGGGATTGTTTCTCGATAAAGATGGCAATAAGCTGGGGAGCCATGACGGCATTTGGCATTATACGATCGGACAAAGACGAGGTCTCGGCATCGGCGGATTGGAAAAGCCGTTATACGTGATCGATATTCGACCGGAAAAAAACGCGGTTATTTTGGGGGAAGAGCAAGAGCTGTTTCGCACAACGCTGATCGCCGGTGACTTAAATTGGTTTACAGTTGAAACACTAAATGAACCCCTCCGCGTTAAAGCCAAAATTCGTGCAGCACACATTCCGCAGGAGGCTTTGATCGAAGTACATGCTGACGATACAGTGTCCGTCCACTTTGATGAACCGGTGCGCGCCATATCACGGGGGCAGGCCGTAGTCTTTTACGATGGCGATGATGTAGTTGGAGGTGGTACAATTCTCTCTACACAGCACTGATAGCCGCGCTTTTTCAGAGGTCAGATTAATCGCAAACAGAAAAATGTTATCCACAGGATATTGTTGCTACAGCCATAGTAGTAAAGTCCCACCAGCTCTCTTTACGCTCCACTTCGACACATTTCAGGATGTTATTCATCGGCAAATC
>DUQI01000056.1 GCA_012837885.1 Fastidiosipila sp.
AATCGGCATTTTTTTCCAGAAATTAAAAGTGTCTTGTCTGTGTCGCGCGCGCGACCGTCTGGCGCCCGCGTCCCGACTGATTTCTGTCTCTTGGCGCAGGATTTGGCTGACGTGGTTTCGTTTGTCTGCTTCCACGGTTTCTGCCCTGCTTTTGCGCCGGTTCGGACGGCATGAAATTGACGAGCGGATACGGGTGCTCGGATATTTCGGTGAGAATGCGGATAACGACGAGTACACCCTGGTCGGTTACGTCGACAAATTCGGCAAGACCGGGGATGTCGTAGAAATCCCTGAAGACGGTGAAGGCGCAACCAACTACACCTTGTTCCCGGTACCGAGCGACTGGGCGAAATATCCTCAGTGGTTCGACAAATACTTCGTATTCAATAAAACAAAGACGATGGATGCCAACGCAGGCAAGACGATCGCCGGCGACGGCAGCACCGTATCGCATCTGTATTTTGAGAGACGAGTGTACACTTTGATTCTCGCTGGTAATCCTTCGCGGTACAAAACGGATCAATGGTTCCCCGACATCGAGCGCGGCGGCGTCATCTACAATCGTGATAATCTTTTGACCGTTCACGCGCGCTATGGTCAGACGCTCGATGCACTTTTGCCGAAAACAGAAGAGATCGTCAATATGCCGGCGAACTATGTCGTCGGCCACTATCTTGCGACCGGCACAAAGTTCTTTTGGTTTCCCGAGACCGGACCTTATGTGTTAAACCATGCCATGTGCTTTTACGCGCCGCAGGATACCGTCGACATGACGAGTGATGAGAACCATCCGCGTGTGCTCTGGATCGCTTTAGAAATCGAGCGGGAAGACTATAAACTGGTCGTTCATGAGGCGTTCCAGGATGTGGATGGCACGTACAGTGATTCTCTCGAATGGCAGACGTCAACCACCACTTTAGAGGGAGCGACGTGGTTTTATAGTCCGAACATCTATCCGGGTTTCACGGGTGATAGGGATAAAATGACGCCCCTTCAAGTCACGACAAAAGACAATTCGGGGAATATAACCGGTTACAAAGATCCGACGAGATTATTCGTGATTAAACGAGACAAAGACGATCGAGCGAGACTCTCCGAGGGGGATCGCTTTCTGGACCCGAAAGATGACAATACCGTTATCCTCACGGAAGATCAGTCGTGGAACCGCGATTCCAATGGCACCGTCTACGTCTATTACGCGCGCAACCAGTATCCTCTGAAGGTCTATTTTATGCCTGGTGAACCGGATGCTGCTAACAGCAAAACGTTGTACTACGAAGCGCTCATTAGTGAGGCACTGCCTTCTCTTGAAGTGGTGCAGGAAAACAAACCGGAGGACATACCGGAAGAGTACGTATTCAAGGGCTGGTACACGGATGTCATGCTGACGACTCCCTTGCAGGATTCGGCTACGATGCCTGCGAAGCAACAGGAAGTCTACGCCAAATGGGGTCCGCCGGAAGGCGAGATCGAGGTCACGGTCGATGCCGACAACGGCACAAAGCCGGAGATCTTTGCACTGCCTTATGGCGATAAACTCGACCGTGAAAGCGTCGGAACGCCCGAGAAACCTGGTCACACCTTCATCGGCTGGTATCTCGTTGAAGCAGGCGAGACGACGACTCGGATCTACGATTTCTCGAAGCCTGTCACCCGCGCATTTACGATCCGGGCGAAATGGCAGGAAAATGTCTACGCCGATCTGACGGTGAAGTATGTTGACGAATCCGGTAATGACCTTTTGGCTCCGCTGGTGGTCAAGAATTTGCGTGTCGGTCTGGACTTTACCTACAAAGCAGAGCTCGTAAGCGGCATGCTGCCCGATAAGCTGTCCAAGAAGCTGACGCTTGACCCGGACTCCGACAAAAACGTTCTGGTCTTCGTCTACAAACCGTTCACAACGGTGGACTATCGGATACGCTACGTCACCGCTACCTTGCAAGATGACGGTACGCTAAAAGAGCAGGAAATCGCTCCGACCAAGACGGTCACTACGAACAAGAATATTGATACGCAGAACTACATGCCGATCGAGGGCTATATGCCGCAGACATTGCAGCGGACACTCCAGCTGTCAATGGATCCTGCAGAGAACGTCATGGTCTTCACTTACATGAAGGACGCGCCGAATATCGCCGAATACCGTGTTGAGTATTACTTCGACAAGGACGGCTCAGGCAAGTATCTGCTCGATACTGATCGCACGTTGATCCTGAGTGGTGAATTAGGTGAAACGGTCACGCTCAGCGAGGATTTGCGTCCGCCGTACCTCGATAACTGCAGACTGAATCTCGAAAAGAGCACGATCAGCGGCGTGATCACGAGTTTTTCGACGCTCTATTTGCGTGTCTACTACGATGGTGCACCTGAGCCGACGGAAACAGAAACAGAGCCGACGGAAACGACGCCACCTTCCACCACGGTAACCAGCCCGGCGACATCGCCGACGACGCCGACCCCACCGAAGACAGGTGAATTGCCGAACGCGTCG
>DUQI01000057.1 GCA_012837885.1 Fastidiosipila sp.
ACTTTTTCATCTTTCAGACTGTACGTATTCAGATACTGATCGTCGAGCATCGAAATGATCTGACTCGTACAGCGAAGTCCTTCGGCGTTCGCTTCCTTCGTCGGCACGCCCATCGCTTCATGCGGTGTCTTGACGATCACCTTGGTCGCTCTGGAGAGCGACGCGACGACGCTGCCCCAGGCGATGACCGAGAACGCTTTGGCTTCATCTTGCGGGAAACCGCCCATCCACTGATGGAGCACGGTCGTCACCGTCACATCGCCGTGGCCGTAGCGTCTCAGATACTCCTCGGTGAGAGAGAGCAGGGTCTGCATCGCAGCGACGTCTTGCACCAGATTGCCGCACTGGCCGTAGCCGACGGTCACATGTTTGACGCCTTGCTCCGCCGCCAGGAGGCTTTCGATAATCGCCACCGCATGCGACATGAAAGGCGGTACGAGCGTACCGGTCAGCGGGCCGTACGGTTCTCTATTGATCGAGACGCCGGCTTCTTCATACAGGCCGGTCAGGCGATCGACATACTGCCAGTCGCGGATCGTCGTCTCCAAAGGTACTTTCTTCGCGTACGGGATGTTGTACGAGATACCGCCGCCTTCGTAGCTCGTGAAGCCGCCGGCGTATGTGATCTCGGTCAACAGTCTGGCATCCGGCGTACCGTGCCTGACCTGAACCGGCAAGTCGAGCGAGGAGATGATCTCACGGCAGCCGAACACCCCGTGATTGACGGCCGGAAAGCCGTTTAGCATCGATTTGTTCTCACGGATCGACTCTTCGATGCCGTTCGCCGCTTCCTGATAGCGGTTCTGGCGCGTGTAGCTGTCGATTGTGGTCGGCAGTAAATCGGCTTCGCCTTCGTTTTGCAGATAGGTCAAAAGCGCGATCTGATCCGGGATCAAGGCGACGCCGGCACGCGGCTGGATCAACGTATTGTTTGCAGCCTTGGCCTTATCGAGCGCCTTGGAAAACACCTTCGTCTCCGGCAGCTCTTTGTGATAGGCGACGGCATCGTCAAAATCGACATCCTTGCCGGTCGGCCACTGATCGAGAACAGTCTCCCTGATTTTGAAAAACTGATCTTCAGTTAGTTTTTTGCTCGACAGTTCACTCATGTGAAAGCTCCTTTAAGATCATTCTAAGCGCCACGTCCGGTCGCCACGTGGCGAGCAGACCGAGCGCGGATAGTACGTAATTGTGATCGACCAGTACGCGTGGTGCCAAAGGCAAAAGATACTGGTCGCGGTCGGCAAGTGCTTCTCCGACGAGAGCCGGCGCATCGTCCAGCGCGACGAGCGGACCGCCGGTCAGGACCATGCGCGAAAACGGTCTGAGATCCTTGCCTGTCTGTATAAACGTTTTGCCAAACGGCGTGTACGCCGTCTCCAGTTGCCCGGCGTGACGCTTGAGCGCCGTCTTCAACGCGAAATAAGCGAGGCTGTCATCCAGCCTTTTATCCTTGTCGCTTTCGGCCAGCCAGCCGGCGTTTTCCTCGCGCTTGTCGAGACCGGCTTCGAGCTCCAGATCCGTCAAGCCGGTACGGCTCAAAACGGCTTCCTCACCGGCCACCTTCACGATACCGCGACAGCTGTGACGCATACCGATGTCGCCCTCCACGGTGCGCTTGGCAAACGGCTCGGGCAATCCGCGCTGCGTGATATTCGCTTCGCTCGGCAACCCGCTACCGATCGAATATACATCGGTCGTCGCGCCGCCGACATCGACGGCCATCAAATCGCCGAGACCGGCGCTCTCCCCATGGCCTTTGGAAAGAAGGGAGACGCCTTCAAGGACAGCCGACGGCGTCGGAATCAAGGGGGCCGACAAGGTGGCTGCCACATCGTCGAGTCCCTTGGCATTCACGATATGCGTTAAGAACACGTGTCGGATCGCCTGTTGTACGGCATCGACCTGCAAGACACCGAGTCGCGGCATCACGTTTTCGCAGATCACGGGAGAGAAATCCGAGAGTATCTCCGAGATTTCAGCCGAAGCCACCCGGTTGCCGGCGACGACGATCGGAAACGATCGTTTCAAAAGACTTTTTAATATCCTGGCGTTCGACAAGATATTCGCTTTGTTGCCGCCATCCGTACCGCCGGTCAGCAAAAAGATGTCGGGCGGCGACTCGTTCAATTCATGGACATCGGACGGCGTCAATTCATGGCTGTAGACGCGCCAGACCTTGGCGCCGGCACCGAGCGCGGCGCGGGTCGCCGCTTCGACGGTCAGTTCAGGCATCAGGCCGGAGACCGCCATCTTCAGACCGCCGGCCGCCGATGAACAGGCGAGCCTCGCGTCGATTCGGTCGACACCCTGGCGCCTTAGCTCTTCCTCGCCGGCATTCAGACCGTCTTCAAGATGCGTATCGATACTGGTCGGTACGCGTGTTTTGGCCACAATGGCTTCTTTGTCAAGATCGACAACGGTCAGTTTCGTATATGTCGAACCGAAATCGCATAAGAGCGCGGTCGTTTCCAGGTTATTGCTCAACTCCGAGATCTTTCTTCAAATACTCTATCGCCGTCTCGGGCGTCGTCCCGGGCGGGAAAGCACGGGTCATGCCCATCGCGAGAAAGCGCGCCTCGACCGTATCGAACGGCTGTTTGCCGACGACGATATTGCCGCCGATATAGATCGGGATATCGCCGATGCCGGCTTCAATACATTTTTCACGAAGGCCTCTGACATCGAGTTCACCGTGACCGTAAAGCGACGATACGACGATCGCATCGGCATTCGTCTCGACGGCGGCCGCAATATACTCTTCCTGCGAGACCATGACGCCGAGATTGACGACCTCAAAGCCGGCATCCCGGAAGGCATAGTCAAGAATTCGGATACCTACGGCGTGCACATCGGCGCCGATCACCCCGATTACGAGTGTTTTCTTCTCCACGTTCGCTACCTCTTCTGCCGGCGTTTCCATTCGTCCGGTCCGTCCTCATACCAGTTGTTGCCGCGCGAATCGACCAAGACGATCAGCGGCATATGTTCCACCTCGAACCGGCGGCAACTCTCAGCGCCGAGTTCATCGTAGGCGATCACTTCCTGTTCTTTGATGCAGGCGGCGATCAGGGCGCCGAGGCCGCCGATCGCACCGAAGTAAACGGCTTCTTTATCCACCATGCGATCGATCACGGCCTGACTTCTAAAGCCTTTACCGATCGTCGCGCCCAAGCCTAAATCGAGAAGCTCCGGCATAAAGCGATCCATACGCGAAGCCGTGGTCGGACCGGCCGAGCCGATCACGTGTCCCGGTCTGGTCGGCGTTGGACCGACGTAATAGATAATGCTGTCTTTGATCGGGAACGGCAGCGCTTCGCCTTTGGACAAAGATTCCATAAAGCGCATATGGGCGGCATCTCTCGCCGCGTAAATCGTGCCTGATAGAAGCACCCGTTCACCGGCCTTTAATTCGCGCCGGATGTCAGGCGTCAATGGGGTCTTTATTTGTTTCGCACTCACAGCGTTCTCTCCTCATGTCTGGTCATATGGCAATTGATGTTCACGGCCACCGGCAGACCGGCGATATGGGTCGGCAGTGCTGCGATATGCACGGCGACTGCCGTCGTCCTGCCACCGTAGCCCTGCGGTCCATAACCGAGCTCATTGACGCGCTTCAACCACGCTGCTTCGAGCTCCGCATAATAGGGATCGGGGTGGATCGAGCCGATCGGTCGCATCAAGGACTCCTTGGCGACTCTGGCCGCATGGTCGAACGTGCCGCCGATACCGACCCCGACGACGAGCGGCGGACAGGCATTCGGACCGGCTTCATTGACCGTTTTCAAGACAAACTGCAACACGCCTTCGACACCGTCCGACGGCCTCAGCATCTTCAGTTGGCTCGCGTTTTCACTGCCGAAACCTTTGGCTGCCAGCACGATACGCACCTGATCGCCTTCGACCAGCTTGGTCGTGACCAGGCACGGAGTGTTGTCCCCCGTATTCACACGGCGCAGCGGATCGCCGACCACCGATTTTCTCAGAAAATGGTCGGCGTAGGCACGGCGTACGCCGTCTTGAATCGCTTCATACGGATCGCCGGAAAAATGCACCTCCCGCCCGACTTCAAGCCAAGCGACCAACATACCGGTATCCTGGCAGGCGGGATACTCCATCTCACCTGACAATTCGAGATTCGCCAACAGCAAATCGAGCGTCGTCCGCCCCTGCGGACTGTCCTCGACATCCCTCGCTTCTTTCAGCGCATTGACAAAATCGTCCGGTAAAATGAAACAGCAACGTGCCGCCATATCATAGACGGCATCACTTAGTAACGAGACATCTACTTCACGCATCGTAACGTACCTCTCATTACTTACAAGATACTTGAATATGGCCGTTTCTTCAATCGAAAGTGCTGAAGTTCAGGAACGTTCGAGGTAGTGAATGCTTACACGTCAGGATACTTCCTCATCCCACTGCATAATCTGCCAGTTGATGCTGAATTTATCGGTCAACTGACCGAAGAGCGGGGCAAAAAATGTCGCTTCCAACGGCATATTGATCTCGCCGTCTTGAGCCAGCTCGTCCCATACTCTTTTCACTTCAGACGCATCGGCGTGCGACCAGTTCAAGGTAATCGAATCCCCGAATGACGTATTGCGATACGGGTTGTCGCTCGCCATCAGGTTGACGTCACCGATCTTGAGATTCGCGTGCATAATGTCTTCAGGATTTATGTCCGGCATCTCGTCCATGCTCTCGGTGTCATCCGTCGGCAGATCTTTCCACTTTTGCATGTAGGTGATCTCGCCGCCCAGTACTTCTTCATAGAAACGAAGGGCGTCTTCACAATTACCGTCAAAGTATAAATAGACTTCAATTTTTCCGGGTGTTTTCATCGGAGTATTCTCCTTTTAATGCGCACCAACCGGGCGCCGTCTACGTGCAACATAACAGAGGGATGGGTCTTAAATCGTGCGTAAGATACCAAACGGGAAGGAAGGGACTTGCCAAGTACCACTCATGCTTCTTTGCCCGGATACACGTATATACGGCATTTCATTCAAGTGCGCAAAACGAGAGTCAAATCGAAAAGAACATTCTCCTAACATCGATATGATACGTTCGCTTATACTATAGTGCGGTGGCAACATCAGATACGCCGGGAGGATAACATGGCACTTTTAAAAAGATCTGAGGTACCGACGGAATTGACGTGGGATTTAACCCATCTCTTCGCCGACGACAAACACTATGAGTCAGCGCTCTCTGAAGTCATAAAAGACGGGCATCAGTTCGTAAGCCAATATCGAGACAAGATCGACTCGCTCGACCGGGACGGACTGAATACGATGCTCGATGCCTATAACGATCTTATCCGTGATCTGAGACGTGTCTCCTCTTACGCCAATTTGGCACTTGACGTCGACCATACGGATCAGGAGGCGGGACGCCGCAGGCTCAAGATAGCTAAAGTGGCAACCGAACTGCAAAAGGACCTGTCCTTTTTGACGAGCGACCTTTTGGCGCTGGACGACAGCAAACTGGCCGAGCTCTCCGCTGGTCCCTACGGCGC
>DUQI01000058.1 GCA_012837885.1 Fastidiosipila sp.
CTATCCTCATACCAATCAAAACAAACCAATAATCCGAACCCATCTCCGATCAGGAAGATTTGGTTCGGATTATCGTTGTCTGGTGCCGGTGGCCGGACTCGAACCGGCACGGGGGGTTCCCCATCGCATTTTGAGTGCGACACGTCTGCCAATTCCATCACACCGGCAATTTACGAATGCAATCGTAGCAGGTCACTGGTACAGTGTCAATGTCACACGCTCAAAGTCCGATACGTTGAGCGTCATAGGAGGTCTGATCATGCAAACTGTGCTTCTTACCGGCATCTCATCCGGCATCGGAAAGGAAATCGCCAGGCAATTAAAAGCTCAAGGCATCAGAGTTATCGGCACCGATTTATATCAGCCACAGGATGCGTCCATCTTTGATCATTTTATCGCAGCCGATTTTCGTGATCGTTCGGCGCTCGATCCGATCATCGAATATATCCTGCAGGAAGATATTCGCTTAACAGGATTCGTGCACAATGCGATGCTCTACGCCGGCGGCCTCGATCGCTGCGATTATGAATCATTCATGTCTGTCTATGCCGTCTCGGTCGCCGCCCCCTACTATCTTTGTCAACAACTGAATGATACTTTCGCGCCCGGTATGTCGATCGTCTTGATCGGGTCAACCAGGTATTTACAGAGCCAGCCGTTCACAGAAAGCTATTCGGCTGCCAAAGGCGGTCTTTATTCGTTAAATCACGCATTAGCGATGTCGCTTCGAGGTAAAGCGCGCGTGAACCTGATCGCACCCGGTTGGATCGACAGTAAAGGAGAAGGCCCGTTTTCGGTTGAAGACAAAGCCTCCCAGCCTGTCGGACGAGTCGGTCAACCATCCGACGTCGCGTCGCTTTGCCGTTTTCTATTGAGCGATGAAGCAGGGTTCATCACCGGCGCCGTGTTCCCTGTCGACGGCGGTATGACCCGTCAGATGATCTATCCTGGTGATTTCGGTTGGGATTACAAAACCCCGTAGAACGACAAAAGACCCGGCGAACCGGGTCTTTGTTTGATGGTGGGGGAAGATGGATTTGAACCATCGAAGTCGTTGACAACAGATTTACAGTCTGCCCCCTTTGGCCACTTGGGTATTCCCCCATCTTGGTTCACGTCGATTGATAAATGGTGGGCCATCAGGGACTTGAACCCCGGACCGACCGGTTATGAGCCGGCTGCTCTGACCAACTGAGCTAATGGCCCATGCGCGACGCGACATGACGCATTATAGGTTAAGGCATTTTATAATGTCAAGCGACCGCGCTAACGATCGATTTTAAACAGCGACGCACCTTCCGGCATTCGGCCACGCATCCAGTGAAGCGCAATATCCGAACCGATCACCGAGTATACCGTGCCGTTCCCGCCGAGCCCGGCGATAATCAGGACGTCATCGGACGCGGGATCAAGCCCCATATACGGCAGATTGTCCTTGCTCTCGCCGAAGATCGCGGCGTAAGAGTATGCCGGTGGTTTGAGCGTCGTATCAGAGAGTAAAGAGGCGGCAAAGTGCATCAGTTTCGCCTGATTTTTCTCGGCGTCGTCTACACTCAAGGTCTTCCCTTTTTCGTCCAGACCTCCGATCATGAGGCGACGATCGAAGGTGTTTCGGACATACGTGTAGGCATCCTTCTTTTCCCAGACCATCGCCGGCAGAAGCGACTTTTTCGACCCGATCGCCTCCGTCACCACGACAAACGTGCGATAGTGTTCCATCAGGGGCAGTTTTCGACTCATCGTCCGCGGTGTATCGTAACCGGTGCAGACGATCAGGCGCGGGCTCCAGATACGGTGTCTTTTGCCATTCAACAATAGATTGATCGACAGGCCGCCGGCCGGATTTTTCCGATAACTGACAAAGCGGCAGTTTTCCATGATCTTTAAATTGAAAGTCGATCTGGCGGTAATGGCCAGACGGTGTACAAATGCATACGGATTGAGCGCGATATCCGGACTCGTCGAAAGCGCCGCCATACCGTTGATGTGTTCGGCTCCAAGTTCACTTTGACTGAAGAGTTCGACATCGAAACCGAGGGCTTCCTGTGCCGTTTTCTCATGCTTCAAGTAGGCGCGGCTTTTCATATCGGTCGCAACCAGAAGACTGTCGGTCGACTCACTGATACGGACGTCCGGTTCTTTAACCTCAGAGATCATGTCCTGCAGCGTATCGACGGCGTCATGCGACCACTCGTAGAAAATCTCAGCGTTTTCTTTGCCGATCTGCTTGGCGTATTCATGCACGCCGGCATCGCTCATATATTGAATCAGGCCGGTGTTGGCCGCCGTACTACCGGCACCGACTCTGTCTCTTTCTACGACAAGCACACCATACCCGGCTTTGGCAAGACGATACGCGCATAACATGCCCGACATCCCCGCTCCGACGATAACAACATCGAAAGCGGTCGATCCTGATGCCGGCTCATCCGATCCGGCCACATCTCCCGATACGTCCGGCCAAAAGAGCCTGCCTGTATGCAACTTCATTCACAGTACTCCTCTTTTATAGTTGACGTGACGGGCGACCAGACCAGCACCCGTCACGCCATATGCATATCCGGTCTTTCATTTACCATCCCGCGACTTAGGACAGATATTTCCGGTCATACATCTTTTTTCCAATACTTATTAACAGCACCGCCATCTGTCAGCGTGCTGTTCGCATCCGAGCCGTGTGTTCCGCTCTCACTATGCAGTTTTAATATTGGGTGCAGTTGATACGACTATCTTAATATATTTACGAAAAATAGCAACTCATAGAATGATATTTAACCTTACCAATGACTAAGAACTGTGAGCGCCTGTCTCGGCACACCTTTACTACTCGCAAGACTGCCGTTGGCATTCTCTCTTACACTCCAAAAAATACTTGGACATGACGATATCAAGGCCACCTTGACCTACTATGTCTACGTCACAGAAGAGATGGAAGACAAGACTGCTAAGATCATGTCAGAAGCACTCGGAAAGAAGTTTGGTACAAAATTTGGTACAAAAAATGAAAACAACGAATGTGTAGAAAATGCATAAACCCCTGAGACCTTACAGCCTCAGGGGTTTTTCTTTGGTGATCCACCGGGGATTCGAACCCCGGACCCCCTGATTAAAAGTCAGATGCTCTACCGACTGAGCTAGTGGATCAGGTGGCTGGCTGGGATGGCAGGATTTGAACCTGCGAATGCGGGAGTCAAAGTCCCGTGCCTTACCACTTGGCGACACCCCAGTATGGGGTGGGATATGGGATTCGAACCCACGACTTCCAGAGCCACAATCTGGCACTCTAACCAACTGAGCTAATCCCACCGTGCGCCTGTTCACTTTAGGTGAACATGCTTTGGCATTGTAACAACGCCGTTTGAGACTGTCAAGATCAAGTTTGAGGCCTTGCCTTCGACAAGACTTGATGACTCAACGCCCGTAGGCGATCGGGTGAATCACGTTTTCAGCCTTGATCGAGTGCTCCGTCAAGGTGCGGTCGAAAAGCGACAGCCCGCTGCGCACGATCAAGCCGCCGTAGCGCGCTCGCAGTTCATCGACTGTCTCCTCGAGAGTCAGCATCGATTCTCTTTCCAGCTCATCGGTCAAAAATGTCAATTGACGCATCTCGGCCGTCGGTATGAGATTGGAGGCACGTACGCCGAGACTGCGGATCCACTGGCCTTCACGAAAGTTTTCCAGGATTAAAGCGGACGCTTCCTTCGTGATCTCGGAGGCGAGCTGCGTCGGCTTTGGCAACGGCTTTTGCCGTTCGAAGTTATAGAGCTGATAGTCTCTGAGCGACACGGACAGTGTGCGGGCCAGATATCCGGCTTCCCTCAGTCTCGCCGCCACCGATTCGGCAAGCATCTGCGCCACCGCGCGGATCTCCGTCGCATGATGCAGGTCGTGCGCTGCCGTGATCGAGTTGCCGATCGATTTGATCGGCAGTTCCCTGCCCTCGATTGCGACCGGTGACGTATCGTTGCCGTTCGCAAATGCATGCAGCATCAAGCCGACGACTCCGAAAAGTTTACGCAACAGCTCCGGATCGAGCGTGGCGAGTCCTCCTATCGTGCGGATCCCGATCTTACCGAGCTTTCTCGTAGTCGCCGGGCCTACGCCGAGAAGATCGGAGACCGGCAGGGGCCAGACCTTCTCTTTGTAGTTGTCGCGCCGGATTACGGTAATCGCATCCGGTTTTTTCATATCGCTGCCGAGCTTGGCAAAAATCTTATTGAAACTGACCCCGATTGAAGCGGTCAGACCGAACTCCTCTTTGACACGCGTCCGCAGCTCTTCTGCGACATCCGTACCGTCGTTTCGATCGCAGTAAGTCAGCTCGACCCAGTTTTCATCGAGTCCGAACGGTTCGACGCGATCGCTGTATTCGGCGTACATTTTTCTCGCCAGTCGGGAAAATCGAATATAACGGCTATAATGCGGCGGTACGATCACGAGGTTCGGACACTTCTGCTTGGCCTCCCAGATCGCCTCCCCTGTCTTCACCCCGTCTTTTTTAGCCGCTTCGTTTTTAGCCAGGACAATACCGTGCCGGTTAACCGGATCGCCGCAGACCGCCATCGGCCCTTGGCGCAGAGCCGGATTATACATACACTCGACCGAGGCGTAGTAGCTATTCATATCGATGTGCAGCACCTGACGATCCACGCCACCGTCCTCCTGAACAAATAAAGAACTTATGTTCTGTTATTGTAGCGTGACGTCAAAAAAATGCAAGATCAGGCAAGCGATGAGAAAGCAGCCATTGAAAGTAAGGAAAAGACTTGGTTACTTCGGCCGACGCGACAACCGCGTCATCAGCTCCAGATTCAGGAGATAATCTTTAACCTGAATTCCACCTGAAAAACCTACCAGCTCGCCTCGGTTGCCAATGACCCGGTGACACGGAATAAACAGTGCGTAAGGATTGGCGGCACACGCCTGACCGACGGCGCGGGCGTAGTCGTTCGCCTTCTTTCTGCCGACCAGCGTCTCGGCAAGCTCGCTATAGGTCAGATGCTCGCCGTACGGAATATCCTTCAGCGCATCAAGCACCTTCGTCATAAAAGGCGGCAGTGCCTGATCCGATAAGGGCGGTAGCGGCGGCAGCTCGCTTTTCTTTTCGAAATAGGCCGTCAGCCAGTCGAAGGCGAGCTGCAGCGGTTCGTCCGGGCGATTGCTCGAGGAAAACGGTGTATCGACCGTTTTCTTCAATCCGTTTTGTTTATTCAAGGCGCCGGCGACCTTCAGCGCCATCTTAAACACGCTGTCTTCAACCCGTTGACCAAGCTGCAAAAACTCGACTTCAGTCAGCGCCTGGCCGTCACTTTTCAGCGCCACGAGTCCCAGTTCAAACGGGAAGAAACCGACGGCACCTCTGGCCAGATCCGACCTCGTTCCGATGATCAGGCGGCTGGTCGAGTCGATGCCGGGAAGTGTCGCCGTATGGATACCAGGCAGTAAGTCGGCATCGATCAAGACACGTTCATCGGTTGCTAAAAGCAGGCTGTAAAGCGCCTGATGTTCGGCAAACAGCGTTTCGAAGATCGTGCCTAACGCGTTTTTTGTAAGACTGAGATCACTATGTAAGACGACGGTCGCCGTATCTGCACCGAGCACTTCCGGTGCAAACAGTAAGAAACCGAAGACGTCTTCTCCGGAGCGCAGCTGATAGACGAACCGACCGTCTTTTTGCACCCAGTCTTCGAGTATTTCAAGCCTCTTTTTCACCGTTCCTGCCTGAGAAAATTCCGCGACATTTCGTCTGGCGAGTGCCAGGCGGTCTTTCTTCAGCGTCGCTTCCAGTGTGACCTGATCGACGACGCGACGCCACGTCTCGTAGCGAAAACGCACGCCTTTTTCGACATACCAGTCGGAAACATCCGTTCTCACAAAGTCCGGATCCTGATCAAGGTTCGGAAAATGACGATCGGCTTCAAACTGCTCATCGATTCGCGTAATCAAGACTTCGTTGACAAATGGATGCAACTGTTCATAGATCTCAGCGCCTCCGATGACAAACAAATCGTCTCCTGAAAATCCGCGCCGACGCAGCGCATCGATTTCGACAAAGAGCGCATCGAGCGAGTCGACCGTTTTGATGTTCGGCTCAGACAGCTCCCGGTTTCTCGTCAACATGAGGTTGACGCGCCCCAGCAACGCCTTTTGCTTCGGATACGTCTCGAGTGTCTTGCGACCGTAAATCACGGCACCACCCAGCGTGATCTCTTTAAACCGCTTGAGATCGGAAGAAATGTGGGTCAGCAAGCGGCCGTCAAGGCCGATGCCGTAATCGGAAGTCACCGCGACAATCGAACGCATCTTACACCGCCATCTCGATCCGGCCGATACCGGGACCGTGCTCGTAATTTTCGAGCGACACGTGATCGACCGTGAAATCGTAAAAATCTTTAATCGAAGGATCGAGGACGAAGGTCGGCGCGTCATAGACGGGACGCGCGATTAACTCCTCGACGATCGGAATATGTCGATCGTAGATATGCGCATCGGCGATCACATGGATTAATTCGCCGGCTACGAGTCCCGAGACCTGAGCGAACATATGCACGAGCACGGCATACTGCGCAACGTTCCAGAAGAACGCCGCCAGCATATCCTGCGACCGCTGATGCAAGATCGCATTCAGCACATTACCGGACACATTGAACGTCATCGAGTAAGCGCAGGGATAAAGCGCCATCTCATGTAGATCGGCGAACGTATACATCGATGTCAGCATGCGGCGGCTCGCCGGATTGTGTTTAAGGTCGTAGAGCACACGATCGACCTGGTCAAATTCGCCTTCTTTGTACTTCGACTTGACCCCGAGCTGATACCCGTACGCCTTGCCGATCGTACCGTCTTCTTGCGCCCATTCATTCCAGACCTGGCTATTTAATTCGGAGAGCTTACTCGTCTTTTTCTGCCAGATCCAAAGCAGCTCATCGACCGTTTTTTTCAACGGCAGCGAGCGAATCGTCGATGCCGGAAACTCCTCTCGAAGATCGTAATGGTTGACAATACCGAACTTCTTTTTACTATAGGCAGGCGTGCCGTCTGCCCAGCGAGGACGCACGTCTTCTTGAGAATTGTCGTACCCGTTTTCGATGATATCTTTACAGTTTTCGATGAAGTAATGGTCAATCTTGCTCATAGCTGAAGTATACCAAAGGCGCATGCCCTAAACGAACAAAAACGGGCAACGTATGCTACGCTACCCGTTTTACTTGATGGTCGGAGTGAGAAGACTTGAACTTCCGGCCTCTTGGTCCCGAACCAAGCGCTCTACCACCTGAGCCACACCCCGATCCCGCAAGAAAGTGTACCTTGCTTTTTCAGACTTGTCAATTTTCACTTGATCGAAGCATGCATAATGACCTCGCTCAGAAAAATCGAAAGGAATGACGAGTGAAAATCATACGTTTTCCCCGCTTAAGGAAAACGTAAAAGCCACGCCGTCATCACGTCAAGCGTGGCGTCCGTATGGGTTTCCATCGGACAGTGTCCCGCCCCTTCTATGATCTCCACTTTCACATCATCACGAACCGCGAGTAACGGATCCAACTCACTTAGCGGTACCCACGTATCGTTTTCTCCCCAGATTGCGAGAATCGGCGCCGGCATGTCGCGGGTGTTCTCCAGATCTTCGCTCTTTGACGTCTTAAACATGGAAGACAACGAGCGCGCCGTGCCCGGCAGCCGAAGGGGCGCGAGATAACCTTCGACTTCCTCCGGTGTCGGTTCTCTGCCGTATGCCGAACCAAGAAAACGCGTGATATTTGATTCAGTCAAAAGCCAGTGTTCGATCGCCACCTGAAACCATTGTGACATCGGCGGCAGCGTGGCGATAAAAGAGTTTTGCGAACGATCCGTCAACGCCGGATCGATTAAAACAAGGCTCTTGGTCCTATTACTCTCTTCTAGACTCATGGCGACGATACTGCCACCGCCCATGCTGTGTCCCGCCAGATGCCAGCCATCCGAAGCGATCTTTCCGCTCAGTTCCTCGTCGATACTTCTCAACACCCGCCAAATATCTCGCGCCCGGTTCTGCTGGCTGTGATCGTAATCGAGTGGCCTGTCACTGTAGCCAAAGCCCGGTAAATCAAGTGAAAGAACGAAGAATCCTTGCTCCGCCAACCGCGGCGCCAGTGCCTGAAACGAGAAGGTGGATCCGGCGAGTCCGTGTACGAGAAGCACCTTGCCGGTGATCGTTTTGTCTTCCGGTCGATCGATGCGGTAATGGAACGTCACACCATCGATGGTTACAAAGTGACTATTCTCAAATGGCGTCTGATGATCGAAAGCAGGAACAGAGAGCGGAATTAGGTAAGGCAAAATGATAAACGCGAGCAGAATAATCGCGATGATTTTGACGATGGTCCGACCGCTTTTTCTGCGTGCTTTGTTTTTCATTTATTTTTTTGATCCCCACCCGCGCTTACTTTTACTTAATTATAGCGACCGACCGGCGAATTCATGAGATTGGAAACTAAATAGATATATGACGAAACGCAGGTGACAATCAGTCTTGATTAAGGTGCCGTTATATACATCTCGAGTCCTTCGAACTTTGTCTTCTTGATACCACTCACCTTCATCAGATCACTCGGTTTTTGAAACGGGCCGTTTTCTTCCCTATATCTGATGATCGCGCCGGCCGTCGCCGGTCCAATGCCGGGTAGCTTCATAAGCAGCGACTCATCGGCCGTATTGATATTGACTTTGTCGGAAGGCGTACCTGGTAACGGTTTGATCAAGGTCAAAAGCCCGGGATCATCAGCGAGTTCAGTTATGGTGGGAATGTAGAACATCTGATGCGCCAGAACTTTCATCGCCAGGTTGATTTGGTCTCTCGCCGCATCCTCGCGCAACCCGCCGGCTTCCTCCACCACATCGGCCAGTATCGTGCCGTCCGGCACATAATAGAGCCCTGGCAGATAGACGGCGCCGGTCAAATAGACAGGGAAATGCTCGCGTTCGTCGATCGTCAGGATCGAGTGAAATTCATCGTCCGAAGATCCAGCCGGTGTCTGTTTTATTGCTTCTGTCTCGCTTTCCGGCAAGGGGATGACTGTCAGATCGAGGCGATCGTTTTTCGGCCAAAAGATCCAGACCGGTATCGCGATCAGGATGATAATGGGCAATAACCAGAGTTTTGATAATTTTTCTTGTGCGCGTGCAGGCAACGCTGATCGTTTCTTATCCATACGTTTAATATGGATGAAAACGAGTATCGGCGTTATCGCGGCCTCAGACATAAGACGACCATAGCCGTCAGCTTACGTCGTGGTTTTGCCTTATTCTATATCCGTCTCGCCCGCTTTTTCTTCAACCAATCGTCTGCCGCGATCGCTCCACAGTTTTTCCAGATTATAAAAGGAGCGCTCTTCAGACAAAAAGAGATTGACGATCACATCACCGTAATCGAGTAGTATCCAGCGTCTGCCGTCCTCTCCTTCGACATGATGCGGCAACAGGTCGAACTCCTCTTTCAGCTTAAATTCCACTTCATCAGCCAGACTCTTGATATGCGTCTGGTTGTTTGCCGTGGCTACAATAAAAAAGTCGGCCAAGACCGTCTTTCCTTCCACGCTGATCCGCTCGATATCCTTGGCGTTCTTTTGGTCAAGAATCGCTTCGATGCGCTCAGCCAATGCTTTTTGTCGTTCCAGTTCCGTGTGTTCGTTCAAATGGTCAACTCCTTTTTTGACGTTGCCTTATTATACGATGTGTGCCGAGAAAAAAGATACAGGCTATATAAAAATGGATCCGTCTCCTGCCTGATTGTTCAACTTACTCTGGCCAAACGTTTTTCATGTTGCTTTTGAAATTCAACCTGGACGGCGCGAAGATGCTTTTTATCGAGGTCGTTCCCTGCATGCTCAAGCAAGGTGTCATACGCGTCAGCGAAGAACGTACCGATACTGTCTTTTGCACTGTCGTCGGCGATCAGGTAGATGAGGTACAGGCCTTCCAGGATGGCCTGCGCGACGGATGGATCTTCTTTGCCGTAATGGATCAGCTGATAAAAGTTCAGATACAGCTCTTCTTCGATACTGTACGTCTTATAGATGATTGTCGCATGCTCGCTGTCGCGCATCACGATAAAACGGTTCTTCGTGGCAAATAACTGACCGAGCAGACTGGATATCTTACCGATGCAATTGATCGCCGTATTCGGATCGTTGACGGCCGGACTTATGGCTCTCAGGGCAATTTCGACGAGCATGGACAATTCGTGGTGATAATCGCGCGTATCGTTCTTCGCTTTGTTGAACAAAAAACACGCGGCGATGTCTTCACTGAAAGTCTTTTCATCTTGCGCCTTGTTTTCTTTTCCGGGCGTATCGAGCAAGTGGAGATCGGCGATCTGCACCCCCTTTGCCACGTACTCACCGATCTTTTTCTCGATCACGAGTTCGCATGCGACGTCTGCCAGCCGCGAACGAAGCAGTTCGACATTCAGATCGTAAAAGTATCCCGTCTCGTTGGCTAAAATAGCAAGCGTGCGGTCCGATTTATCCTCACCGATTCGCACCGCCTCTTTTCTTTCGGCCACTTCCTTTTCCACGAGTTCACAAGCTTCATCGTAGATATCCTGTACGACGTTGACGATTCGGATATCGCGGATCACGCGCTGCACGAAGCGCATGAACTCGATCATGCTGGCGATCGCGTAGAGGACGCCGAGCGTACCGGCTAGTAACCGCTTATCGGAGGGGACGGCCTGAACGACGAAGAGGCTTAAGACAGCATAGAAAAAACCGCCGATAAAAATACCGATCAGGCTGAGCACATGCGGTTTGCTGATGAAGCGCTGCACGACACGCGGCGTAAAGCTCGAGCTGTACGTCGTCATGACCGTTAAGATCGTCGTAAAGGTAAACGTCGCGACCGTTAGAAAGACACCGGCGACCGTCGTTAGAAACTGCTTCGACGTTTCCGCCGAAAGCAAAAACACCTGCGGCAGGCGCCCATACCAATCCGGTTGGCTGACATCGAACAACCAGACCACAAATAACAATAACAGTGATACGACCAGGTACTTCGTCGTATTGATCACATTTTTGTTGTTCGCATACCAGCGGTTAAGTATCGCCCTCATGACAACGTCGTCTCCCCAATCGATGCAATCGGTGTCAACCGTTCTTTCATTAAAGATACAGCATTGACTGTATTATACATCCCCATCGATATGTCTATTTCTGCGGCTTGAAATGAGTCAAAGTCAGTTTCGCCGCTTTCGTAAACGGATGGACTTCCTTCTTGCTCCTGCTCAACGCCTTGAACACTTCGTTGATACATAGCTCCATAGCCAGATCGAGATCTTTTTTCGCCGCTTTCCTGATCGGTTCCAGATCCTTGAACGGCCGACCATACTCGCTCTTATCGGCCAGATAGATCACCTGATCGAGCGGCGTCATCAGGCCGCGACTCGTCGTATGGTAGAAGATCGCCGCCAACACATCGCGATCGGTGATGCCGAGTTTTTTTCGAGCGTAGTATGAACCGGCCGGGCCATGCGCGACCTCGTCGTTCAATATAGCGATGTTGCCGGCACGCTTGGCGTATTTCATCTGAAGCTTCATCGGCAGATGCTTGGCGCAGTCGTGGACGAGGCCGGCAATCGCGGCCTGTGCGACGTCAAGGCCGTGCAGCCTCGCGAGACGCACGGCGTAGAGCATCACGTTCAAGGTGTGTACGCGCCGCTTTTGCGGCATCAGAGGCCATATCTCAATCTCGAGTTCCAATAGTCTATGCCACGTCTCATCGTCGATCGCGGCAATGTCTTTACCAAATTCATAGATGCGGTTCGACTTGATAAACTGGTGGACGGCATCAGGTACGAGCTGGGAGACATCTTTTTCGGCCGCGAGCGCTTCTCTCAACAATGTGGACGATAACTCAATCGGCGGCATGTAAAAGAATTTGATCTTTGTACCGAATGCGGCGCGTAGCGCCTCCGCCTTCTCTTTGGCTTCCTGCTCATTCTGGTTTCCTCTGAGCGCAACCAAAAGCCTGACTTCCGCCGACAACTCCTTCGGTTTATGCCACGTCTCGAACGTGAACAACACGTCGGAACCGACGATCAGATCGAATTTTAGCGACTTGGCTTTACGGGCATAGACGCGGCGTAGATGACGCACCGTCTCGAGCGTGTAGTCGACACCTTTCGAGGCGATTTCATCATCCAGGAGTTCGACATAATTCAAGCCTGTCGTACCGAGTCTCGCCATCTCATAGCGATAGGCAGCAAGACTCATGCGATGCGATTTATGCGGCGCCGTACCGACCGGGATGACGAGAATCTTGTCGAGTTTTCCGGTCTCCCAGGCCGACTTGATCAAGGCCAGGTGACCGTTGTGGAACGGATCGAAAGAACCGCCGTAAATACCGATCCGCATGTATTAGGAACCTGCCAGGAACGCTTCGATGAACGGATCGATCTCACCGTCCATGACACCGTCGACATCGCCCGTCTCGATGTTCGTGCGGTGATCTTTGACCATCGTGTACGGACAAAAGACGTAGGAGCGGATCTGGCTACCCCAGGCGATATCCATCATATCGCCTTTCAAGTCCTCGATTTTCTCCAGATTGCGCTGTTGCGCCAGCTGATAAAGCTTTGCCTTCAGCATCTGTAGCGCCGTCTCTCTGTTTTGAATCTGTGATCTCTCATTCTGGCAGGCGACGACGATCCCGGTCGGCAGATGCGTCAGCCGCACCGCGGATGACGTCTTGTTGACATGCTGGCCGCCGGCGCCGGACGCACGGTACGTATCGACCCGCAGATCTTCCGCTCGAATGTCGATCTCGATCGAGCTGTCGAGTTCCGGCAGTACCTCGACCGAGGCGAATGATGTATGGCGGCGGCCGGAAGAATCGAATGGTGAAATACGCACCAGACGATGGACGCCATGCTCCGAACGCATATATCCATAGGCGTTCTCCCCTTCCACCTTAAACGAGACACTCTTGATCCCGGCTTCGTCCCCATCTTGATAATCGAGCACCGTCAACTGATACTCGTGTTCATCCGCCCAGCGCGCATACATGCGGTAGAGCATCTCGGTCCAGTCCTGCGCTTCGGTGCCGCCGGCACCGGCGTGCAACGTGACGAGCGCATTCGACGCGTCATGCTCACCGGTGAGGAGCGTCTCGAGACGAAGTTCATCTACTTTCTTGGTAAGTTCAACCAAAGCATCGCCCACTTCTTCAGCGATCTCCGGGTCGTCTTCTTCACTGCCGAGTTCGACCAACACTTGAAGGTCTTCGTAAGCGGCGACGAGATGACGGTAGCGGTCGATCCTGTTTTGCAGATGCTTCATCTTGGTCTGAAGCGTCTGCGCCTTTTCGACGTCCTGCCAAAAATCCGGTTCCGCTGCTCGCGCTTCGAGTTCAGCGACTTCATCGACGAGACGGTCGATCGAGAGCGCTTCGCCGAGGCGCTCGATCGGCGCTTCAAGTTGCGCTATTTCCTGGTTGTAACGGTCGTATTCGATCATGATTTATAGCCTAAAAGGACGGTCGACATGCGCCCGTCTAACGAGTGATTTATAAAGGATGCCGGTCAGCTTCGCCTTCGAGAGCACTTCCCAGGCGAACAAAAATCCGCCGAGCAAAGCTGCTGCCTGCACATTGCCGCCACCCATGCGGGTCGACAACAAGTTTAAGAGCATAAACAGACTGACGATGAACATGAAGCTCATCGCGATACTGAAACGTACGCCGAGCCCGAGTGCATAGCTCTTTTGCATCGCCGCCGGAATCGAGCTGTCCTTGACGATCAGCTCCGGCTGGACGAACAGAAAGAGCGAGACGAAGACGAGATACGGCAATAAAAAAAACTGGGCCGATAAGACAAAAGCGAGGCCGGTCAAAATCTGAAACAAAATGATCTTAAACCAGGTCAAAAACGGGACCCGCTTGATACCATCCGTCTCTTCTTTCAAAAAATAACGCAGATAATCGACACCGGCGACAATGCCCAGGATCCGGATCAAGGCCTGGAGTAAGAGGAAATACCACTGTCCGGACGAAAGCCTCGGCAGCGCGACACGCCCTTCGCTGAATGCGATCAGACGCTCGATCAAGGGTGCGAAATCGGACTCGACAAACGGCAAAAGAAAGCCGGCGGCGAACATACCGGTCAGCACCACAAACCAGATGCGTACACGGCTTTCCGGTTCGAGATCAAAAAATTTTAAGGCTCTGACGGCCGGTAGCATATTCATCACGTTCCAGATTAACACACGACGCCACGCGCGTCATAGATAGTCCGGTTACATTTTATGCAGACGCCAATCAGGTAGAGCCACCTTCTTTCCACACAAAGATTGTCCACTTTGTCACTTGCCGCTCTTACTGCTAAGACGTACAATACGTCAATCGCAGGCGTCTTCACGCCCGATCCGGAGGCTTCTCATGCGCATTGATGACTTTAAGGTAAGAGACGATCTGTTGTTTTCGATCCCGCCGGATAAACACGACAACGACAGTTTGACGGCGATTTTAAAACAGCACCCGGAAGTGCAGTTTGTCTCCTTGATGGGAGTCGATATCGCAGGCAACGATACGGACGAAAAAATTCCGGTCAACCGTTTTCTCGAGCACATCGAAAGCTATCTGACGCACGGTGTACAGACGGACGGTTCTTCCGTCGTCCTGCCGTCGATCGCCACGATCAATGACGCCCAGATCGACCTGATCGCCGACCTTCAGGTCAACTGGTATGTCGACTACAATTACGAAAACATCGACCCACAGACGAATAAACCGTGGGGTACGCTGAGAATCCCGGCGTTTTTGGTGCATAACGGCCAGATGGTCTGTGCGCGCGCCACGCTGAAGCGAGCGCTCGACCAGGTGAACGACGTATTCTTCTCCGCCTTGTCATCTCGCCCCGATCTTTTTTCCGGGCTAGACATCCCGCTTCAGTCGATCGAAGCGTTCGAATTGACGGCGGCGACCGAACTCGAGTTCTGGGTGAGAACACCGGACGACATCATCAATCGCGAACACCTGTCGACGTCTCAGACGTTAAAAGAACAATACTGGAAGCGCACCAAGGGCATCGTCCGCTCGGCCCTCGAGCAGACCTTGAAACTGATGGAGCTCTACGGCTTTGCCCCGGAGATGGGACATAAGGAGGTCGGCGGCGTCAAAGCGCATTTGAGAGAGAGCGGCACGATGGATCATATACTGGAGCAGCTCGAGATCGACTGGCAGTACACGAGCGGTCTCCAGGCGGCCGACAATGAGTTATTCATCCGCATCCTGACGAAGGAGATCTTCCGCCTGCACGGTCTGGAAGCGTCTTTTATGGCCAAACCGATCCCTGGTGTTGCCGGCAACGGCGAACACACCCATGTGAACTACGTTGCCGTCTTAAAAGATAAGACGAAACTGAATCTCTTTGCGGCCAAAGACATGAGCAAGGACTATCTGAGCGTGATCGGCTGGGGCGCCCTGATGGGACTTTTGAAGCATTATCAGCCGCTCGTCGCACCATTTATCTCAGCCAGCATCGACGCCTTTAACCGTTTGAAACCAGGCTTTGAGGCACCGACCCACGTCTCCGTGTCGATCGGTAGATCGCCCGCCGAACCGTCACGTAACCGTACCGTCTTGATCTGTCTCGTCAGAAACGAGCACGCACCTCAGGCGACGAGGTTTGAGCTGCGTGCGCCGAATCCGCACTCGAATCTCTACTTCGTCATGGCCGCCTCCAGTCAGGCGATGCTCGACGGCGTCGCCTATGTAATAAGAGACGTTCGCTCAGAGAAGGAACTCGAGGCCGAGCTGACAAAAGACGGAGACTCGACCGGGACGTATCTTTCATCAGACCGGATTTACCGCACCGAGGACGATATATTCACTTTGTATACGGAAGATGAACGTGACCGCTATTTCGGAAAGCCGGCCACGACCGTCTATGAGACACTCCGCCACCTCATCGAGTCGGCAGATCATCATGTATTGTTTGAAGGCGGCGTCTTCAGTGATCGACTGCTTCGTGCCTATACGAAGGCAATGCTCGATGCCTGGGAACTGGAGCTGAAAGACCGCATCCTGATGCAGAATCTTGTACAGATCAGAGATATCCGACCGGCCTTCAATGAGACATCTTTCGATGAACGAAACTGGCGCGAAATCGATCGCATACGAAAAACCCTCGCCAAAACCGACAGTATCAATGAATCGCTTTTCGACCAGATCCGCGGCGCACTCGACAGGCGCGACCTCTATCAGGCTTCTATGCTGCACGCGAAAATGGATCAGCTGATGGAGACGCTCGACACGCTCTACGATCGCTATGAGAAAAACCAGATCGAGCGTTTCTGATCAGTATAGGATCAGGTGAGGAGTTCTACCGCGATCACGCCGTTAACATGGCGCAAAGCCTCAGTCAACACCTCGGGGCGCAAGACTTCTTCACTGTCTTCACTGTCCAGGGTTAAAACGAGCGTCGAAATCCCCTTGATCGCTACATCCTGATGGAGCGTGACCAGGCGGTTTTCCGATTGATTGATCTGATCGAGTACGCGCGGCAGGACGCCGGCGTAGTTTTCCATCCGAATCAGTAAGGTGAACATGTCGCCTCTTCTCGTCTCATCGAAGACCCGGACGGCATTGACGTATTTATAGTAGGCAGAGCGCGAAATGCCGACCTGTTTCACCGCCTGATTGATCGAACGCACTTCGCCCTGATCGATCAGACGCTTCACTTCGACCACTTTTAAAAACACTTCCGGCAGGACGGACGTATGAATCAACAAATACTCCTGGTCAGGCATCTTTCCGTGGTCCTTTCAGCTCTTGGAGAAAACGGCGCAGTTTTTGTACCGCGAGCCCACGGTGACTGATCGCGTTTTTATCCTGATGAGACAATTCGGCCGTTGTCTTACCTAAATGCGGCACGTAAAAGATCGGATCGAAACCGAAGCCATTCGTCCCTCTTTTCTCCGGCAAAATAAGGCCGTCGACTCTTCCTTCAAACGTGCGGGTCTCCCCGTCCGACAGAATCAACGCCAGCACACAGAAAAAGGATGCCGTCCATTGTTCGGGAGGAAAACCGTCGAGTAGATGCCAGATCGCTTCGATCTTGTCATCATAATCGGCTTCGATCCCGGCAAAACGCGATGAGTAAAGCCCCGGCGCACCGTCGAGACAGTCGATCGACAATCCGGAGTCGTCGGCTAACACGACTCCGCCAATCGCTTCTCGTGCCGCTCTGGCCTTGATCAACGCGTTTTCCTCGTACGTCGTGCCGGTCTCTTCCGGGAGCGCAAAATCGAACGAGGTGAGCGATACCAACTCGTAATCAGGCAAAAGCTCCGAAAACTCCATCAATTTTCCATCATTGTGTGTCGCCAGGGTGATCTTCATAACGCCTCCTAAAGTCCGAGCAACATGGCCGTCGTAAAGGCCGCCATGCGGAAGGTGTTCGCTTCATACGGTGAATGAAAGCCAGCCGCCAGCGCCATATCGAGGGGAACTGTGTTTTTCGTATCACCGACCATACGGGTCATGTTCAATTCGAGTTCGGCGGATCCCTGTTTACTGATGTACGGTTTGGTCGCGAGCACCATCACCTCGGCCATCGCCTGTTCCGTATGACGAAGCGGCGTATCGACCAGCGATTCGACCGTCAGCCAGTCGATCGCATACGGCATCACGCTCATGTGATCGCCTTCGGCTTCGTCAGGCAGATAGACGCGCTTCAGACGTCGCCAGACCTGACTTCTCGTCGAAAGATTCCATTCCGGATGCATATATAGTTGTTCTTCAAACGCTTCGACGGCACACATCAACGGGATCTCGAGAATACGCCTCGTCAATTCGAGTTCCAAAGCCAGATTCGACGCCCGTCCGAGGAAGCGCTCCCATTCAGGTTTGGAAAGCATCATCACGGCGGTGCCGGCCAGCGCTCTCGTCAGAAGGGTCGAGCGGAAAGCCAGCATCTTTCGCTTTTCGTAAAAGGCGATGCTGTCCGCAATCGCAACACCGGTCGCATAAAAGAGCGACGGCACAAAGGTCGACAGTTTCTCGTCGCCGACATTTAAATAAACGGCTGAAGCACTCGGTATAAAGAATGAAGGTGCCGAAAGCGCCTTGGCAGCGTCCTGATCGTAGTTGACGTAACCTTGTAATGACAACACCGAAAAGTAGTCACCCAACGCTCCGACCAGCGATTTCATCGACGCTTTATAAGCGTCATCGATCGCCTGCTGGTCGAGTTCGGTGCCGGGCCACATCTCGCGCATCAAAAGATAATAATCGGCCGGTTCGAGTTCATTTTTGCCGAGTCGTTGCATCTGCAACCGGCGGATCTGTCTGCAAAGCGGCACGATATGCTGGACGACAAGTGCACGAAACTCGGCCCGCTTCGCGAGCTGTGTGCGATCGATGCCGTAACGGACGAGTGCGTATTCGACGTAATCCCGATAGCCCATTGTCGTCGCCATCTTCGTACGTGTGCGAATCAGGTCGTTGAAGATTTTTTCACGCTGGCGAAGCGTAAAGGCGACGCTCTCGGCTTGCTCTAGATACGTGCGGCGGCGTAGTTCCGAGTCGAACTGACCTTCGACATTATCCCAGGCAAAATGGCGTTTTTCGGAATTCGAGTAACCGTCGCCGGCAAAAGAGAATGCGCGTAGCTGCGCCTTCATCTTGGCTTCTTCGCGCAATTCATCTTCGATCGCCGGAGAGATCGTCGCATTCAGCTGTCTCGCTTCACGGAAGATATCCGAGCCAATCTCCGGTTCGACCTCACGCCGCAATCGATGGGTATCGAGCCCTTCGACCATCTCCGACAGGCGAAGCAGGTTCGTCACATTCTGTTCGTTGATCCACTCACTCTCGGCTTCATAAAACGCCTGGTCGGGACCGATCACGCGGCGGATGCGGGCAAGGCGCGCCGACGACACGACATGCAGCCAAGCCGCCTCGAAATCTCTCAGCGTCTCTTTTAGCGCAGCCGCCGTTTTAGCCCCTTTAATCTGCAGTCTCGTCTTACGAAACAGATCGTCCATGAACGACTCGTCGGGGCGCTCATAGGCGAGCGCTTCAAACGGCCTGATCTCGGTCGATTGCGGCAGACTCTCTACCATTACATGCGCTCGACAATCTGCATACCGGCGAGTTTAATGCCGGCCGACATCGTATTGATCACCGCATCGAGTAAAAACAGTCTCGCTTCTTTGACCGCATCTTCTTCCGCGTGCAGGATCGAATGATTCTGATAGAACTTGTTAAACGCTCTGGCCAAGGTCATCGTGTGGCGCACGACGATCGAAGGCTCAAACTGGGTGACGGAAAGCTCGATCGCCTTGCCAAACCCGTCGATGAGTTTCAAGACGGCGACCGCCTCATCGTCGGCCAATGCTTCGGCGTGTGCGGCCGTAAATGATGCACGGTTTTCCATGCCATGCTCTTTCGCTTTTTGCCGGATGCTGTGGCAGCGCGCCAGCGTGTAGAGCAGATAAGGCGCCGAATCACCTTCGAAGTCGAGCACGTCTTCCCAACTGAAGTGGATATCCTTTTCTCTGCCGTTTCGTAAAAACGTGTAGACGACGGCTGAAATACCGATCTTCTCGGCCGTATCTTGTGCCTCCGCCGGCGGCATGTCGGGATTGTTTTCGACGATAATCGATTTTGTCTTCGCTACACTTTCATTTAAGAGCTCGGACAGCGGAATCGTGTTCCCCTCTCTGGTCGAAAACATCTGGTCGCCGAACATGACGGTGCCGAAACCGACGTGTTTTAGTCGATCGGCTTTTTTGAAACCGGCCTTATGCATCACAGCAAAGACCTGCTTGAAGTGATGCGATTGCGGCAGACCTACGACATAGACATTCAAGTCGAAGTCATACGTTTCGTCACGCCACAAAATGGACGCTAGATCGCGTGACGCGTAGATCGTCGTGCCGTCCGACTTGATCAGAAGGCAGGGGGGCAGCTTGTACTCTTCTAGATCGACGACGACCGCCCCTTCACTCAAGGTCAAGAGATCTTTCGATTGAAGCCAGGTCATCAGTCCCGGGATCTTATCGGAGTAAAAGCTCTCACCGTTCGTGTTGTCGAAGTGGATGCCGAGCCGGTCATACGTGACATTAAATACGTCGAGGCTCAGTTTTCTAAACTTCTGCCACAGCGCCGTCGTCTCAGGATCCCCGTTTTCCAGACGGACAAACGCGGCACGCCCTTCGATCTCCAGTTCCGGATCGTTTTCTTGTTCGCGGTGAAACTTGACATAGACACGCTGCAGCTCTTTGATCGGCTCCCTCTCGAGCGCCGTCTCATCTCCCCAGCGTTTCCAGGCGACGATCAGATTGCCGAACTGGGTGCCGTAATCGCCGATGTGATTCATCCGGACGACCCGGTAACCGCTGTAGTCGTAGAGATTGGCAATCGCTTGACCGAGCAGCGTCGTGAACGCGTGACCGACATGAAACTCCTTCGCCACATTCGGCGAGGAGAATTCGATCAGGGCTGTCTGCCCTTCACCGATCGTCGGGCGCCCCGGTGTCTCCCCTTCCTCGATCGCTTTTTCCATGACCGTTCTGGCGAGCCAGACGCGGTCGTAGAACACGTTCAAATAACCGCTGACGGCTTCGTATGATCTGACTTCCGGGATGCTGTCGCCGATCCTTTCGATCAGGTGCTCGGCGATCTTTTGCGGCGCCTGGCGCATCGCTCTCGACAGTCTGAAGCAAGGGAGTGCCAAATCGCCCATATGGGCTTCCGGCGGCGTCTCAAACCAGTCGTATATGTCTTTTGCCGAGACGCCGCTCAGCGCTTCAATGCGCTCGGCCAGTCTCGCTTTCAATTCGCTTGTGCTCATCAAGGTTCCTCTTCGTACGTCTAAATCGGTTACTTCTTATCGTTCCATAGCGGCGTCGGGTACTGACCGGATCGGTGTAGCTCGGCGAGCGCATACATCACGTTCGGTTTATCTTCTCTATAGGTGACGCCGAACCAGCGGTCTTTCACCGGGAACGCGCGGACGACCGCCACGCCTTTCGCGATCAGGCTGTCGACGAAGGTCGGCAGTAAAAATTCGGCCGTCGGTTGATCACGCTGGATCGCTTCGTCGACGAACTCGATAAAGCCTTCTTTCAATAGTCCCATCATCTCCGGACCAAAGCCCCAGAAATTCATCGAGACGGGACTCGTACCGGGTAACGGCTGCCAGGTCTCACCGCCGTCTTCCGTAAAGCGCGCATCGTCGCCGTCCATCTCGATCTTGGTGCGCTCGACGATACGGACCAGGTTGTTTTCCGCGTCGAGTTCCGACACGCCTCTGGCGACGTGACCGTGGGGCGATGTCGTATTTTTCAGCTCCCAGGCGCCCATCGCGTGTTCGCCCGGTTTTCTGTCACCGGCCAGAAAGTCGTAGATTTTTCTGAAAACTTCCGGTCCGTAATAATCGTCGGCGTTGAGACAGGCAAACGGTCCGTCGATCACGTCTCTGGCCGCGATCACGGCGTGGCCCGTGCCCCACGGCTTGACCCGGTTGTCCGGCACGTCATAGCCGTACGGCAGATCTTCCAGCGTCTGGAAGACGTATTCGACTTCCATGTGCGGCTCGATTCGTCTGCCGATCGTGTTTTTAAAATCTTTATGGAATTCTTCCTTGATCACGAAAATGACGCGCTCAAAGCCGGCACGTTTCGCATCGTACAACGAGTAATCCATAATGATCTCTCCGTTCGGTCCGACCGGGTCAATCTGTTTTAGTCCTCCGTAGCGGGACCCCATGCCAGCCGCCATAATCAGCAGCGTCGGTTTTACTTCACTCATGTCAAAACTCCTTCATTAATCCTAATCTAGTCCCGCATAATCGCCATGATCGTCCATCGAACGCGGGATATAACGATCCATCGCCTGAGGCGGATTGCGTAGCACTTCGGCTGCGAGGATCGCATCCTCCATCAGTTGAATCTGGCTGTCGAGCGGCGGAAACTTCCGCTTATCGACTCTCTCATAGGTGCCGTCCGGCAACATCAGTCTGGCGCGATCCGTGTCACGCAGCTCGACTTCGAGCACGCGTTTGACCCGATTGATCGCCTCTTGATCTTCGACCGGAAACAATATCTCGATTCTGCGTTCGAGGTTTCGCGGCATCCAATCGGCAGAAGAAAGGTAAATTTCTTCGTTCCCGTCATTATAGTAATAGAATATACGCGAATGCTCCAAGAAGCGACCGACGATCGAGCGGACCCGGATGTTTTCCGAGAGATCCTTGATGCCCGGTCTCAGGCAGCAGATACCTCTCACGATTAAATCGATCGAGACGCCGGCGTTCGACGCTTCATAGAGCGCTTCGATCACGTCTTTGTCGACGAGTGAATTGACCTTCGCGATAATCGCCGCCGCTTTGCCGCTTCGCGCGTTTTCCGTCTCACGCCGAATCTTTGCCAGGGTCGCATTTTTCAGCCAGCGCGGCGCCGTGACAATTCTTCTGAAATGGAGCGGCAGCGAATAGCCGGATACCATGTTGAAAAAATCGGTCGCGTCGCGTCCGTACGCTTCACGCGAGGTGAGGATCGCCATGTCGGTGTAGAGGCGCGCCGTGATGTCGTTGTAGTTGCCGGTCCCGAGATGGACGTAGCGGCGGATGCCGTCGGCTTCACTTCGCACGATCAAGGTGATCTTGCTGTGCGTCTTCAACCCGATCAGGCCGTAGATCACGTGACAGCCGGCCTGTTCCAGCCGTTTCGCCCAGACGATGTTGTTTTCTTCATCGAAGCGCGCTTTCAACTCGACCAGGACGAAAACCTGCTTGCCGTTTTCAGCCGCTTCGGCGAGCGCCTGGACGATCGGTGATTTACCGCTGACCCGGTACAAGGTCTGCTTGATCGCCAGCACGTCAGGATCTTTGGCGGCATCCTGAATCCATTTGACGACCGGATCGAACGTCTCATACGGGTGATGTAAAAAGACATCGCGCGCCGCGATCACCGAGAAAAGGTCGTCAGCCGGTGACAAATACGGGTTCGGCTGCGGCGAAAACGGCGGATAAAAGTGCATAGGCTCGCTGATCGCTTTGACGATCCGGCGGACAAACGTCAGATCGAGCGGTCCTCTGATATCGTAGATGCCGTTTTTTTGGATCTCGAATGAGCTCGCAAGAAAGGTCAATACATCTTCGTCGACGCCGCGCTCGACCTCGAGCCTTATCACTTCGCCCCATTGCCGCTGCTTCAGTTGCGACTCGATCTCGCTCAGCAGATCGGCTGCTTCCTCTTCGTCGATGTCGAGATCGGCGTTTCGCATGATTCTGAAGCAGGCTGAAGCACCGAGTTCGACGCCGGGAAAGAGCGATTCGAGATTGAGCCGGATAATATCTTCCAGCAGGATGAACGCTTTCGTATCGTCTTCCGTCGGCACACGCTCGAGTCTCGGTAAGACCGAGGGAATCTGCACGATCGCGAAGTGCTCTTCTTTTTTCTTTTTCTTTGACGGTTTCTCATCCGTGATCGTCTGATCGACCGTCACCTCGACGATCAGATTGATCGTCTGGTTCGCGATCAGCGGAAAAGGGCGGCCGGCATCGATCGCGAGCGGCGTTAAGACGGGATAGATCTCTTCGGCGAAAAGACGCGTCACGTGGGCCATCTGCTGCTCCGTCAACTGTTTCGGCCGCAATATGCGGATACCTTCTTTTTCGAGTGCAGGGATCAAAGCGCGGTTATACGTCGTGTATTGTTTCTTGACCATCTTCTGGGTGACGACAGCCATCTTCTCCAGTTGTTCCTCAGCCGTTAAGCCGACCGGATCTCTTCCTTTGTAGCCGGCGTGCACCTGGTCGTGTAAAGAAGCGACCCGGATCATGAAAAATTCATCGAGGTTTGAGCTGACGATCGACAAGAAGTTTAAACGTTCGGCAAGCGGATTTTTCGTGTCTCTCGCCTCTTCCAACACGCGGTTGTTGAATTCGAGCCAGGACAGCTCGCGGTTTAGATAGCGCGGCTCAGTGCCGAGTTCGGGAAACGTCTCGGGTCTTTCGGCTGAGGCGAGGCCTTCATAAAAGAACGGATCGTCGGTGTAAAGCTTCGTATAATCCATCACTCACTTCCCTCCCTCAGCGGCTTGGCAACGAGATACGGCCGAAGGCCGTACACATCGACAAACGTCTCGACATGATTATCGAAATTCCAGAGCTCAAGCGTGACGTCCTCATGGCTCTCGTACGTCAAAGCGAGGCCTCTCTCCGTCTCTTTAGCCCGCACCAATGTGATCTTTCGACCGTGTCCGGCGTCAAGCGCATTGGCCACAGCCAGGATGGCGATCAATTTGATCAAGGTGATGCGGAGCGGTTCCGGCAGTTGCCGCACGTGATAGTGGTTGATATCGACGTGACCGTTATGGAAGCACGCGAGAAGCGCCACCAGTAATTTGCGCTCCGCCGATAATCCGATCAATTCGGTCGACCGGATGATGTTCAAGGTCTGGCTGCCGTCGTCTTGCACGGCGACGTATTTGCCGACGTTGTGCAAGATCGCGGCGATCTGCAAACATAATCGATCCTCGCGCTTCAAGCCGTGCATCTTCTTAGTCAGATCAAATAAGGTGAGACTTAACTGTTCGACATGAAAGGCGTGTTTATTATCGATACGATAGCGTTTCGCGATCTGTCTCGCGGAGGAGATCAGGTCGGCGTCGGCGTCGTAGGGGATCTTTAGCTTGTATTTTTTGACCGCCAGATCGTAGAGCAGCGACGACGAGAGCGAAAACTTCGGTAGGCGGATCGCATCGACACCCGTGTACTGCGACACCTCGTCGATAATAATCGCGGTCGGCAGCAAAAGCGAGCGATGCTCGGCCGGCATGTCGGCAAAGCGCTGTCCGGCGAAGGAATCGACACCGGCCAGTTTGGCGTAAACCGTTTTGAACGCCTCGAGCGAGACGACCGACTGATCCGGTTCCAGCGACATCAGGTATCTTAGAAAGCGGACGTTACCGCCGATCACGATGAGGTGTTTGTACGTCGTGCGCTTCGGTCCCATCGTCGAATAGTATTTCAGATCGCCGCCGATGTATTCGGCGAGAAGCGCCGTGTAGTCGATCGCATGCCGTTCCAGATCACCGAGTACCTCACGCACTCTGAGCGCACCGATCCGAAAATTCAAAGAATTGATCAAAGATCCTTGGTCGTACATCGACAGCTGGATACTGCCGGCGCGGATATCGAGGATCAAGGTCGTCTCTTCGACGATCTCCGAGAAATTTTCGATCGCGGCGGCGAGCCCGGCCAGATGCAAGGACGTCTCCAGACTGTTCGGCAGCACAGAGATCTCAAAGCCCGTGCGTTGCCGGATCTGTTCAACGGCGTACGCCTGATTCGTCGCTTCACGAAACGCGCTGGTCGCTGTGACCAGCACCGGGATGTCACCGTATTCGGCTAGTTTTGTCTTGAACGAGAGCAGGATCTTTGCCAGCTGATCGAGCAGCCCCTGACTGATCCTGCCGTCCAAATACGTATCGCTCCCGAGCGGCAGGGTGCGGTGCACGACTTCGACGTCTTTCGGCGGCTTGCCGCGACGTATCTCGGCGATACGCAGTACCGTCTCGTGTGAGCCGACATCGATCGCCGCAGCGATCGCTTTTGTTTGACTAGACTTCGTCGCCAAAGCTGATGCCCGTCTGTCTGGCCACCTGGATCAGGTCATGATCGAGTGGCACGTATTTCAAGCGCCCGGCCACCTCGGCCAGTGGCACGTGCGCGATTTCATCGTTAATGTAGGCCATCATCACGCCGAATTCCCGATTGATGATCGCATTCGCTGCCGCGACGCCGAGCCTGGTCGTCAAGACACGGTCGTACGGACACGGTTCACCGCCGCGCTGGAAATGGCCTGGGACTGTACAGCGGACTTCCTGGACCATCATCGCATCGAGCGTTTCAGCGAGCTCATAGGCGACCGACGGATGGCGGCTGTTCTTTCTATGCTCTTCATATTCGGCTTTGCTCATTGCCGCTTCCGCTTTCGTCTTCGCGCCTTCGGCGATCGCAATGATCGAGAACCGTTTGTTCTTTTTGTCGCGTCGATTCAGCGCTTTCAGAAGAGCGAGCGGATCGTAGGGAATCTCGGGAATCAAGATGACGTCTGCGCCACCGGCGATCCCGGCTTCGAGCGTCATCCAGCCGACCTTGTGTCCCATGATCTCGATAATAAAAACGCGGCCGTGGCTCGTCGCCGTCGTATGAATGCCGTCGATCACCTGGGTCGCGATATCGATCGCACTTTGATAGCCGAAGGTGCGCTTCGTGCCCCAGATGTCATTGTCGATCGTCTTCGGCAGCGTGACGACGTTCAATCCGTTTTCATGCAACAGGTTGGCCGTCTTATGCGTGCCGTTGCCGCCTAATATAACGAGTGCATCGAGGGACATCGTCTTGTACGTATCGATCATCGCCTCTAGTTTCGTAGGACCGTCGAGACGCCCTTCCTCGAGCGGATCGTTCATACTCTTGAACGGCTGGCGGCTCGTCCCCAAAATCGTGCCCCCGCGGGTCAGGATGCCGGAGAAATCGGATTCACGCATCTTCAGCGAATGGCCTGTCATAAGCCCCTCGTAGCCGTTTAAAAAACCGATGATCTGAGTGTCCTCAGCGTGCTCGTACAGTGCTTTTGCGACGCCGCGCATCGCCGGGTTAAGCCCCTGACAGTCGCCTCCGCTCGTCAACATGCCTACTCGTAACGCCATATGCTTCGCTCCTCCTGATCTTGGATACTGTTCATTATCCGCAAAATAGCATACGCATTCAACCCGCTGAACCGCCTGATACAACGACCATATGCGGCCGGCAATTCTTGTATAATAAAGGCGGCGGACGTCAACGACCGCCGTGAAAGGAACATTTATGGAATTACCTTCAAACAGCGGCGAAGTAAGGCTCGCCGTATTAATCGACGCCGATAACGTCTCCTCGCAGAATATCCAGCCGATGATGGAAGAGATCGCGCGCTACGGCAATCCGACGATCAAGCGCATCTACGGCGACTGGACGAAGCCGAATCTGGCGAGTTGGAAAGCCCTGCTCCTGGACTACGCAATCAGCCCGGTACAGCAGTTTGCCTACACGTCCGGTAAGAACGCGACCGACTCCGCGATGATTATCGATGCGATGGATATTCTCTACGACGGGAAAATCGACGGCTACTGCCTCGTCTCGAGTGACAGCGATTTTACGAGACTCGCGATGCGGCTTAGAGAGGCCGGCAAGCTGGTGATCGGCATCGGCGAACAAAAGACTCCGAACGCGTTTATCTCGGCGTGTGATCGTTTTATTTTCCAAGAGGTCATCCGCGGACAAAAACCGAAGCAAGCGAAAACACAGACAAACGGCAAGAAAAAGACCGAGCCGGAGAAACAAAAACCGAAGACGAAAGTGGAAGAGCCTGAATCGCCGGCGATCCGTGAGATCGACGACGACCTGATCGATCTGATCTCCTCCTCGATCGAGGATACACAAGATGACAACGGCTGGGCGTTTTTGGCGGAAGTCGGCAACCTGATGATGAAAAAACAGCCCTCGTTCGACGCCAGAAACTACGGTTTTTCGCGACTCACGCCCCTGATCCAGAGTATCGGCGCCTTCGATGTCGACGTCAGGGATACGGGCAGTGGGCAGTCGAAGCACATCTACGTGCGCATCAAGGAAGAAAAGAAAACGACGAAAGCGAGAAACGTGCGCTCATTTTAGAGACCGAGCCGGCGCATCACCCAAAAGGAGAAACGCTTCGGCACGAGATTGGAAAACACGTGGATTAATTTGCCAAACGGGTGGGTGACCGACAGGTCCCGCCCGTTTTTCGCGTTCAGGATCGCATAAAAGACAACCTTTTCCGGGTCTTCCAGTCCGAGCCGTTTGATCTTCGAGGTCTTCTTGCCGCGCGCCTGGCTCTTTTCGAAAAACTCGGTCTCCATCGGATTCGGACAGACGGCCGTCACCTGAATGCCGCGTTTCCTCCACTCCTGATTCAGCGCCCGCGAAAAAGAGATCAGCATGGCCTTCGTCGCGGCATACGTCGTAAATCCCGGCTGCGGTAAAAAGCCGGCGACGGAGGCTATGTTTAGAACGATCGAGCCGTCTTTCAAAAACGGTTCGCAGGCTCGGGTCAGCGCGGCCGGCACTTCGTTGTTCAGGCGCACCATCGCCCGCTGATCATCGACCGACTGTTCGGCAAACGAACCGACCAGGCCGATACCGGCGTTGTTCACGAGCCAGGTCACGGTGTCCTCCCATGTCAGGCGGGCTGTGACCGACGAAAGGGCTTCGTCGTCCAAAAGATCGAGCGCAAAAATATCGACCGGTTTAGAAAGACTCGCCGCCACTTCGGCGAGGCGGTCTTCTCTTCTCGCGATCAGCCAGATCCGATCGACCGAGGATTCTTTCGAAAGCTGCCTCGCGAACTCAGAACCGAGTCCGGCCGAAGCCCCGGTCACGATCGCGATATTCACGAAAAGACCTCGGTCAGGCGCGAGAGAAACGCGTCGATCTTCGGCACGCGCTTTTTATTCCAACTGACGATCGTGACATCTTTGACGTCACAGCCGAGCGCCTGCACGGCGTCCGTCAGTTGGCGCGCCGTACGGTTACCGCCTAAGACCGGCGTCCAAAGCCCCTGGTTGACAAAGACGACGGCCGGCGTGCCCGGTTTGAAGGAAGGACACGTGGCGAAGAAATCGGTCATCTGCTGCGGTAAGGAAAAGGCGTTGACCGGCGTCATAAAGACCATTCCATCGACGTCGGTCGGCACTTCCTTGTCTTCGTCTCTGACCACATCGATCTGGGTCGTCTCCACGCCGATCGATTCGAGTCGCTTGGCCGCTTCGGCCGCGACCGATGACGTATGGCCGGTATTTGAGTAATAGACGAATGAGACTTTCATAAGGCACCTCCGAAGCGAGCGTGGCGATCGTCCTTGACGGGTCAGCCGCACTCATTCTACCCTACGGACGTGTCCGTCAACAATCGAAAAAAGAAGGAACAACCTAATAGAGCGCCACTTAAGCGTGTGCTTTTCCTGTTAGCCGGCACCCTCATGGTGATCCTCGCGGCGATCGGGGTTATCTTGCCGATTCTGCCGACGACACCGTTTCTCATCGCGGCAGCCGCCTTTTTTTCTTTCGCCAAACCGGAATGGGTCGATACACTCGAGAAAAACCGGATATTCGGTCCTTATATCGAAGCTTACCGTAAGGGACTCGGCATCAGCATAAGACGGAAAGTGTTCGCGCTCTCCTGCCTTTGGATCACCCTGATCGTGTCGATGATCCTGGTCGGAAAACTCTGGCTGACGATCCTTTTGATCCTGATCGGCAGCGGCGTGACGATCCACCTGCTTCTTTATCCGACGAGGCGAGACAAGAGGTCCTAGGCGCCGCTTCTCGCGACAAGTCCATCGCGATCGACGATCTTGATTTGGCGCTGTCCTTCCATCTCGATCAGGCCGTCTTCACTTAACGTAGCCAGGGTGCGTGACAACGTCTCCTGTGTCATGCCGAGCTGGCTCGCCAGATCGCGTTTCGACATCGTTAAAGAAAACTCCGCCTCTCCGGAAGAAATACTCAAAAGCGTCGCCACAAGGCGTTCCTCGGCCGTATACAAATTGATCGACTCGATCAGATTTTCCGCCTGTTCGAGGCGGCGGCTGAGCGCCTCCAGTATCTTCAAAGCGATCGTCGGATAGGTCGCCATTAAAGCTTTTAACTGCTCGCCGTCGATCAGGCACATCGAGACCTTCGTCTGAGCTTCCGCCATGTCGGTATGCGGCAGCGAAGAAAAAAGCGATAATTCGCCGAGGAAATCACCGGGACCTATGACCCGGATCACCTGTTCTTTGCCGGACGCGCCGAGACGGGCGACCTTGACCCGTCCTTCATGCAGCACAAACAACGTGCCGCCCTGGTCACCCGGCAAGTAGATCAGATCCCCCTTTTCATAGCGTTTCGGTCGAATGATACTGATGATCTCTTCTTTTTCCTGATCGCTCAAGGTCGAAAAAATCGGTACGAGTGACAGACAGGAATCGTAGTGTTCAGACTGGCTCATTGACGGGCGCTCCTTTCTCTTTAGGTCGTCTTTCTTTCTTCTTACCGTAACGGAGAAGGCGTACGGCGTTGACGATGACAAGAAAGACGGAGAGCTCATGTACGAGCATACCAAATGACAGATTGACCGTCTTCATCATAACGCCGGCGACGAGCAACGCGGCGACGATCAGGGCAAAGGCGATATTTTGTTTCATGTTCGATACGGTCGCCCGGCTCAAACCGACGGCATATGAAAGTTTCGACACTTCCGCCGACATCAAGACGACGTCCGCGGTCTCCATCGCGACATCGGAACCGACGCCGCCGATCGCGATCCCAGGATCGGCTCCGGCGAGAGCCGGCGCATCGTTTACACCGTCGCCGACCATCGCGGTACGTCCGAACTCTTTTTGCAGGGACGAAAGCTTTCGCACCTTATCTTCCGGCAATAGCTCGCTGTAGTAACCGTCGAGCCCGACTTCCGTGGCGATCGCCCGGGCGGCGCGCTCGTTATCACCGGTCAGCATGACGATCTTTTGAATACCTTGTTTCTTCAGATCCGAGACGAGCGATGCCGCATCATGGCGCACCGTATCCGCGATCGAGATGATCCCGAAGAGTCGATCGTTTTTCGCGATCAGGACCGTCGTTTGGCCGTGATCTTCTTCGCTTTCGATCAAGGGAGTATGTTCCGAAAAGTCAATAGAGGCTTCCCTTAAGAGCTTTCGATTACCGATCAGGTAACGGTCGCCCGCATAGTGGAAGGTAAGGCCGTGTCCGGCGATGATCTCGGAGTCTTCCGGCAGTTCAACAATGGGACCCATATCCTTTTCCGCCCGACGCAAAATCGCGCGTGCCAGCGGATGCTCGGAATACGCTTCACCGATCGCGGCGATCCTAAGCACTTCCCTCTCCGACGCACCGATCCCCTGCACCTTCGTGACCTCCGGCTTGCCTTCGGTCAACGTACCGGTCTTGTCAAAAGCGACGGCTTTGATCGTGCCGAGCTTTTCCATAATCTCGCCACCCTTGATTAAGACGCCGTTTTTCGCGCCGTTTCCGATACCGGCGACGATCGAGACCGGTGCCGAGATGACCAGGGCTCCGGGACAGGCGATGACCAGTAAGGTCAGCGCGAGGCGGATATCTCTAGAGAAAAAGTAGAAAGCGACTGCGAGCACGATCACGGCCGGCGTGTAGTAGCGGGAGAACTTTTCCAGAAACTTCTGGCTCTTTGCTTTTTTGTCCTGTGCTTCTTCGACCATTCGCAGGATGCGCGCGAATGTCGTGTCTTCACCGACTTCGACCGCTTCGACCAACAGGTATCCTGACTCGACGATCGACCCGGAATAGACGACATCACCGACGCTCTTGCTTTCCGGAATCGACTCACCGGTAATCGCCGCCTGGTTGATGTAGGCCTCCCCTTCGATGATCGTTCCGTCGATCGACACTTTCTCGCCCGGTTTGATCACGACGATATCGCCTCGAACCACATCTTCCGAATCGATCGTCAGATCGACGCCGTCGCGACGCACCGTCGTCACTTTCGGTGCCGAGTCGAGCATCTCACGGATCGAGGCACGCGTCTTTTCTATCGTGCGCGATTCCAGATAATCGCCGAGCATGAAAAGGAAGGTGACGGCAGCCGCCTCCCAGTACTCGCCGATGATTAAGGCACCGGTCACGGCGATCGTGACCAACAAGTCGATACCGACGATCTTGTAGCGAAGCGCGCCGATCGCTTTCAAAAAAATCGGTGTTCCGGCAATAACCGTCGTCAAAAGCATGACGACGATCGTCAGCGGATGGTAACCGATAAACTGATGGAGCACGAAGGAAAGCAATGCCAGCGCGCCAGACACATAGACGATCGTTTTCTTACTCACCTTCTGCAACATGGCGCTCCTCCTATTTCACACTGACGACGGGATAACCGAGTTTTTCAATCCTGTCTTGAATCGCCTCGGTAGAGGTGACATCTTCATCGAATGTCACTTTGACGCGCGATGAATTGAAAAGCACGTCATATTCCTTGACGCCTTTGGTCTTTTTCAGCATGCCTTCAATTTTTAAGATGCAGCTCGGGCAGCTGACGGCTTCCAGTTGATACGTTTTGTTTGTCATGATCAATTCCTCCTTCAGGAACTGTCATCATTAAACAGGCACCGAGAAACCTTTGCCTTGATCTGGATCAATTAAAAAAGCTCCCCCGGTCCAAAGAACCAAAGAGGAGCAAGTAAACAAAAAAATCTGTCAGCGCATCAAGTCACACCGAAGGTAGAAAACTCAAGCGACCGGCAACGGCTCGATCCTATAGCCGGCAGCCCGGATACCGTCGATCAAGTCACCGAGGATCTCCATGTTCGTGTCGCTGACCGTGTGCAGCAAGATGATGCTGCCGTTGAACAGATTGTCGAGCAGATATTGTTTCGCCCACACCGGGTCCGGCTGATCGTCCGTCAGCCAGTCTTTGTAGGCAAAACTCCAAAACACGGTCGTATAACCCATATCGTCCAGAATCTGCAAGGCCCGCGGCGAATAGCCGCCCTCCGGTGGACGGTAGAACATCGTCATCTCCGGCACTTTCTTTTGCAAGTCGACGACGTCTCTGACGAATCGTTCGATCGAGACATCGAGTGCTTTGGCCGGACGCAGGTGATCGACCGAGTGATTGCCGAGTTGATGTCCATCGGCAATGATCTGCTCGATCAGTTCAGGATTTCGGTCGACGTAACTGCCGACCACAAAGAACATCGCCTTGGCATCTTTTTCTTTCAAGGTCGCGAGTGCCTTCGACGTATTGTCGTTGTACTCATACCCCTGATCGAAGGTGAGATAGATGACCGGTTTTTCTTCATCGAGACGCCAATAGACCTGATGCCCTTCGATCAATTGTCCGGACCTTGGTTCGACCGTGGAGGGCGGACCTTTTTGAAACCACCAGCCGATGTCTTCGTTCGACAGCGCCGTATACACCGAGTCAGCCTGCAGGCCGGCTTCGAGCGGTGCCGGAGGGATCGTCGGTTCCGGTTCGGTCTCCGTCTCTTCCGGTTCTGTCTTATCTACGGCCTCAACCTCTTCCGATGGGACCGGTACAGCCGGATCTTCTGATGCCGAGGGCTCCGAATCTGAAGGGATCGACTCGGGGGCGGTCGACGCGCCTTCTCTCGCTTCACGCGTAAAAGTCATCGGCTTTCCGAATTCAGTCGCCTGACAACCGACGAGCAGCAATGTAAGCAATAGGACCAACCATCGTTTCATCACTTGACAAAAGCCTCCTCCGAAAAAGATGAAGAAGCGACAACACACATTTTCTTGCCGATCGTCATAGCCGCTTCAACAGTTCTCTCACTTTGTCGGCCGGGAAATCGTCGGCCGGATCGTCGAGCATCTCACGCAAAAGCGATTTGACGTTGTCGCTTTGCGGCAGCATGAAGCCTGCTTCTCTGTTCAAATCTTCGGCCATCAGGCGATTCGCCCGAGCGATGGCCGCTCCGAGACGTCCCGGTAACTCTGACGCGATCGATTCTTGCTCTGTCTTGCTTTGGAAAAGCTCGTTCATCACCGTCACGACTTCTGTCTTTCTCGGCTGTTGACGCGGATAGGTGAAAGGCACCATCGAGATCGCCGCAGACGGACAAGCGTCGGCGCAGTCGCCGCAGCCGATGCACGTTTCAACATCGATCTGACCGTTCTCCCAATCGGTCGCTCCCGTCGGGCAGACATAGAGGCAGAGGCAGTCCTTCGTACAAAGTCGGATATTTCTCACTGCGTATTTAGCCATCTCACTTACCTCTTTCCTACCGTATCGAATTTCCAGCTCGGCACCTTACAAATCGGGCACATCTCGGGCACCTTATCGCCCAAAAAGATAAAGCCGCAGATCGAACAGATATAGACGTTCTTATCGTCTAAAAACGCCTCACCGCCCGCCTGGTAGCGGGTCAGGCAGCTCTTGACGATCTTCGTGACCTTCTCGTTCCAGACGAGCGCTCTTTGCGCTCCGTGGTCTTCATGTGCCTTCGCGATCTCGTTCGTCTTGCCGATCAACTCATTGAGGTCGCGATCGACGAGAGACATCAGCTTGTCAAAGCTCGGCTCAGACACCGGTACGGCGCGATCTTTGTAATAAGCGGCCAGATCTCTAAACAAGGCGGATTCAACCGGTTTATACTGCAACTCGAGTCCACGTGCCAGATTAGAACAGATGGCACTCAACTGCATATCCGAGTAATCGTCAAGCGATGGTTTGTGGTCGGCTGAAAGATCCTGCTCGACTTGATCTGTCGTCTCGCCGAGCAAAGCAAACTCGTCTTTTCCGACACCGCAGAGCGGACAGACAAAGTCTTCCGGCAGATCGGAAAACCGCGTCCCTACGGGGATGCCGCTTTCCGGTATGCCGGCCGCTTCATCGTAGATATAGCCGCACAGCTTACAAATATACTGATTCACTGGGTATTCTCCTCACACAAATGATGTCTCTACTAGTGTAACGTATATCGGCCGATGATCCAGCATTCGCTCATTCCAGAAAAGCGCCCGTATCGACCGGTCTGCATTTAAAAATCAACTGGCTTTGGCAAAAGACAACCCAATGCAAATATTCGCCTTTGTGCATCGGTAAGCGATTGACATCCGTCAAATAATCTCCCATGTTACCGTCGATTGATGCGGCGCCTCATATGTTTTACGATAGCGCTAAGAACGGAGGTGAAACTTCATGTCGATTTATGATTTCACAGTCAACTCAATTCGCGGCAAGGAAGTCAATCTTGCCGATTATAAAGATCACGTGGTGCTGATCGTCAATACGGCAAGCAAGTGCGGCTATACACCGCAGTTTGAAGGCTTAGAAAACCTGTATCAGAAATACAAAGACCGAAACTTTGTCGTGCTCGGTTTCCCGAGTAATCAATTCGGCGGTCAAGACCCCGGTACAAACGATGAGATCGGCACTTTTTGTAAAGTCAATTACGGTGTCACCTTCCCGATGATGGCCAAGGTCGACGTCAATGGTCAGTACGAATCTTCCCTGTTCACCTTCCTGAAAAAGGAAAAGGGTGGTATTCTCGGTGACCGCATCAAATGGAATTTCACGAAATTCCTGATTGATAAAAACGGCGAAGTCGTCAAACGCTACGCTCCGACCACCAAACCGGAAGCGCTGGAAGATGACATCGAAGCGCTTCTTTAAAGAAAAATAATTAAGAGCATCATGAATGTCGAGGCGGTCATCAGGAGATGGCCGCTTATTATCTCAATGCAACACCCTCGCGCTTCAAATTACTTGCTTCACAATAGTAGCGGCACTCCGCAAGCAACTTCGAGGTGTTGCGAAACAACAGCAAATTAGCATCTGCCAGATCATCATGAATGCCCACCTCAAACGGTTCCCCAATATTGACGATGCTGCGCCCTCTTAGGTGGTATATGGCGCATGGCACGATTGGCCTTCCAGCGTTCTGCGCGATGGAAACGGCACCAAAATCAAAATCGAGAAGCGGCTTATCAGTTTTGTTGCGTGTTCCTTCTGGACAGATGACGATGTCATTTCCCTGCAAAAGTCGTTGTACGGCTGTCAGTCTGGCATGTTCTCGGCTTGACTTATCATTCCTGTCTACAAAGATGCAACCTAGATCTGTCAATACGCCTTCCGCTGCTGTTTCGAGAAAATCTGCTTTGATGACGGGGTGGTACACCCTGCGGCCAGCTGATCTAATAACCAAGGGCATGTCAAGCAGTTTTCTGTGATTAGTAGTAAAAATGAGACCGCCTTCTTTTGGGACATTTGCCGCTCCCATTATAGTGTGTTTGAAAAGCTTATCAAAAGGCCAACTACCAAATCTTATCAGCCTTTGCATGCGTTTTCCGCGTCTGTACACAGTATCCGCATCATATGTGTATTTCTTTTGATAGGTTCGAAATGCCCTATAATATCTCTCGCGTTCATCCGCCGTCAGGCGCATTTTTTCAGTCCGTGGCAACAAATTAAACGATTCTGCCTCTTGGTAAACTCTAATGCCATTGTATAGTTCGCTGAAGTTGACAAACCGCCTTAATTGTCCACAACCGATGTCAGCATTGTTCCGCGTCGCAAACAAAAAGGAACGAGTGTTAGTTTGTTCCTGAATAGCAAGTGCATTACTCTTTTTATCTTCAATGATAATATCTAACTCGTGCGCAATGCAGGCTTCTACCTTATCTTTTTCTTCTCGACCAGATTCATATGAGCAAAAGACAATCGTCTGATAAGGAATGCGCTTAAGTCTAAGACGTAACTTGACGAGACCACGTTGGAGCTTTCCGATAAACGTATTTTCATTGGATTTGGCTCGAGCAGTCACCGGAATGATGCGATGTCCTTCCCGGTGCAATTGACGAATCACCCGGACAGCGTCTTTCCGAAAAGGCGCGAACAGTGCATACGGAAGCATGTAACGGTACCAAAAAGCGGTCTCATCTTCATGGCTACAGTTGAAAACATCACGAATTCCATAACCATGAGAATTGATACACAAGTTAGCACTGACCTTTTCTGCGGTTGCGAAATTTTGTGTGCATGCGGCATCCGCTTCCGGAGAACTGGCCACATCAACAATCCGAATATCCTTAGTTTTAATACGTAATCCGTGTTTGGAGCGGAGCTCTTGCTGAATTTTCCGCATGAAATATTTTCGACCTTTTTTCAGCTGATATTTCTCCTGGTTTATCAAAACGCCATCAATATCAAGGCCAATGTTCACGTTGTTGTCTCCAAAAGATGCCGCATAAAGCGTATGTTTATCGTCTGTCGCAAAGCAAGTCTGCTTCAAACAATTCTAAATAAAAATGTATACCACTATTAATTGCATTCTAGAAAAAATCATGTGCACTTACCTGCCACTTTTTGATTTGTTTTTTCCAGAAATTGTAGTTTCCGTAATCGAGCGCACACAATTTTAATGACCAATAATTATCTCTAAATTAATATGATTAAATGTCAGAATTTATTAAAAAAAGTTAAAGGACGTATGATTCGTTGAATACGCTGTCTGGACACAAGCAACACTCGGAATGAGACGCTTCAATGCCGATTATTTACTATGAAATAGAGGTAGTTGGACGCTCGATTAGAAGTTGCAGGATGGCGCTCACGCAGGAGAATTGACAGTTCTTCGAATCGGATTGCAATAAAAATGCCGGTTGCTCAGAATGCTTGAGATTCTGCCTCAAACCACCCACACCGGTACAAACCAATTCTTCTGATCAATCGGTATCACATCACTGGCCATACAAAGCACATTCCCGCTGCCAATTTTGGTTTTCAGGCTGGCCAATTCGCCAAACTGCTCTGGGGTTTCAACCGGGCTCAGCACATCAAAATGCCGGATGGCTACTCTACCCGGAGAAACTGCCTTTTTCACTTCAATTGGATAAAGGGTGCCATCTTGATGAATTAGAAGGTCGATCTCCTTTTGATCCTTATCGCGATAATAATATAGCGGCGGCTCCTTACCGGCGTTCAAAAAACTTTTGTAGATTTCGGAGAACACAAAGCTTTTGAAGAAGTCGCCGGACATGGCTCCTCGCTCCAAGGCTTCCGGATTTCCCCATTTGAGCAGATAGGACGCCAATCCCGTATCGAGCATGTGCAGTAGCGGCATTTTGACCACGCGTTTTAGCAGGTTATTGGCATACGGCTGCACCAAAGCAATGATATGGGAGGACACTAGAATGGACAGCCATTTTTTGACCGTTGGGGAGGAGATGCCTACCGCTCTGGCTAGCTCCTCATACACTACCGGCCTGGCAGTGTTGGCCGCGACCGCCGTCATGAAATTGAAAAACTGCATTTCGTCCGCAACCTGACTCAAGTCCCTGACGTCACGCTTCAGATAGGTGTCCACATAGGAGCTGTAGTAGGTTTCCCAGTCCATCTTTGGTCTGGCGTATAGCTCTGGCATGGAACCCTTGAAAATCCGCTCGTATATTTGAGGCAGTTCATGAGGCGAAACTTCACCGATTCTTTTCACCAGCCGCTCAGGATCTGTACTATAAGGCACACTTGGATAGTCGTGGATCTCCGCATTGGACAGGCCGAGAAGGCTGACAATGCCCACGCGACCGGCCAGACTCTCGCTTACATTTTTCATTAGGCGAAACACCTGGGAGCCGGTCAGCCAGTAGTCTCCCGGTTGCCGATTTTCATCCACCCGCATTTTGATGTAGGGCAAAAGCTCTGTCGCGTACTGGACTTCGTCAATTAGTACCGGAGGCTGATAGCGTTGCAAAAACAAGCCCGGGTCTGTTCTGGCCAGCAGGCGCAGATCCGGGTCGTCCAGGCTGACATAGTGCCGCCCCTCATCCGCCAAGCGCTTCAACATGGTGGTCTTGCCCACTTGCCTCGGTCCGGTAAGTAGCAGAACCGGAAAGGTGCTGGAAATCTGTAGTATGGTAGGCTCCATGGCCCGGTTGATATAGTTAAGCATGATCCTCCTGGCAGTCAATGGCACAATATTCCGTCTAAACTAAAATGCCACTTTAGATTAGACGGGTTTTAGGGCTAATGTCAAGGGCTATTTTCTGCTTAAAGTAGTGTTACTCACGTTAACCGAGGATAGTGAAATAGTATTTTCTTAACGTGATTGCAAAACAAAACAGACAACCGGCCTATCGCCTGTTGCCTGCTTCTTTTTTACCACCACACCGGTACGACTGGAGTTTTCCAGCCGCAGGTGATCGTGTAAAGTGCGTTTGGCAAAGGCACTAACTATTGATAAAATGC
>DUQI01000059.1 GCA_012837885.1 Fastidiosipila sp.
ATCTTTCCGGCGAGACGGTCTCACCAAAAGAGCTGATCACGGTCGAAGTCAGCGGGATCGACGATCAAGTGGCGACGGCCCGTTTACGCTCGACATAAATAAGGAGAAAGTGCATGGAAAAATATCAGTGGCAGGAAAGACGGATTACGCTCGGCCGGAAAGATACGCCGCTCGAGCGGCTCGAGAACTTGGAACAGCATGTCGGTTATCAGGGATTGTGGATCAAGCGCGACGACCTGAACGATCTCGCGCTCTCCGGAAACAAAGTGAGAAAGCTGGAGTTTTTCGCTTATGAAGCGGTCGAAGCCGGCAGCTCGGTATTGCTGACATTTGGCGGACCGCAGACCAATCACGGCCGTTTAACCGTGGCGGCCGCCCGCAGGCTCGACATGCAACCGGTACTCATTTTGGATGGACAAGAACCGGATCGTTTCAGCGGGAACCTTGTGCTCGATCTTTTGATGGGCGCCGATATTCGCTTTCGCGGTGACGTCAGTCGTGAAGAGATGGCGGCGCGCGTGATCGAGGAGTATGAGTCCAAAGGACATATTGTCTACGTCATTCCACTCGGCGGCAGCAATGCGACCGGAGTACTCGGCTATGTCCAGATGATGCTCGAGCTGAAAGAGCAGATGAAGGAAAAAGACATAACGCCGGCGCATATCTATCTCGCAGTCGGCTCGGCCGGTATGCTGGCCGGCACCGTCCTCGGTGCGAAATTGATCGGGCTCGAGACGAAGATCCACGGCATCCCTGTATTGGAAGCAGATGCCGCCGATCTGAAAGCACTCACCGTCAGGCTGGCAGCTGAGGCGAGAGAGCGGTTCGATATCGCTTCTCAGCCGGTCACCGAGGCGGATTTCTCAATCGATCTCGGCCCGTCGGATCACCGTTATTTCGGTGCAGGGTACAATCTGCCCGATCCGTATACGATCGATACGATCGAGCGTTTTGCCAGATACGAAGGCATCTTCCTCGATCCATGTTATTCAGGAAAAGCCGGACGCGCCTACCTCGAGCAAGCGGCGTCGGGATCGATAGGTGGCGAGCCGATCCTCCTGATACATAGCGGCGGGGTTCCGGCGTTATGGACCGATGAGCATTTATCCGCCATGCAGGGCAGACTGAAGGATCTATCGGCGGCAAATCGCGACAGTGAAAGCTAGGATGAGCCAAAAGTGCGGCGAAAATGAATGATCTGTTATGAACGGGTAATCTTATTCGTGATAAATCATGTTAGAATCGTTGCAATGGAGGTAAGCTCATGACAGACCAAGGGACGTTTTACGCTGACCAGACGGAAAGCATCAGACAGAAAGCGCACGATATTATTGCGGAAGTCATGAACGCGCTGGAGGAAAAGGGCTATAACCCGATCCATCAGCTCGTCGGTTATCTTATTTCCGGCGACCCCACCTATATTACGAACCATAACGGTGCCAGAGGCGTCATCCGGCGGATTGAACGCGACGAACTGCTTGAAGTGATTTTGCGAGACTACATTGACAAACTCTGATCAGCCGCTGCAGACCAAGGACGGTTTGCCCGTCTTTCGTCTCGGTTACGGCACTTTAACTTTAGCCAAAAGCCAAAAGAACCTCGCTGTATCGGCGGCTGCCGATCTCTTTTCTTATGCCTTCGAACGCGGCATCAAATGGTTTGATACAGCCGAGCTCTACGACAACTACGAGCAACTCGCCCGCTTCTTAAAGGAGACCTCGGGGCAGCCGTTTATCAGCACCAAGTCATATGCTTTCGACCGTAAAGGTCTGAACGCCTCGCTCGATGCGGCACGTCGGCGTCTCGGCGTCGAGACGATCGATCTTTTCATGCTGCATGAACAAGTCGACAAAAAAACGCTGGCCGGTCATCGCGAAGCCTTCAAGGCACTGCTCGACGCCAAGGAAAAAGGCATCGTACGTTATGTCGGTGTCTCCACCCATGCGGTGTCGGTCGTCACTTCGATCGCCGACGAAGTCTCGTTGAAAGCCTCACTCGATCCAGATTTCGATACGTCGATCTACCGCCATACCGATGTGTTATTTCCTCTGCTCAGCCAAAGTGGTTACGGACTATTGGACGGTACGGCGAGCGAGATGGCAAAAGCGGCTGCGGAGGCTGCAAAAACAGGCATAACCGTACTCGGCATGAAGCTGTTCGGCGGCGGACACCTGTTATATAAACGTGAAGCGGTCGTGGCCGATGCGCTCAGTCAATCGTTCGTGTCGGCGTGGTCCGTCGGCATGGGATCGATCTCCGAGATCGAGACGAATCTCGCCTGGTTCAAAGGCGAGACGCCGGATCGACGCTGGCTCGATGCATCTGCCGCATTGCCGCGCAGACTACAGGTCACTGACGACTGTACACGATGTGGACGTTGCGTCGCCAGATGTAATAGTGGTGCGATGCGTCTCGGGGCGTATACAGCCGTATCGGACCCGGAAAAATGCACGCTTTGCAGTTACTGTGCCTCGGTCTGTGAGGACATGGCGATTAAAATATTCTAAGGAGCAATGTATGACAACCCTACGGCCTGCGATGGGCATCGATTACGGAAAAGTAAGGATCGGCGTGGCATTTTCGGATCTCACGAGGTCATTCGCCTTTGGTCAAAAGACGATCGCCAACAGCCGTAAAAAAACAGATGAAGTGATTGCCGAACTGGCAACGCTCGCCAAAGAAAGAGATGTCGATACGATCGTCATCGGTCTGCCGGCGAGGACGGACGGGAAAGAGAGCGACATGGCAAACGAGGTCCGCGCTTTTGCCGACCAATTGGCGGAGGCGGTCGATTGCCGACTGATCTTCGAAGACGAGCGCTTCACCTCGAAAATCGCGCAGGATAATTTTCGTGAGACCGGGCTTTCAAGCCGCAAAGCACGTGACGTAATCGACCAGCGAGCGGCTGAATTGATCTTGCAAAGCTACCTCGATAAGAACCGTCCGCGCTGACCGTTATGGTATACTTTGACGCAGATGAAACGGCGCCTTAATGCGCCGTTTGCAGGAGGATTAGCATGTTAAAGAATTGGTTTTTGTATCAGGCGGACGACGGTGCGTCAGGGCACAGTCACGCTGACGACGATGACAGCCAGATCATTGTGATGGTCGATAGTGACACGGGCGAAGAATACGCTTTCGAAGTCGTCGATCATTTTGATTTTGAAGATGAAACGTACACCGTCTTGATTACGGTACAGGAAAATGAAGATGACGAGGCGGAATGGATTATCGCCAAAGTCGTCAGTGAAGATGACGGCACGCTCGGTCTCGAATCGCTCGGCGATCCGGACGGCGACCGCGTCTACGAAGAGTATGAGCGTATTCTCGCTGAAGAATTCGACGACGAATACGATGAGGATGAGGACGAAGATTGAGTCCAAAACGCCGTAGATCAAAAAAGACCAGAGCCGGATCGGCCAATGACGACGTACTCGCCGTCTTGGTCGACGAGAGGAACGGTCGCGAGTATTACGTTTCGATGATCGACACGCTCGTTGTCGACGGTAGAGAATACTCGGTGATGTACAATTACGAGCCGGATGACGGCTCACACTTCTCACCCGAGATCGTCATTATGCGACTTTATCGTGCCGCTAATGGCGATCTCGCTTTTTCCTCGATCATCAATAAGAAAGAGTTGGATGAAGTGTTCGATCACTTCTTCCGTCGCTACGAAGCAGCCAAATTTCAATGAGACCTCCGACGACTGATAGAAGCCGCACGATCTTCGTGGTAGCGCCCATCATTTTCATGTTCTTTCACCAAATCGTCTTGAATCTGGCTGCACGCTGGCATTTTAATGCGTTCCTGAATAGCATCGATCCGACCGGTTCACTGTTCGATCTGACCGACCCGGCGGTCGTGCAGCAACTGCAGACGCAAGCCGATATCCAATCGTATGCGTCGCTTTACATGTCACTGATCGTGATCCCGGTCTACATCATCTATCTCTGGGCACGCCACCGCATGACGAAGTCGATGCCGTCGCTCGAAAGAGTCGGCGCCTCCGATTTTCTCGCCGGTCTCTCGGTGATCACCGGAAGCCTCGGCATCGTGACGCTCTGGATGGTCTTTTTGCACCTGATCGCCGAACGAGCGGAAGTCGTAAAGGATATGCTGGACGATTACCGAGATCTTGCGACCCAGCTCGTACCGGATCAGAGCAATCCCTGGATCGTCTTTTTGGCGCTCGTCATTTTGGTCCCGATCGCCGAAGAACTGTTGTTTCGAGGCATCGTTCAGGGAGAGATGATGCAGGTGATACCGGAAAAATGGGCGATCGTCGTGACGCTTGTTTTGTTTTCGTTGTTTCACATGAATCCGGTTCAGATCTCTTACGTGATTATTCCGGCTTTCGCTCTGTCACTCGTCTATACGCTGACCAAAAATCTTTTCATTCCGATCGTCATGCATATGTGGTTTAACTTTGTCGGCAGCGGTTTTCTTGCCAGACTGACCGGCGATCCGGAGCAAACAGCAGAGGTGTTGTTTTTCACGCAAATGCTGTTTATCCTCATAGGCACCTTTGCCGCCGTACACCTCTATGGCAAAAGAAAAAGAGCGAGGCTCGCGACAAACCAGGGAGATATCGATGAGAATATTAATCATTTCTGACACCCACGGCAGTCTGCCCGAGGTGCAAACCGTGATCGAAAGAGAGTCGAAGGATAAGGCGATCGATCTCGTCTTGCATGCCGGCGACGTCCTCTACCACGGACCGAGAAATCCACTACCGGGTGGATACACACCGGCCGATCTGGCTTCTTACCTGAGCCGGCTCCCGGATATCCGTTATGTGCGCGGCAATTGTGACTCCGACGTCGATCAGATGGTGTTGGAAGCAAAGGAGATGCCGCGAACGGCTCTGATTCAAATCGGTAACCTAAAGATCCATATGAACCACGGTGACCGAATGCATGAAGATGAGAGGGTACAGGCAGCCGAATCCGAAGGCGCCGATCTCACGATTTCCGGTCATACCCATGTATCCGTCTTAAAAAGAAGCGCTAACCAGATCGTCCTAAACCCCGGATCTACGGCGTTACCGAAGGATGGAACGAAATCTTACGCACTCTTGGCAGACGGCTGGATACAGTTGAAAGCCGTCGATGACGGTCGCATTTTGGCCAGTATCGAGATAGGCGCAGACTGACAATCTGCACAAAAAATGCAAGAATATTTTGTGCAAACGCATAAAGATGCGTTGCCGTTTTGTTTTATGCAAAATCCGGGTTGACATATACATAGTGCCTTGTTAAACTGCCAATACGCTCCAGGGAATACCAAACGACCGGGAAGCGTGAACCGCCACCCATAAAAAAGGTGGAGATGGTGACCGATCCAAAGGAGAAAGGTCACAAATCGGTACCTCGAAAAGATAAATGCAGCGAAGACGATGTTTCGCCGACAGCATTGAATGTAAAAGACCGCGGCATAGATCGTGGATCATCGCATCACATCACTGTCGATTCAAGCAAACATAGCGTCAATGACCAGTAATTCCGACTCAATGGTATGGTCAGATATACATCGCTAGCAACATCATTCGAAGCCGATAAAAGAAGTCTAGAAAAATGGTTCACGGGTATAGGGTCAGCGGGTTCGCTGGAGCACTTTTTTTTGCCTTTTTTTTTGTGAAACGCGACTTGTCGAGCTTGGCGATAAACGGCAGGGTACGTCCGTGTTCTTTGTAGTCCATCCCGTAACCGATCACCCGGGTCTGGTCGATCATGAAACCGATGAACGGCATCGGCAGGTCGATCAATTGTTCATTTGGATTTGAAAGTAAGGCGCACACCTGAAGGCTCTTGGGATTTTTCGTCTCGAGATGCTGCAAAAGATAGTTGGTCGTGAGTCCCGTGCGCACGATCTCTTCCACCACGATCACGTGTTTGTCTTCAATCTGCAAGGTGATGTCGCGGGTCAGTTGCATGCGGACTTTCTGTGAAGTGACGGCGACCAGATCGTAGTTCGCCTCGATCGTCACCGCCCTCGATAGGTCGGCTAGAAAGTAAAGGGATCCTTTGAGCATCGAGACAAACACAACTGATTCGCCTTCATAGGCAGCCGATATCTCGGCACCGAGTTCAGTGATGCGTTGTCTCAATTGCTGTTGATCGAAAAGAATCTTATATCCCGTCATAGATCATCCTCGAAGCGTTCCATCATGGAGAGAAAATCCCGTTTATAGACGATCCTTACATTGACGCCCGGGTAGAGCGTCTTCAGTTTGGCAAGCTTCTTGTTTTTCAACGTGACGTATTTTTGGTTCATCGTGGTCAGTTCCAGGTAGAGGTCAAACCGTGGCAGATAGAAGTCCGGCGAAAAAGCGAGCGTGACACGCCCCTCTGCATCCCATTCGACCGGAAAGGTGCGCGGTTCATAACGCCATTCGAGCTCGTAATGATCGAGCAGCTTCGCGAATTCGATCTCGCTTTCATTTTTCAGTAACGGATATGCTTCGGTGTGCAGCTCACTGCCCGGAATATTCTTGGTTTCAAGCGCTCTCGTCTTTTTCATCTCGTTAAACAAGGTGACAATCGTCTCCACCGCTTCATTCTGGGTCACCTTGCCCGTGTTGATATTGACGTGATAATGCTCTTTTTCTTCCTGAGCGCCGAATAAGGTCGAGGCAAAGCGACGCATCTGGCGGTCTTTCCGCTGGATGAACTGGGTCGCCTGGGGGATCGTGCATGTCATGATTTTCGCCGTCCTCTGAACCCGCAGCTCTCTGTCTGCATAGAGTCTGACATGTAGCGCCGTCGGATCGTGTTGGAAAAAGAGCACACCGGCGAAACCGACCAAAACGGCATCCTGGCGCTCGGCCATCTCGAGTAGCGCACCGGACAGATACTCTTTGAATGACAATCCTTCCTTCGTCTCGGAGAGAAAGAACTTCGGGCTGCTTTGCAGCATGCGAAGCGTCTGCTCATCGGCGATCGGGGCGATGAATTTTTCCATCACGAGGTGATGGTCGATCCACTCACAGTTCAGTCTCGATGCGACGTCCTTACTGATTTGATCGCCGTAACTACCGGCATTTCTGGTCACGGTGATGATCGCCATTAATCTTCTCTCCTTCGTCTCATGCGTCGCCATACGGCCGCGACCGCTTTATAGAGGAGCCAGCCGAGCAACACTCCCGTCCAGTTTAAAATAAAATCGTCGACATCGAAAATCCCTGTTTTAGATATCAGCTGATACGTCTCGATCCCGCCCACGACGATGATCGCCGCAAGCGCAGTCTTGATAGAGGTCAGGCGACCGTTTGTCACCCACGGAAAGATAAAGCCGAACGGCACGAAGATGCCGAGGTTGCCGAACAGATTGCGGATCGCCCAGGCGCGTCCATTGCCCGTCTGCAGCATGCGGAGCGAACGGCGTATCTCTTTAAAGAATTCAAGATTGACCGTATTCTCGTAGGCGACCTGCGGTTTTGTGAAATCGACCACGATATAGACGGCGACAGCCAGATAGACGATGAAGATGAAATACCAGATCACGCGGGATCGATCGCTCGCGTGTGCGGCGGAATTGTCATGATTCCTCTTGGTCATACGCCTGATTGTACCGATTCGGGTGACGCTATGCCAGTACAGCGCTATAATTGATGCCATGGTTTGGATAGACGTATTGAAAGCGCTGCTCTACGGCATCGTGGAAGGCATTACGGAATGGCTTCCGGTCAGTAGCACAGGGCATCTCATCTTATTGGAAAACTGGCTGCCACTCGGACAAGGAGCCGATTTCTTCTCCTTGTTTTTGGTCGTCATCCAGTTCGGCGCGATCCTCGCGGTCGTCTTCTTGTTCTTCAGCGAACTCTGGCCGTTTTTATCCCGCTCCGCCACAGCAGGAGAGGGCACGATGGCCTTGGGACCGCTCCGGATGGACAAGGGAAAACTGAGTCTTTGGGCAAAGATTTTAGTCGCCTGCGTACCGGCCGTGATCATCGGGTTACTGTTCGACGACTTCATCGAAGAACACCTGCACAATCATGTGACGGTCGCGATCATGTTGATCGTGGTCGGTGCGATGTTTATCGTTGCCGAGCACCTGAATCGGAATAAACGACCTGACGTCCTGACGTTATCCGAAATCACCTATAAGCACGCGATCATCATCGGTTTGTTCCAAGTCATCGCCGCTGTGCTGCCCGGGACATCCCGTTCCGGTGCGACGATTTTAGGCGCCATCCTGATCGGTCTTTCGCGTCAGAACGCGGCAAAGTTCACCTTCTTTTTAGCCGTTCCGGTGATGCTCGGAGCGAGCCTCCTGCGTTTTCTTCGACTCGGCTTTTCCTATACGGGAGGTCAATGGCTCGTCTTGTTCATCGGCACGGCCGTCTCGTTTTTAGTATCGATGTTCGCCGTGAAGTTCCTTTTGAACTATGTCAGAAACCGAGATTTCAAACCGTTCGCCTATTATCGAATCGCGCTCGGTGTTCTTGTCTTACTGGTGTTTTTTATCTCCTGAAAAATGCCAGTATCGTCTGCACGATGAGCGGGATGATCGCACGGTCATTCCAGCTTAGAGGTTCCTTAGTCGGGAAAAGCCATATCATGCGGACAATATAGACGGCGAAGACGAGTGAGACGACCGCCAGTCCGGCAAGACGTAAATGCTTGGTCGGCCAGACGAAGTGCTCCGGATCTCGCCGCCGCTTCAGAAACAGAAAGACCGCCCAGATGACGCTGGCGATGGCGAGAGGAATGAAGATGAAGATGAGCGGATGCATCTGCCAGGCGCGTGCCGCATCGCCTCGAATCAAGCCCTGAAACGCACGGGTCATACCGCAGGTCGGACACGGAAAGCCGAAGATATCACGCCAGAAACAGTCCGCCAAAAAGAGCCCCGGCACGGAGCCGAGCAAAAAGACGGCAATGGGGATCAGCCAGTAAGACCTTTGACGTTTCTCTTCCATACTGAACATTGTACCTTCTGCTACAACGTATGAAATCTTGCTAAGCGGGATGATTATAGCCTACACTGCAAGCAATGGATAAGTGTCGCCGCATAACGCTACGCGTGACGGGGACCAAAGCCGATTTCGGAGGAAAACGAAATGGATGAGAACGAAAAATATGTGCCGGAAAATCCTGCACTTGAACCTGAATTACGAGAAGTACCTGAAGTACCGGAAGTTGTTGAAGAAAATGTAGAGCCGATCCCGCTCGATCCGCCGGTGGCAGAACCGGTCGTTTTACCGCCTGTCGATCCGATGCTCGGTCCTGTGTCGGGCGTCGTACCGGAAGCATCGCATGAAGCGGTGACGAAGCGGATCGTGGAAGAGCCGTTTCCCGAGGAAGTACATCGGGAAGAGACATATGTGCGTGAAGAGCCGGAGCGTGTAAAACGCGGCCCGACGGCTGAAGAGATCCGCGACTATCGTCTCAATCAGCCGAGACCGAGTAAATACAATCAGCCGCGTTCCGACATCGATCCGGCGAGACAGTCGCCGAATACGAGAGCCAGTATGGCAATCGCCGGCTTTATTCTTGGTCTGCTCGGTCTATTGCTGTTTTGGATTCCTTATGTCGGATTCGTGTTACCGGTGTTGGCCGTGTTATTCGGGGCGATCGGCCTTGTCCAGAGTCAGTCGCAACCGGGACAATACGGCGGCCGCGGTTTTGCAATCGCCGGCATCGTCCTCGGTTTGATCGGTCTTGGTCTCGCGTTCCTCACCTTGTCGATTCTCGGCTGTGTCGTTGACTGGTTCCGCGCGGCATTCCAATTCAGGTGAGACCGACTGTCGATATCTTCGGGCGTCAAATCGCGACGTATGGCCTGCTTTTCGTGGCAGGCCTTTATTTAGCGCTGGCGCTCTTTGTTTTTTTCGCGCCGCGGCGCGGCATCAATCGTGCGCGCGCCTTTTTAGTCGCTGTGTTGGGTATTATCGGCGGCCTGATCGGCGCACGTCTCTTATTCGTTATAAGCCACGCCGGGTTGTTGGCCGAGGCGGTCTCGGTCGGCGAATGGACGCTCGTCTTGCGCCTCTTTTTCGAAGGTGGCCTCGTCTTTTTCGGCGGCTTGATCGGCGGTCTTTTGACCGCGCTTCTGGCCGCTGCCAAATTGAAGCTGCCGCGTATTGATCTCGCCGATGTGGCGGCTCCGGCCGTCTCTCTCGGTCAGGCGATCGGTCGGGTCGGCTGTCATTTTGCCGGCTGTTGTTACGGTGTCGAAAGCGACACCTGCGGGATCGTTTTTCCGGAAGGCGGACTGGCGCCGCACGGTGTATCGCTTTTCCCGACGCAGCTAACCGAGTCGTTCTTCATGTTGCTTTTGGCCGGCGTACTCGTCCTGGTCATGCTGCGCGGCAAAAGAGGTCTCGCCGCCTCTTTGTACCTGATCGCGTACGGTGTCTTTCGCTTTATCATCGAGTTTTTCCGCGGTGATCAGATAAGAGGATTTTTGGGACCGTTGTCGACGTCGCAGTGGATCGCGCTCGGCGCATTCGCCTTCGGAATCTGGCTGTTTATAAGAAACAAGAAGCGCGCGGCTTGTCGCACAGACGAATGATGTTTACACTATACGGAGGATGAGGAGGCAGAACCGTGAACGATGATTATGATCCTAAGTTTGATACGTTAAGTGATCTCGATTTTCGCGAGGGTGAAGATTACAGTGACTTCTCTCATCGACCGAATAAACCCGGTTTGATGGGCGATATCCTGACGGCGATCAAGGTGATGATTAACGAGCGCACGGTGGTGCCTCTGGCAAAACCGCAGGTCAGTGGAAACGTTCGTCTTTTCACCTACGCCATGTATCCGCTCGTCGGCTTGATCATCGGCATTGTGATGATGATCTGGGTAAATATCGCCTACGTCATCCCGTTGTCGATTTTCCTAACCGCTCTGATCGGAGTCATTTTAGTGTACGCCGTTCAGGCCGGCCATCCGTTGATCGGCTTTGGTCAGGCGGCGGATGCACTGTTTTCCAGTCGCAGAAAAGAGACGAAGATGCGCATCCTGATGGGCAGGACACTTCGCCCGTCGGCGGTGTTTGCCGCGCTCTTGTTGGCGGCAGGCCAACTGGTCGCATTCTTTTACCTCTTTATTCGCATGTCCATTTGGCGCGGGCTGTTTTCGATGCTCGCCGTGTTCATTCTGTCGCGCGCGCTCGGTTCTTTACTGACTCTCAGTCTGGCACCGCTCGAGCCGGAAGAAGACGGTGATATGAAAACACTGAGAACGGTCCAGACGATCCTCTATGCGATGATCGCGCTGTCGGCCGTCGGTTTGATTTTGACCGGCTCCTGGTCAGCCCTGGTCAGCATCGTCGTGATCGGCTTGACGCAGGTGCTCTGCCATAGTCATTTCAATACACGCTATCGCGGTATCACACGTAAGATGAGTAAATTCATGGTGGCCGCATCAGAGACGCTCGGCTTGCTGGCGCTGATTTTGCCGCTCGGCACATTTCTCTGGAAGTAAAAGGGAAGGAACTGGGCGCATCATAAATGCTCGATATCGTATTGCAATTTATTAAGGCGTCGTGGAGACCGATGCCGTGGGTCGTTCTGACGGCATTTATCCTCGAGTATCTGCTACAGATCGCCGGTCTCAAGAGCGCCTGGCTGATTCGCCGACCGAGGCGCAAGAGTCGGACGCGTCCGCCGAGACCGCTCGATCCGACGGCGGCGTTTTTTCTCGGCTTTTTTCTGTCGCTGATTACGCTCGCCGCGATTTTCGCCGCGTACTATTTTGTCAATATCTGGCTGTCGCTTGCGCTGCAGGCGTTGATCGGGGCGTTTTTGCTCGATAACCGGCGTCTCTTCGCGGTGTCGGATCGAATTGCGTTTTTTCTCGCCAATAACCGGATGAAAGCGAGCACCACGCTGCTCAGCCGCTTCGTCGGCAGGAATGTGTCGCGCCTGAACGCCCACGAAATGATCGGATTGACGATGAACGCCGGGAAAGCGGCTCTGCCGGCTGCCTCGATCGCCCCGCTTTTAGCCTTGGCTCTGGGTGGTGCACCACTGATGATGCTGGTCAAAATTGTGATGATTTTCGATTGGAAACGGCGCGATCCGCTTTCCGTGAAACCGCGACATCCGCTGGTACGCATGATTCAGGGACCTGCGTCCTGGTTAACGCGTGGTATGCTGGCACTTTCTGCCCAGGTGATGGGGTTTGTCTACCGGCAGACACCGGTCTCCGGTATTCGTTATATGCTGTCGGATTTGGAGCGAAACAACCGGCACCTCTTGATCACGTCATTGATCATGATGATCGTGTGTGTCGATCTTCTCATTATCGCAAGACTGGTGATAAGTTTAACGGGCGGATAAAGTCTAAAATAATCTTGAGAATCAGCTGATGACCTTTTTCATTCGGATGCATACCGTCGTCACAGAGTAGATCGCGGTAGTCTCGGCGTACCAAGAACCGGCTTCTGACATCGATCACCGGCACATTTTTCTCTCTGGACATTTTCATCACCGCCATATTGTACGATTCATGCCAGCGATAGATGGTGTCTTTGTAGCCGCCGAGCCAACGTAGGATGGCGTCGGCGTCGAGCCCCTGGCTGATCGTGGCGAAGAAACGGTCGGCATCGAGCGGCGGCAGCGACATCAGAGCCGGCGTGATATGCCGCGCCCGAAGATCATCGATCAGGGCTTCGTAACGCGCGATGAACTCATCGATCGTGGTATTTGGCAAATGATGGCCTTCGGGGTTTTGGGCGATCGCCTGCCAGTCGAAATCGCAGTCGTTACCGCCGAACTCGAGCAGGGCATACGTGTATTCGTCGAGCGTATCTTTACGGCGTAAAAACTGTTGTTCGCCTTTATTGATCGTCGCGCCAAAGACGGCACAGTTCGTCACGTCGAGTTTAGTCGCCCGCATGAAACGTGAGGTGACACTGTCTTTCAACAGTTGATAACGCTTTTTGAGACTGTCAAAAACGACACCTTTCATAACTGAATCGCCGAGGACGAGTATGCGCGACATATTTAAAACTCCCTTATATGGTTTTAATAACTATATCATGAGGTATCGGGTATGTAAAGCAATGTATAGCCGTATTTTCATGCTACACTTGACCTGATCGGGAGGAGACTTTCTTGATGATTAACGCATGGACGAGGGATGATTTGTGAACGAAATAGATGCGATACGCAGCGACTTTACCGATAAACGGCCGCAGACCTGGCAGAATCTCCCCGATCTCGATCTCTATATGGATCAGGTGATCGCTTTTTTGGGACGCACCCAGCTCGCCCCGGAAGACAGTCAGAAGCTGACGGCTGCCATGGTCAACAACTATGTCAAAGAAGGGCTGCTGCCGCGTGCCAAGGGCAAGCGCTATGAAAGAGATCATGTGGCGCTCTTACAGATCTTCGTCGCATTAAAGGAAGTCGTCACGGTGAAAGAGGCCGGCACGTTGCTGAACTCCTATATCGCCGATGCCGCCGTCGAAGATCGCTATGACCAGGTGTTGGCCGAACTCGGCGGCATCCTCGACGAGACGGTCTCCAGACTGCCGGAAGACGATTCGAAAGAAGCGTTGGTCGAAGCGGCTTTGACGTTTGCCCTGGACAGTTACGCGAACAAGATGGCGTGTCAGCGCCTGATCGAGATCTTGAACCGGCAGATGGCGGAAGAAGCGGAGCTGGAAAAAGCGAAGCAAGATAAGAAAAACGAAAAGCAAGACAAGAAGTAGGGGATGGTTATGAGTAAGGTCCTGTCAGTGGTCGTGCCCGTATTCAATGAAGAAGAAGTGATCGAGACGACGCACGGGCGTCTCGTCTCGGTGCTCGATAGCCTGTCGTTGCCTTATGAGATTATCTACATCGATGACGGCAGCAAGGATAAGACGGTCGAGATCATTACGCCCTGGACAAGGGAGGGGGACGAAGTCAAGCTCCTGACGTTTTCGAGAAACTTCGGTCACCAGACGGCGATCACCTGCGGCATGGACTATGCCTCAGGTGAGGCCATCGTGATTATCGATGCCGATTTGCAGGATCCGCCCGAAGTGATCCCCGATATGATCGCCAAATGGCGGGAGGGCTATGAGGTCGTCTACGGTAAAAGAAGCACGCGAGAAGGGGAGACGGTATTTAAAAAATGGAGCGCCAAGACGTTTTATCGTTTCTTGCACCGGATGAGTGACGTCGAGATTCCGACCGATGTTGGCGATTTTCGTCTGATCGATCGTAAAGTACGTGACGTCCTGCTCCGTATTCCCGAGCATAACCGCTATGTGCGCGGCCTGATCGCCTGGCTCGGTTTCCGTCAGACCTACGTCTTGTTTGAGCGGCAGGCACGTGCCGCCGGCGTCACCAAGTACCCGCTGAAGAAGATGCTGAAGCTCGCGGGCGACGGCATCACCTCCTTTTCCTATAAACCTCTGAGGATTGCGACGACGATCGGGCTTTCCCTTTCCGCCTTCGGCTTTTTGTTCTTTCTCTTTGTCTTCATATCCAGGTTATTCAACCTGCAGGTTATGGAACCAGGTTACGCGACCTTGATGTGCGTGATCCTCTTTTTCTTCGGCATCGTCTTGATTATGCTCGGGATCATCGGCGAGTATATCGGGCGCATATTCGAGGAGGTGAAGGGACGCCCCCTGTATATTGTCGACAAGAAAAAAGGGGTGTTTTTTGAAAAAGGGAGGGATCATATCCCTGGCGGTCAATGAGCGTTTAAGTGAGGACAAACGATGAAACGCATTTTGTTTATTGAAGACGATCCGACGATCAGAAGTGCTTTGACCTTCAGCCTGGAGCGGGAAGGATATCAGGTGGAAAACGCCGATAAAGTCAAAGACGCCTTGAATATCAAGGTGGAGACTTTCGATCTGATCTTGCTCGACATCGGACTGCCGGACGGCAGCGGCTACGAGCTCTGCCGCGCCTATCAAGGCCGCGGCACGCCGATCCTGATTCTCTCGGCGCTCGACGATGAACCGAATGTCGTGATGGGACTGGAGCTCGGTGCCGTCGATTACGTGACGAAGCCGTTTCGCCTGAGAGAGCTTCTGACCCGCATCCGCGGCATCCTGCAGCGTTCGGAAAAACAGACGGTCACGTCTTTTACGAAAGGATCGGTACGACTCGATTCGCAGTCGGCAAAAGTGTTCAAAGACGATGAAGAGATCGTGCTCTCGGCGCTCGAATACCGCTTGCTGCTCCTCTTTTTTACGAACAAAGGGCATGTCATGTCGCGCGATCAGATTTTTGCCAGTCTGTGGGATATCGATGCCGAATTCATCAGTGACAATACGTTGACGGTCTATGTCAAAAGGATAAGAGAAAAGCTTGACATGCCTGACATCATCGAGACGGTGCGTGGCATCGGCTACGTCCTAAATCCATGATCTGGCGCGACCGAGCCAATCGCTATGCATTTTTTTGCTGGCTCTTGCTGACGGCGGCCGGTATCACGCTGCTTCGTGTTACTTCCGTCTCGCCCTGGATTTTGCTCGCAGGCTTTTCTTTTTTGTCGCTTCTCATTTTTTTCTATGTGGCCGGTCGGCGCGCGATCCAATTGTCGAGACTTTCATCTCTCGTGCGCGAAGTGCTCGCCGGTCAGGACCATTTCGATTTCGGTAGATATCGGGAAGGTGAACTGTACGTGCTCGCCGCCGATTTGCAAAAGATCGCCGGTGCTTACCGCGAGCGGACATCCGCCTTGAAGCGTGATAAAGCGTATCTCTATGATGCGATCTCCGATATCTCGCATCAATTGAAGACGCCGATCACGTCGCTCTATGTGATCTCTGATGTGTTGAGAAAGCCGCTCAGCGAAAAAGAAAAATCCATCTTCGAACAGCAGTTGAACCAGCAGATTGAAAGGCTCGACTGGCTCGTCAAGAGTCTTCTCACACTGGCCAAACTCGATGCCGATGCCGTGATCTTCAATAAGCAGAAAACGACCCTCGGCCAGATCGCGCGACGCGCCTTCGCTCCGCTCGCGATCAAGGCCGATCTCGAAGATCTGACCGTGTCGATCAGAGGCGATCTACATGCGACGCTGGAGGTCGACGAAAACTGGCTCGTCGAAGCGCTCGGCAACGTCATTAAAAATGCCCTGGAGCATGCCGAACCAAAAAGTGAGATCGTGATCGAATGTCAGGATCTGCCGATGTCGAAGCTGATCTTTGTGAGCAATACCGGCACTGTCGAGAAAGAGGAGCTGACGCATGTATTCGATCGCTTCTACAAGCGTCCGGCTGCCGACAATGACAGTATCGGTATCGGCCTGAGTATTACGAAAGCCGTCGTGCAGGCGCAGGGCGGTCGGGTGGAGGCTGTTTCCGAAGATGGTAGAACGATCTTTTCTCTGCGCTTTCCCAAGTGAATAAACAGTCACGTACGTAGTCACCGCCTAGTCACCTCGTATCGATAAGGTGTAGATGGAAAGGCGGTTTTAAAATGGAAAGAAGAAAGATCAATGACCACCGCGTTCGTATGAAGTCCGTGCAGTCAGGAGGCGATGTCGTATGAAAATTATCGGTTCACTGGCGCTTCGTTCACTGAAGAAGAACCGTACGTCGACCGTTGTCACGCTGGTCGGTATCGTACTCAGTTTCTCACTGATGTTCAGTGTGCTTCTCTTTGCCAATAGTTTCATCCGGTTCTTTGGCGACACGATGAAAGCGCAGTACGGCAAAGCGGAACTGGTCATCGATTACATCGACAAAGCGTCGGCAGACTCTCTCAAGATGCCGGAGCAGGTGATCGATTACAGTCGCGTAGCGTGGCTCGGCAGTGCGAAATTCGCCGAAAACAACCATTATTATCATTACTTCAACGTCGTCGGTATGACGGTCGGCGACGAGACTTTCCCATTACTTTTGAAAGAAGGACGCCTACCGGAGAAACCAGGCGAAGCCGTGATCACGGAATCGATGAGCGCCGGCCAGTATGGCGATATGCAGATCGGTGATGAAATCACGTCACCGCTCTATTCCCTGCAAGACAAGGCAGGCCGCACGCATTTCGGCGTCGATGACAGCGATATGACGTATGTGGAACTCGGTAGCGTCGACTTCACGGTCGTCGGTGTGCTGGAAAACAATCCTCTCGCTTTTTATGCGTCGAGACCAGGGTGTTTCGTCTACATGACAAAAGCCGAGATCGCAAAAAGCCCATGGCAGCAATTGCGACTGGTCACCGGACCGATCGATCAGGCAGGCATAGACGCCATAGCCGATGAATTAGATGCCGGTTCGGGGCGTCCTCTCTCGGTTAACCATAATCTCCTTCAGTCATATCCTAGGTTTCCTTCAGGCCCGAAGCTCCTGATCTACGCTTTTGCGACCGTGTTACTGATTATCGTCGGCTTGGCCGGCATTGGGCTGATCCAAAACGCCTTCCTCATCTCGTTTACGAAGCGTGCCAGAGAGTTGTCGCTTCTATCGAGTATCGGTATGACGACGAGACAACGAACGACCCTCTCCTTATACGAAGGTCTACTCTTATTCGTGCTAGCCTTACCGCTCGGTTTTGGTTTGGCTGTACTAGCCATGTCGATTCTCATGGTCGTACTGAATCCGATCTTGCAGCGGACGATGAATACGGGCGTTGAGATCTCCCTTCTTATCGATTGGCAGTCTCTCGTTCTGATCGCCGTCTCCGGTCTGATCATGATCTTTGTAGCGTCGATCCTACCTGTTTTCAAGAGCCGTCACTTGTCGCCCGTAGCCGGCATCAGGAAACAGACCGATATCCGGATACCGGCAAAAAATCTGAGCGCACCCGGCTGGCTGAGGCGCATCGGCGGTATGGAAAGTGAAGTCGCCTGGAAGAACATGAAACGAAACAAAAGACCGTTTCGGGCTACGCTCGTCGCCTTGGTCTTCAGTCTCGTCTTGTATCTTTCGTTAGCGAGCATCATCGCCTACGCCGAGTCGGCGTCCGGGTTTGCCTCGACGGGGCTGCAGCCGGACATCCTTCTGGCATCGGCCGATGAAACCCTGATCGGAAAAGAAAAAGAAATCTTCGCCCTGCTCGATACAGCGTCGGGAATCGAAAAGCGTCAGATCGTGTATAGCGCGTCGATCAATCAGGCGGATTCGGACGGTGTACTGACACATCAAGCAAAAGAGCTGTTCTTGTCGGAAGACACGTTCATATCGAAGTTAACCTCGTTTGATGACGTCACGATGCAGCAGGTCATGACGGAGATCGGACGTACGGAACCGCTTAAAAAAGGTGAAGTCATCCTGATCAACTCTGCAGCCCGATACGATGAGACGATCCAGGCGGTAAAGATCTACGAGAAAGCGCCGACCGTATTGAATAACGTCTTCACTTATGACGAGGCAAAACGCACTGATCTCAGCGTCGTAGAGGTGATCGACCGTCCGCTAAAAACGTACAATGTCTGGATGGCGCCGTTTGTGATCGCCTCGAAAGAAACGCTGGCGGAAGCCGATCAGTTATATACGAGCGTCAACTTATATGCCAAAGATGCCGATTACCAGTCGCTTATCTTTGAACTGAGGAGCGAGGTTAGAGAAAGACAATTCGACTTCGAGGTCAACGATACGGGACGATTCGACCGACAGACAAGGGACACGATGCTCCTTGCGAGAATTATCCTGTTCGGCTTTGCCACGGTCATCGCCTTGATCGGACTGTCGAATCTCTACAACAGCCTGATCGCCTCTCTCCAGTACCGTAAAGGTGAATTCGCGATGCTGCGTGCCGTCGGGATGAGCGACAAGGCCACGAATAAGATGATCCGCATCGAGAGTCTTTTCTACGGCATGAAATTGATCTTGTTCGGTATTCCGATCGCTGTGCTTGTCAGTTTCCTGATTCACCGTTATCTGAACCAGAACATAAATATCCCGTTTATCGTACCCGTCTTGCACTATGCGATTGCGAGTGTGGCCGTATTGATTATCGTCTATCTGATGATGTGGAGTGGCTCTACCCGCGCGAGGCAAGGCGTGATCGCGGACGAATTGAAGCATCAGATGGAGGCCTAGGATGAACCGGAACGCTACATTGTCAGAAACGAAAGTGAATCATGAGTTAGGAGAGAAGAAACATATGGCGATTTTGGAAGTTCGCAATTTGAGTAAATATTACGGTAAAGATGAGACACTGGTAAGAGCGCTTGACGACGTGTCACTCGTCGTCGAACGCGGTGACTTCGTCGCCATCGTCGGTGCCTCTGGATCGGGCAAGAGCACCCTGATGCACCTGATCGGCGGTGTCGATCGTCCGACTTCGGGTGAAGTGGTGATCGACGGACAGAGCATCTACGAACTGAGTGAAGACAATCTGGCCATTTTTCGAAGACGTCAGGTCGGTCTGATCTATCAGTTCAACAACCTGATCCCGATTCTCAATGTCAAAGAGAACATCACCTTGCCGCTGTTATTGGACGGTCAGTCGATCGACGGAGCCGCACTGAATCAATTGATCGACAGGTTGGAACTCGGCGCCCATATCGCAAAACTACCGAACCAGCTATCCGGCGGACAGCAGCAGCGCGTGTCGATCGGTCGATCCTTAATCTACCGCCCATCGATCGTGTTGGCGGATGAACCGACCGGTAACCTCGATAGTGAAAACAGTATGGAGGTCGTCCGCCTGCTCGACGAGAGCAATCGCGATTTCAACCAGACCATCATAATCATCACGCATGATGAACGGGTGGCCAGGGCTGCCAAGCGGATCATCACGCTGGCTGATGGAAAGATCGTATCGGATGAAAGAATAAGGCGATGAATCTTGTCAGCCGGCTCGCCATACGCTCGATGTTTCGAAACGGCAATTCGACTGTCGTTAAGCTGGCCGGCCTGATTCTCAGCTTTTCATTACTTTTTTCGGTGTTGATCATGCTGAGCAGCATGTACGACTTCATTCTCGATACGAGAAAAGAGAGCAGTGACAACGTCGATTTGACAATGCAAGTGCTTTCGAAAGATAGGTCGACGACCTCTCGTTACCGGACGAGATTAAAAGCATGAGCCGGGTGTCGTTACTCGGAGGCATTTTCTCCGAAAAAACGAATTCACCGCATGAGCACATTGCTTACGCCGGATTTTTGCCGGACGATAAGATCTCGTTTACCCTGATCGCCGGACATATGCCGAAAAAGCCGGGTGAGGCTGTGATCAGTACGACGGTCAACATTGTGGGCGAAGAGGTTTACCGGCCGGGCGACATCGCCACGTTTCCCCTCGAGCGGATGAAAGATGAACGCAGACAGGTGGTGCTCGCACCGCGAGGCGCCCACGGTGAGACAAAGCTTTTTTCGAAGGAACCGGTCGAATCAAGAACCGTGACGATCGTCGGCATCACGGCGAACAGTCCGCTTGACACATATACAGGCATGCCCGCCGTCTATGAGTACATGGATGAAACGACGATCGCGGACAGCCCGTACCAACAGCTTCGCTTACAGACCGGGGCGCTGTCTTCAGGGGAATTCCATGACCTGATTCAGACGCTGAATGCCGAAGTACCGCTGGCAAGCGTGGTCAAAAATACTGATCTGACCGATATGTATCCCGGCTCCGGCTCGTTGTTTCGGATCAGTCTGTTTACGATGACGGCCATCATCCTAGCCATTTTTGGTATAGCCGGCGTCTTGTTGATTCAGAACACGTTTTTTCTCTCATTTTCGGAAAGAACGAGAGAGCTGTCTTTGCTTTCAAGTGTCGGAATGACCTCAAGGCAAAGGTTCGGTCTAGCCATGACTGAAGGATTTTTTCTTTTTTCTGTAGCCTTTCCCACTGGTTTTCTGCTCGCTTATGTCTGGAACCATTTCTTTGGTGTCGCGGTCACGCCGCTTTTGCAACGTGAGTTCATGTCGCAGGCTATACTGCGGCCGGTCATCAACATAGATCTGCTGGTGAGCACCTTCGTCATTGGCCTGGCTTTCGTCTTACTGGCGACGTTCCTACCCGTCATGAAGAGTCGACGTATTTCACCTATCACCGCTATGCGAAGGCAAGACGACATCAAGTTGACCGCGACGGCGGTTCGGACGAGTGGCTGGTGGAAAGGCAAGAAGATTGAGGCCGACCTGGCGAGGAAGAACATGAAACGAAACAAAAAGCCGTTTCGTGCCACGCTCGTCTCGATCACGTTCAGTCTCGTCTTGTTCTTGCTCACGCTCAGTATTGTCGGGTTTGCCAAACAAGGAGCAACGGCTGCCATGGTTGAACCCGACTGGGATGCGACGATCTATGGTTCAGGTGAAGGCAGTGATGCTTCAAAAATCATGGACGAGATCAAGCCGTTGATACAGCAGAAGGGAGTCGAAGACGCCGTCGTCTGTTACAAGCTATCGGCAACGACGACTGCCGTTTCTTCCGATCTCACGCGGGATGCAAAAGCGCTCTATGGAGACCGCATCGATATCGACGTGTGTGCCTTCGACGAGGTGACTTTAAGCAGATTAACCACCGAGCTTGAGTGGGAAAAAACGGTGGCTGAAGGCGAGGCTATACTGTTCAATCAAATAGCTGATCCAGCCTCTAAAAAGCGAACGACGAAAGCGGGAGCAATCTTCGAGCATGTACCAGATCAAATCGTTTTGAACAGATGTACGGCGAAAGGAATGCCGGAGAAGATAGTGAGTGGAAAGAAGCGAAGCGCCAGTTGGGAACTGTGGATATCGTGCATACAGTAAATCGCGCACTACCGGCCTGGCCCGATGAGCGTGCATCTTTGTCACTGCTCGTTAGCATAGATACGATGCGGGCCCTTGAACCGCAGGAGGTGCAGCTAGAAGTGCACATGAAGATTGATTCGGCGATGCGAGGTGATGTTTTGCTCGACCTGCAGGCAGCGATCAAGCCACTTGGTAACGACTTTCGTCTCGTCGAAAACAGAGGAAGCTCAGGTCAACATCTGATGTTACTCTCGCTCGTCCGCATAACCCTAAGCGGTTTTGCCACAATTATGGGATTGATCGGTCTTTTGAATCTTTACAACAGTCTTATGTTCTCATTGATGCACCGTCGTAAAGAATTTGCGATGCTTCGCTCAGTCGGTATGACGAAACAACATATCTCCGCTATGATCCGTCTCGAGAGTCTGATGTACGGTTTCAAGGTACTCTGCTTTGGGGTGCCGATCGCAGTGCTCCTTACGTTTGTCGTGTTTTCATTCTTGAATAATCCTGAGATCACGTTTGACGTTCCCGTCTTATCTTATGTGCTGACCGCTGCTTTTATCTTCCTGTTGATCCATCTCATTATGAAGAGCGGCACGATGATCGCGAGAAGCGGCAACATCGCCGACACGCTGAAACGTGAGGTGGATTATTAATCGACATGCAAGTTAAGAGATGACTCCATAATTCAGAAGAATGGAAAACGTCGAGAGAGTCGTCAGGTACCGTCTGGCTTTACCGAGTGCGATATTCTAATAGCCATAAACACTGGAACTCGACATGACGGCAGTTAGCGGAAGTAAGCGTCTTCCCGATTTCAACGATTTCTCCGAATGCTTTTTGCATAACTGGTTTGGTTTGGAATTCACCATACGTTGGTTGCTGTTTTGGTGTGAAGAAAGGATATCGTAAGCATGGCAAAAGAGAAAAAAGAGACAGAAATAAATAATACTGGAAAAGACGACGTTCAGAAAATAGAGAAGCGAAGCGATAAGATTACGGCTGAAAAACTGGCGACCAGACCCGGCAAGGAAGTCAGTATGGAAACGGCGCCTCTGTTCGATGATGATTATCCCGGTTCGAATCGTCTACGCGGTAAAGTGGCCTTGATCACGGGCGGTGACAGCGGCATCGGACGGGCCGTCGCCGTCGGATTCGCGAAAGAAGGCGCAAAAGTCGTCATCTCATATTTGAACGAAGTCCAAGACGCAAAAGATACGGTGGCCTATATCGAGGACCTCGGAGGAGATGCCGCCTCCTTGGCAGGAGACGTCGGTGATCCGGCGTTTTGCAAAAAGCTGGTCGCCGAAACGATCAAGCGATACGGCAAGCTCGATATTCTGGTGAACAATGCGGCGGAGCAGCACCCGCAAGAGTCTATTCTCGATATTACCAAGGATCAGTTGGAGACCACTTTCAGGACAAATATCTTCAGCATGTTTTATATGGTACAAGCCGCGTTGGAGCATCTTGAAGAAGGAGCATGCATCATTAATACGTCGTCGGTCACTGCGTACGAAGGTCATGACACACTGCTCGACTATGCCAGTACGAAGGGAGCGATCACGACATTTACCAGGTCACTCGCAAAGAGTCTGGCGGGTAAAAAAATCCGTGTGAACGCCGTCGCGCCTGGCCCCATCTGGACGCCACTCATTCCTTCGACTTATGAAGGAGAGAACGTATCGGAGTTTGGCAAGAACACGCTGTGGCAGCGTGCCGGACAACCGGTTGAACTTGTCGAATCGTATATCTTCTTTGCCAGTGACCGTGCATCGAGCTATATCACGGGACAGGCCATACATGTGAACGGTGGTCGATTCGTCACGAACTGATCGATAAAATAGAAAACGACTGATCACGACTTTTAGTCGGATCTTGTTTGACGTTGACGCGCTTCATAACATATAATCGTCAGGCGCGTACGGAGATGTAGCGAAGTTGGCTGTAACGCGCCGCTCTCGAGAAGCGGTTGTCCGCAAGGGCACGTGGGTTCGAATCCCACCATCTCCGCCACAATTTGTCCGAAAACTGCCTTGAACAGGTCGTTTTCGGACTTTTTCATGGGAAATATTTACCCCTTTTTGGCATAAATTTTGAGATTTTCAATCAAGGCAATCAGTTCGGTTTAATTTTTACTAATTTTCGGTTCAGCGAACCATGGCGCTGTAGAGGCAATGGTATGCTTGACAAAAATTGAAGGAGCCTTCGCCTATGGCCGCCTCAGAACGAAAACGCTTCTACCTGAATCCGTATAAAATCATCTTGAGAAAAAAGATCATCGATGGCTTCCGGGCTTTCAGCCGTGCCGATTACAAGCCGTTACTCGCACTTTATGATGAGAACGTAAGGCAGACGTTTGAAGGCGACCACGCGCTCGGTGGTACGAGGACGAACAAGCAGGACGTGGAACGCTGGTTTCAGCGTTTCGTCCGACTTCTGCCCTCGACATTCGTCATCAAGGATGTCGTCGTGCAGGGTTGGCCGTGGAATACAAAGGCCATCGTCGTCTTCGAAGATCATGTGTCGCCGGTAGGCGTCTCACCTTACACGAATCAGGGCATCATGAATACGACCGTCAAGTGGGGCAAGGCGACGTATGTCCACATCTACGTCAACACCCATCTCGTGATCGAAGCCTTGAACGCTCTTTCCAAGCAGGGTGTCGAGGAGGCAGGAGCTGAACCAATCACCTAACTTACGTGGTGGCGGTAAGTAGCGGGCTTTATCTGTACCAATATTAGATTTTCTGACCAGACGATCTCGGAAGGCTGGTATATCCACGCAAAACGACCTATGATTGATCATGTTGTGATTATTAGTAAAGGTGTGATGTGAATTGGATGTTCTTTTTAAGTTAAGCATTGCCATCTTGATCGGCATTGTCGGCGGCAGAGCAGCTAATCTCTTAAAGCTGCCAAACGTCTCGGGGTATATTATCGCCGGTTTATTGATCGGACCGTCGTTTGCCCATTTGTTCAATGCGTCCGAAATGGCCGGACTCAGTATTATCAGTGAGATTGCGCTCGCGGCTATTGCCTTCAGCATAGGCAGTGAATTCCGTTGGGCTGACATAAAAAAGACAGGAAAAGATGTTTTGCTCATCACGACGGCTGAAGTGATCGGCGCCGTGTTGCTCGTTTTCTTAGTCATGTTCGGCATCTTCAGGCAACCGTTTGCCTTTAGCCTGATCATCGCCAGTATGTCTGCCGCCACGGCGCCTGCCGGGATCCTCATGGTGATTAGGGAACTGAAAGCGCAGGGGCCGCTGGTACGGACGATTTTGCCGGTCGTTGCGATCGATGACGCTTTGGGCATCATGGTGTTCGGTATCTCCCTGTCGATCGTTCGACTGACGACCGGAGCGGAGAGCTTCTCCGTTTTTCAGATCATCTGGGCACCTTTATATGAGATTCTCGGTTCGATTCTGCTCGGTACCATCATTGGCTTTGTCATGAGCTTTCTTTCGCCACGGACGAAAGGTAGAGACGAACTGCTCTCCTTGGTGCTCGCCTTTATTTTGCTCGGGACCGGAGCGGCCAAGTGGATGGGCGTTTCACCTTTGCTGACGTGCATGATGATCGGTGCCGTGCTGGTCAATGTGAAGCAAAATGCCAATCGCGTATTCAACCTGATCAGCGACTTTACACCGCCGATCAATCTGCTCTTTTTTACGATCGCAGGCGCCAGTCTTGACTTGAGCATTTTATCGAAGGTCGGACTGATTGGTGTCGGCTATATCCTGGCCAGAGCGGCTGGCAAAATTGTCGGTGCGACGATCGGCGCACGCTATGTCAAAGCGACCAAGAAGGTCGTCAAGTATCTCGGTATGAGCCTGCTGACGCAAGGCGGTATATCGATCGGTCTTTCCCTGATCGTCGCCAGAGAACTGCCGCGATACAGCGAATCGATCATCACCGTGATCCTTTTCAGCGTCTTGTTCTATGAAATCGCGGGGCCTGTACTGGCGAAAATCGCCATCCAGCGTGCCGGTGAAGAAAACGGCGCACTGAAGAGCAAAAAAGAAGAAGAAAAAAGCCCGGCCTGAGGCGGAGGTAACCCATGAATGTACTGTTCATCGTATTGAATAAAATGGAATATTTGGAAGATATACTCGACGGATTTGTCGATATCGGGGTCAAAGGAGCGACGATTCTCGATAGTCAGGGGATGGGATCGGCCATCACAAACAGCGGTCAGGGAAGTCACCCATTCTTTGGTTCGATCCGGTTGTTCCTCGATAATGCAAAACCCTACAACAAAACGATCTTCACCGTGATTGAAGACGAGGAGATGCTGTTGCAGATCGTCGAAAAGGTGAAATCGATACTGGGCGATATCAATCAACCGGGGGTAGGCATGATGTTTACGATTCCGGTCGGCAATGTCTACGGCATGTGAGTTTGTACTTCCATTTAGCCGGAGTTTTTAATTATTAGATCCAGGCTATATTATTTCGCGCCCGTAACGTAATGATGCGTTTATTTCGCGATCCTCCTGTATAAATGATCTAAAGCGTCAAACGAAGGAGGTGCCTCTCGTGATAGGTGTTGAAATTGATTTTGTTGTATCCGATTCGATCAAAGCGCTGGAGACGTATGAAAAAATCTTCGATATCCAGCGGGTCGAAGTATCGAACTACGAGCGCGGACTGAATGAAGTGATCTTTACGATGTATGGAACGCGCTTTCACATGCTCGACGAAAATCCGGAGTATCAGTTGGTCGGACCGCACCCCGGCAATCCGCAACCGATGTGGATCAATGTCCTGGTGCCGGATATTGAAAGAACGTATGAGACGGCTATCTCATTGGGCGGCACCGAAATTCAGGGCGTGACGAAAATGGATGCCTTGGGGATCAGCAATGCGCTATTCTCCTGTCCGTTCGGTTACGTCTGGATGCTGCATCAGGTGCATCGTGTCGTCACGCCGAAAGAACGCCATGCGATGCTTGAATCGATGCTGAAGCAGACGCGTCGTGAGCGCCGCCGCCTGCGCCGGGAAAACGCAAAGAAAGCGCGTCCCGGATATGAGGAGTACTTCGCCGAAGATGACGAAGAATAAAGTGGTGTGCGCAAACTGGTGAAGCGAGAGGATTACTTATGAGTCTGAAACACACGGCAAGCGGTGAGTTTAGCGTCGCCTCCTGGGAGGAACAGGATCTGGCAGGAGACTGGAGCGGCCTGAGAATGGCCAAGATAGATGCCGAGTTCGTCTGTAAAGGTGAGATCGAAGGCACGTTGCTCGTGGCCTACTATATGACGTACGGCGATAAGACCGAAGATCCGCATGACCGCACCGCGCAATATGCCGGTTACCTGGCATTTGACGGATCTCTGAACGGGAAAAAGGGGACATGCACGTTCCAGGACTCCGGCGTCTATCGCGAAGGATCGCCTTTCAGCGCATTCAGCGTCGTCCATGATTCCGGTAAAGGAGCACTTGCAGGTCTTGTCGGACACGGTCTCTATTACGCCGACGGTGACGTTATGCGGATCAAGCTCGAGTACGAAATTGCTTAAGCAATCCTAAGCTATTCAGTTATTCCCCGGCGTCACGATATCCAGCCCAGCCGATTTGTCGAACGGTAGTTGTTTGCCTTGGCGCAAAAAAGCGGTTCGTTTTTTCGTAAACCAGAGCAGCGGTGTCGCGAATATCTCCGAGCGTTGTTTTAACTCGTCGTCGTCTCTTTCTTTATTCGCCGGGCAAATGATATAGTCAGCGATCGTATCGAGATCGAGTAGGGCATTCAGCTTTTCGTCACAAAAGACATCTTCACCCGGCAAAAAGGCGAGTGTACGTTCTTTGAACCGGATCGTCTCATAGCTTAGGCCTTTACGATAATCGGCATTTGCCGTCTCTTTTATCCAGTCTCGACTTCCTTGCTTTTGCTTTAACTTGAGTGTACCGTCGCGATCGAAGATCAGATAGGAAGAGAAGATGCCGCCGCCGTCGTTTTCGAAAAGACCTAAACCGACCGGTACGTTTTCTTGTCTTAAGCGTGAATGAAGATCGGCAATCTCTTCTCCGTGCATACCGGGTAAACGATGTATATCTTTTTCATAGTCGAAAGTAAGCGCCTGACGTTCTTGAAAATACGTCATGTCGAATAACAGCAAGTCTATGCCCGCCGTTTTAGCTGCGTTTAAGGGTGCTTCAATGCCATTGAATAGAGGCTGGTTTGATGGAGATTCAGGGGTTGTTCTAACGATGCCGATGGTGAACATGGGTAACCTCCCGGAGTTTGTTCAAGACTCCTGTCGACACCATTATACCGTGGCTTGTCACCATTACTCGATGTCGAGCGGCACGGCTCGATCCGGCTTCGGAAACGCCATATCGAGTATGGCAAGTTCCTTTTCCGACAAGTGAATATCAGCCGCCTGACGGTTTTCTTTCACATGGTCTGGCGTCGACGCTTTCGGAATCGCAAGCACGCCCGGTTTCGTGAGCACGAAAGCGAGCAGTATCTGATACGGTGTGACATTTCGTTTCAGGGCGATCGCCTGAACTTCGAGACTGTCGACCAATGCAGCACGCAGTCTGCCTGCCTGAGCGAGCGGACAATAGGCCATGAGCGGGATGTGCTTTTCCATCAACCACGGCATTAGATCGAATTCAACTCCGCGACTGCCTAAATGGTAGAGGTTTTGCACGGTAGACACATGGCTGCCTCCTTTAATGTCCAGCAGGCTTTTCATGTGCGCAAGGTCGAAATTGGACACACCCCAGCGGCGAATCAGTCCTTTGGCCATCAGTGTTTCAAAGCACTCGATCGTCTCTTCGAGCGGTACCGATCCCGGCCAATGTAGGAGGTACAGATCGAGATAGTCGGTATTCAGGCGCTCGAGCGTACGCCTGCAAGACGCTTCCATCTTGTCTCTTCCGGCATTCCAGGGGTAGACTTTGCTAACCAAAAACAAGTCTTCACGTTTGTATGGCGCGATCGCCTCTCCGACCAGTCGTTCACTGTTGCCGTCACCATACATTTCGGCAGTATCGATTAAGGTCATCCCGAGTTCGATACCGGTTCTCAGACTTTCAATCTCGAGAGTGCGCCTTTTTTCTTGATCTCCCATCTGCCATGTGCCTTGGCCGAGGACAGGAATGGTTGTGCCGTCGGGCAAGTCGATGTTTTTCATTTTTTCTGTCATATCATTTCCTCCGGCCAAGAGATGTCCCTACCCACTATAACCGACCGCTTCGCTCAGTGCTCCTGCTGACGCGGTGTCTCGCTTCTGTTTCGTCGATATTACTGATTATGAGGCGCTTTCGTTTGACGGGTGCCGATGTGTTACGATCTGGATTGGGGGTGCGATCAGTGGCTATAAGAGAAAACATGTTTGAGTTCTTTCGCTATGTGATCGTGGGCGGCATCGCTTTTCTCGTCGATGCCGGGATGCTCGTGCTCGGTCGGGAAGTCTTGTTTTCCGGTATGCGCGCGAATACCAATCTCCTGTTATCGACCATTCTCGGATTTATCTTCGGCCTGATCACAAATTACTTACTCTCCCAGTGGATCGTATTTAGAAAGCCCGAACAGCGCGCCCTCGGATGGCGCCGCTCGGCGTTTATTGGATTCACAGTCGTCGGTCTGATCGGACTGGGATTGACCGCGGTCGGTATGTTCATCGGTGTGCGCTCCGTCGGCGACAAGGGATTTCGTTATGTGCTGGTCAAAATCGTCGTGACCGCGATCGTCCTGATCTGGAATTATGCCGGCAAGAAGATATTTGTCTATAAGGGCAGATAGGGGGTACCGTTTTGCGTTCCGATCTGAAAAATGAAGGTCAAAAGCCTCTGTCAAATAAACCGCATGCGCTGATCATTGGAGCCGGACCGGCTGGATTGACGGCCGCCTATCAGCTGCTGAAAGAGGGCCAATACGAGGTCACGGTACTGGAGGCCAGCCCGTATATCGGCGGCATCTCGCGCACGGCAAAACATAACGCTAATCACATCGATATTGGCGGACATCGTTTCTTTTCAAAAAGCGATGAAGTAAACCGCCTGTGGCAGGAGTTGATGCCGCTTCAAGGCAAACCATCGTACGATGACAAGGTCCTCGGCGTGCAAAAGGACTTTTCCACCGGCGGCCCGGACCCGGAAGTATCGGATCAAGTGATGCTGCTACGAAACCGTGTATCGAGAATTTACTACCTCGGATCGTTTTTCGATTATCCGATCAGTATTAAATGGAAGACGTTTAAAAACCTGGGCTTCGGCCGTACGTTGAAAGCGGGTTTCGGCTACATCGCCGCCGCCGTTTTCAAAAGACCGGAACACTCTCTAGAAGATTTTTATATCAATCGGTTTGGCAAACCGCTCTATGCCATGTTTTTTGAAGACTATACGACGAAGGTGTGGGGAAGACATCCGTCCGAGATTGCGGCGTCTTGGGGAGCTCAGCGGGTCAAGGGGCTGTCCTTGCTGAAGACGATCACGAGCGCACTGACAAAACCGTTCAGACGTTCCAAAGAAAAACTCGAAACATCCCTGATCGACGCTTTTCACTACCCGAAAAAAGGACCGGGGCAGTACTATGAGACGATGGCCGAAGCGATCGAACGTCTCGGCGGGCGGGTACTTCTGGAACACGAAGTGACACGCGTCGAGTTAAATGACGATCGCTCGATTGCCTCAGTCGAAGCGACGAAGGCGGATGGCTCGCGTGTGTCGTTTACGTCCGATGCCTATTTCTCCTCGATGCCGATCAAGGATTTATTTCTCGCCTTTACCGGCAAAGCGGCACCGCATGAGCCGCTGCGCCAACTGGCCGCCAAACTTCCTTACCGCGATTTCATGACGGTCGGTCTGCTGGTCGAACGTCTGAAGCTTAAAAGTGAGACGAACATACCGACACTCGGGGACATCGTTCCTGACAACTGGATTTACATTCAGGAGCGATCGGTGCGGCTCGGACGTCTCCAGATATTTAATAACTGGTCTCCCTATCTTGTGACCGACCCCGAAAAGTACGTCTGGATCGGGCTCGAGTATTTTTGTGACGAAGGCGATCAGTACTGGCAGATGGACGATCAGGCGTTCATCGATTTTGCGACGAAAGAGCTCGCTTCGATCGGGATTATCGATCAGCAAGACGTGCGCGATGCGGTGCGCATCCGCGTCAAAAAAGCGTATCCGGCGTATTTTGGCGTCTATGACCGCTTTGCCGAGATGAAAGATTACTTACTCGGCGTGTCGAATCTCTATTGCATCGGTAGAAACGGTCAGCACCGCTACAACAATATGGATCACTCGATGCTCACCTCGTTGCGCGCTGTCGACGTCTTGATGGGAAGGGCGACGCAGGACGATCTGTGGAACGTCAACGCAGAACGTGAATACCATGAGACGAATAAGGAAGGCGAGAAGTGAAGAAAGGACGCCTCGAGCACTGGTTCGGCAGAGAGCGCATCATTCAGTATGTGCTCATTTTGCTCGCCCTGATTCCGCCTTTGTACTATATTTTCGGTCCGCTCGAAGGGCTCTTGCATTCCGATTTTACGGACACGATCTACTGGGCGAAAACCAGCGTCGAGTCTGGCCGCATGCTCGATCCGAATTTCGCTTACGCCGGGATTTTGCCGTTCGGTGCTAATCTCTGGTATATCCCGCTTTTGCTGATGTTTGGACTGACGATGACGGTTCAGAAGATCGGGCTCGTCATCTTCTTGCTTTTGTTTGTCTTCGCCATCTGCTTTGTAGGGAAAACGCTCGGACTCTCGCCGATCTGGCGGGGACTTACCGTATTTGTCATTACGCTCGGGTTGTCCCAGAGTGAAAAGACGCTCGAGATCATGTGGGGGCATGTGATCTATTACAGTCTCGGTGCCCTTCTTTACTTTCTCGGTCTCGCCCTGATGATACGAAGCAGCGGTTTTTTCAGTGAACGCTTTGCTCCTGGAGACGCTCAATACTCGGTATTATATGCCGCTTCAGGCCGCAGAAGACTTCTTTATTTCATCTTATTCATGCTATTGACGATCGGGACGGGCACGAACGGCTTTCAGATGATGGCGATGTACATGCTGCCGCTTGCCGGTGCGCTTGTCCTGGAGCGGTTGTTTGAGAGAAGAAGCCAGCTCCACGACCCGATCACGAAGGATGTCGTCTGGCAGGTGCTCGCCATGATATTTGCGACGTTTGTCGGCGTCGTCTTACTCGTCATCATGCGGCGCGGCGGCGTCCGTGCGCCTTACGCACACCTTTATTCGATGTACAGTGAAACGGCGAGGTGGGGGGATAACGCCGGTCGTCTGCTACCGTCCTTGTATCGTCTGTTCGACCTGAATCCTCAATCCAACGACCTGATCTTCAATCCGCTGACCCTGCATATTCCGTTGAAGCTGGCCGCGATCGCCTTGATCATTGTCGTGCCGATCATCTACACGAGAAAGTTTGATGCACGCCCGCGCGCGTTGCGGCTCGTCATTTTGGCACACTGGATTCAAACAGCCATCTTGCTTTACACTTTTGTCTTCGGCCTGATGTCTTCCGCACCGTGGCGTCTCGTGCCGTTGATTATCAGCTCCTTATTCATCTGCATGCTGGCTGTCCATGAATGGCTTACGAAGAGAAAAAAACATGAAACGACGGTGCGCTATCGTCTGGCTCATATCTCGCTCACTATTTTGCTCGTCTTCTCCTTATTCGGTGCCTTGAAGATTTTCTCCTATTCTCCCGACTATCAGGCGAATCCGCATCTTCATACGTTGAAAACGGTACTTGAAGAAAGAGAACTAAGACACGGCTACGCCTCGTTTTGGCATGCACAGGCGATCAATCTGTTAAGTGACGATCGGATCAAGATCCGGACGGTAGAACCGACGGAAAACGGTATTGTAAAACGACACTATCAGACGAGATCGAACTGGTTCGAAGATCAACCGGGGGTGGACCGTTATTTTCTGGCACTCGCCTGGCATGAGCTCGCGGCACTCGAATCGGCTGGGCAGTTGGAACATGTCCTGGACGGTGTGATCGACAGCTTTGACACGGATCACTACACCGTCTATATCTATCCGTTTAACATCATGACGCATCCGCCGGCCGAAGTATCTCCAGAGCCCACGGTCGAAGACAAGACGGAAGCGACTATTCCATAGCCTTTTGCCACTTCAGCTCCTCACCCGTTGAGCTGAACTGTTTTCTTTTTGCCGTGATCGACTCGATCTTGACCTCAAATACATCGGTCTTTTTAGCCCCCGAAGCGAAAGCCGCTTCAAAATAGGCCATCTTATCCGGTGTGTACTTTTCGGAGATCAGGTGCAACGCCTCTTTGAACAACGCAGGCTCGCGCTCGCGATCGAGGAGGCGAATCGTGCCGACGACAATGGCTGACCGGTATTCAGTAGTAAAAACCTTGCTGAGTAACGTGTCGGCGCGACCGTCTCTGACCTCGGATGCCAGCGCTTTTTCCGAGAAAAGATCGGGCACCTTGGCATGTCCGACGAACACGATCCTGACTGGCGTGTGGTTCCTGAACAACTCATGTTTTTTGCCGGATCTCGCCGCATGAAAAAAGAGAAGGTCGTCAGACCGAACGATCGACAACGGGACGGCATAAGGCACCTCGCTATCCGAATCGTTTATCGACAACGTACCGAACGGCGCTTCATCGATCACGCTAAGTCCGAATGCTTCGGACATCTCTCTGTCTTTTCTTCGCATATCGCACCCCTTCCAGCCATGTGCTTACGCTCATTTTGCCATAGTAAAAGTGAACATTATGTTTTTTGAGTCGTCTGCCACAGCAACGGCACAGGGCATCGCTAGAATAATCTTAATGAATATCTTGCTCGATTGGCTGAAGATGAATGCGGCGACCTTGGTCGTCGGTGCTCTGGTACTCGTGTCACTATTCTTCGTGATCCGGAGCATGGTGTCGAAGCGACGCAGTGGCACGTTTTCCTGCGGCTGTTGCGACAGTTGTCCGACGGCGCTCTGCGACCGCCGGACATCGGAAAAGACCCACACATCTTAAGGCTTTAATTTTTACTTGATATCAGCGCCGATAGCGTTCGAAGAACGTCTTGGAAAGCGACGGGCTGTCCAGAGTCTGACCTGCCTGCAACTCGGCAATGCGTGACAAAATGGCTTGCCCCAGAGGCAGATCGTCGTAGATCGCATACATGTTAAAGAAGCGTTCCAGCGAATAGCTTGACTCTCTCGCCGCTTTGGCTACATCGGTCAGGAAATGGCGACTGTTCGGCAGCGCAATCTCGGAGATCAGGGGGATGTCTCCCCAGACCATACGGTTTGGTCCAAGATCCGGTCGGTTTTCCCGCCGCCCCAAGCGTGCCGGGATCAGGTTGCCGAATGCGTAAAGGCGGTCTTCTAACTGAATGCAAAGGTCACTCAGGGCTTTGGCGACGGCATTTCTGGGATAGGCAAACTGGAGCGTAATCCAGCCGTGATAGTAAAGATACGAACTCGCTCTGGTGCGAATCAAGGTCTGAATCTGTTCCGTCGGTCCGCGCTTCGAGAGCGTGGCGAGTGTCGGAAACAAGACGGCAAGATCTTTGTAGTTTAAGCGGTAGGCCAGCTCATGCAGACGTTCCGGGGTATCGGCGACTTTCAACTGTGCCATCAGCCATTGATAATTGACCTGCTGACCGTCCGTCTGCATCTCGCGTGGCAATGGCAGAGTATGTTTGGCAAAATCTCTCGCTTCGGCAAATGTCTTATACCGTAAAACAGGACGGACAGGAGCGGCCGGTGCAGGTGGTTCTTGGTTTTCTTCCGCCGCTTTCACTTCCGGTTCGTCTGCTTCAACCATATGTTCAGCGTCGTCCGACTCGTCATCCGTGCCTGCCGGTTCAGCATTGGCGACGGCTGCCGCGGCGCGCTGTATGACGGACTCGACAAACAGTTCTTCAGGCGCCTCTTCTGAACCCGGCTCCTCGTCTTCAGGCGTCTCGGATGGTAGCGCCATCGGTTCGACGTTTAGACGCACCGAGCGCACGCCGGGCGCGATCTGGGTCGATTCATGCCGAATGCGAGAGATCATTTCGTAGATATTCTCTTCCGACTCTAAAGGACTCGATACGTCCGGTTCGGCTACTCCATCTTCTTCCTCAACCTTTTCTTCAGAAGTAGTATCATCAACGTCTTCGATACGTTCATCTGGCAGCTGATCAGAGCTTTCATCCAAAAGTTCATCGGAGTCTTCATCTGAAGGTTCATCAGGCGTCTCTTCATCAGCTTCCGGCGTTGCCTCGCTTATATCTTCAGCAGGATCAATTGAGGTAAATTTGTCTGCGTCTGCGTCTGTATCTGTATCCACCACTGACTCAGACTGTAATTCTGTTTCTGCTTCTTTATCTGTTTCTGTATCTGCTACTGGCTCAGACTCTAATTCTGAATCTGATTCTGTTTCTGTTGTCGCGGCAGGCGTGACCACTTCATCTTCATCGCTCGTTTCGCTTACGGCTGGCGAATCTTCCATGGCGTTTTCAACGGTATCAGTCGGCCAGGTCAGATTTAGCGTTGCCCGGCGTATCGCTGCGCCTCGTTTCGGACGCATGAATGCCGTTTCATCGGGCATGCTTTCTTTTGTTTCCTCGGTCGGAGACTCGACCTTAGAAACATCCGCATCAGCTTCTATGATGGCGTTTTCCCAGTTGTTATCGGTTTCGTCTATGACCGGCGTATCCGGTGTTTTCCGATCAGGATCGGTCATCAATTCAAGCCTGGTCTCAGAGCCTGAGGCAGCGCGTCGACGGCTTCCCGGATCTCCGATGTAGTGAAGGTCAGACGTTCGACGACTTCAGCCAGTCCAGCATCATATTCGTCGAGCGATTTTCTGACAAAGTCTTCCGCCTCTTTGGTAAAGTGCGTCGTGTTGTCGGAGATGATTCGGCCGAGATCAGACAGACGATCAAGCTGCTGGTCGAGTCTTTCGAGCCAGATCGAACTCGCTTCGTCCTGACGCTCGGTGAGCTGGGCGGCGGCGAGCAATGCCTTGCTCGATTCACCGACACTCGTGTCGAGCCGGATTGCGTAGTTTTGCAGCTGTGCGGCCAACTGATTGATATGTGCCGCCAGGTCGGCTTCCTCACCGGTGTAAAGTGCTTCCATCTTTTCTGTCGTGACACCGATCAGGGCGAGGTGGCCACGGATATCTTCGATCTCTGCCACCATATCTTCTTTCGCCTTGGCCAAAAGCGCCAGTGATTCTTTAATCTGGTCGTTGATCTCGATATTTTGTTGACGTGACGTCTCGAGCACTTCGACCTGCGTTTCGATATACGTTTCAGCTGCCGACAGTTTCTCGTTCATGCCGGCCAGATGTCCCTGCAACGGTTCGAGATGCTCGGCGAGCGAGGCGCTGACACTTTCGGCGAATTTTTCAGCTAACGCTTCCATGCCGCGCTCCTGTCGGTTGGTGATCTCCGTCGACAGTGCGATGAGGGCGTCGCTCGATTCTCTGATCGGCGGTGAGATCTCCTTACTCATGATCTGTCGCACGCTGTTTTCGATGCCCTGCGAGAAATCACCGGAGGCCAGTCGATCGGCTGTCTCGTTAAAGCGGTCGAGCTGTGCTTTCATCTCACGATCATACTGTTGCATCTCGTTGATCAGGGAGGCGATGCCGGCTTTGTCGCGGAAGACGTTCAGCCTGGTCACGATCGCCGATGTGAAAAGCCCCGTCTCGTTGTTCAGTCGGGCGCGGATATTGTAGGTGACAAACCAGAGATAGGCGCCGAGCGCGAGTCCGGTCGCGAGAGGGAAGATTAAGACAGGTAGAACCTGCTGCGGCACGGCCGGAGGAATCGCCGTCAATGAGGCGGCGGCGCCGACCAGTCCGAATAGGCCGAGCAATAAGAAGAGTGCCGAAGGCCAATAGGAGATCGTGCGCGCCTCATCCGGCGCAGTGAGAGCATTCAGGTCGAAATACGTATCGGGATCCGGCAGGTAGCGTCCGTCGAATTGTGCCTCGCCGTCCGCTTCGTAGATAGCGAGACGTTCGGCTAACTGGTCATTGGCCGATTCTCGCGGCAAGCGATTTCCTTCTTTCACTTCGGCCGCAGCCTCTGTCAGCGCCTCGGTTAAGTCAGCTTCGACCCGCTTCATGCGGTTGACATAGACGATCGCCAACACAACCATAATGATCGGCAGGATAAGAACAAAGAGCCAGTGCACGGCATCCAAGCCAAAAAAACTGACAGTTTTCAATAAAAACATACGGCCTCCACGCATAAATCCGTTGGAAATTTCAATCAATTATAACATGCTTGACGCTTCCTTTTCGGGACGTTTCTCTCGTTTGACAGGCCTCCGACAGGACACGTATCATAGGTCAAACCGTGCCGTTTGGCATAAGGAGTGACAGCGTTTTTATGGCGACCAAGTACATATTCGTTACGGGCGGAGTCGTATCGGGACTCGGCAAGGGAATCACAGCGGCGGCGATCGGCTGTCTGCTGAAAGCAAGAGGCCTCTCAGTCAGAAACCAGAAATTCGATCCTTACATCAATGTCAATCCGGCGCTCATGAATCCGACGCAGCACGGGGAGATTTTCATTACCGAAGACGGTGCCGAGACCGATCTCGACATCGGTCATTACGAGCGGTTCACCGATGTCAACTTAAACGCCGAATCCGACATCACCTCCGGCATGATCTATCTCGACGTGATCATGCGGGAACGTGCCGGCGGGTATCACGGTGGCACGGTTCAGGTCGTACCGCATATCATCAATGAGATTAAATCGCATCTTTACACGATTGCCAGAACGCATGAGGTCGATGTCGTTATCTCCGAGATCGGCGGCACGGTCGGCGATATGGAAGGCCAGCCGTATCTCGAGGCGATCCGTCAGCTGTCCTACGAAGTCGGGCGCGAAAACTGCATGTTTATCCACGTCACTCTCTTACCGGTACTCGGCATGTCAGATGAGATTAAGACGAAGCCGACCCAACACAGCGTACAAAAACTACTCTCCTTCGGGGTGCAGCCCGACGTGTTGGTCTGTCGTTCCGAATTGTCTTTGGACTTTTCGATCCGGGAGAAACTGGCGATGTTTTGCAACGTGCCGGTCAGCCGCGTGATCGAAAACCGTGATTGTGATTCGGTCTATGAACTGCCGATGATGTTCGAGGCGGATGGGCTGGCGAATGAAATCTGTCGCCATTTTAAAGTGGCGGAAGACGTCACGCCCGATCTGTCCGAGTGGGAGCATCTCGTGAGCTTAATGCGAAAACCGCGTCAGAAACTGCGCATCGCCTTGGTCGGAAAGTATGTCGAACTGCATGACGCCTACTACAGCGTGATCGAGGCGCTGACTCATGCCGGTATCCACGGCGGCTACGAGCCGGAGATCAGTTGGATACAAAGTGAAGTGTTTGAGAACTGGCCGCGTGAGGAGTCGATCGATTTACTCGCGTCGCATCACGCCGTCTTGGTTCCGGGCGGCTTCGGTAACCGCGGCATGGAGGGCATGATTGTCGCCGCGAATATCGCGCGTACAAATAATATTCCGTTTTTCGGTATCGGACTCGGCATGCAGATGGCCGTCGTCGATATTGCTCGAGAAGAGGCCGGTTTCCCTGAAGCCGGTTCTGACGAAGCCGATCATTATGTCGATGACATCTTTTACTACCCGGCCGGGAAACAGTCGATGGAAACGACGCCCTTTTCCGAGTGGCATATGCGTTCCGGCGCCTATGTGACGGTATTTGAACCGGACTCTTTGTTTCAATCGCTATACGGTGCGAATCAGACGGTGGAACGGCATCATCACCGACGAGAGCTCAATCCGGCCTACCAGTCACCGCTCGTCGCCGCCGGTCTCGGCATAGAAGGTACCGATGAAGAAGGACTGCTGGTCAACGCCATCTCCTGGAAAGATCACCCGTTCTTTGTCGGTACACTCTACGAACCGCAGCTGATCTCGCGTCCGGTCAGACCTCATCCACTGTTCACGGCGTTTTTGCACGCCGCTGATGCTTATAGAAAGGAAACATCATGACCCGCATATTTTCCGAACTGTCCCGTACCTTTTCCGAGTTTTTACTCTTACCGAATCTGACGGACGAACGCTGCGTACAAAGCCGCGTCGACCTGTCTACGCCACTCACCAAGTTTAAAAAAGGGGAAGACCCGAAAATCACGCTGAATACGCCGTTGTTATCGGCGATCATGCAGAGCGTCTCGGACGATCAGATGGCGATCGCGCTGGCCAGAGAAGGCGGGCTCGCGTTTATCTTTGCCTCTCAGGCGATCGAGTCCCAGGCCAAGATGGTGCGCTCCGTCAAACGGTATAAAGCCGGCTTTGTGCCGAGCGACAGCAATGCCCGACCTGATCAACTGCTGTCCGACGTCCTCGCGTTAAAAGCGAAAACGGGGCATTCGACTCTGCCGATTACCGAAGACGGCACACCGACTGGCAAGCTGGTCGGTATCGTGACCAGCCGTGACTACCGGGTCAGCCGGATGTCCGTCGATACGCCGATCCATACGTTCATGACGAAGCTGGAAGATCTCGTGATCGGTGAGGAAGGGATCACCTTGAGTGAGGCGAACGATATCATCTGGGATCATAAGCTGAATCAGCTGCCGATCGTCGACAAAAACGGTCACCTCGTCTCCCTGGTCTTCCGTAAAGACTATGACGAACATAAGAGCAATCCGAAAGAGATCCTGGACGAGAAAAAGCGCCTGATGACCGGTGCCGGTATCAATACGCGCGATTATGAAGCACGCGTCCCGGCTCTGGTCGACGCCGGTGCCGACGTACTCTGTATCGATTCGTCGGACGGCTACTCCGTGTGGCAAAAACAGACGCTCGAGTTTATCCGCAAGACGTATGGCGACGACATCTTGGTCGGTGCTGGAAATGTCGTCGATGCTGAAGGTTTCAATTATCTGGCAGACGCCGGCGCCGATTTTATCAAGGTCGGCATCGGCGGTGGTTCCATCTGTATTACGCGCGAACAAAAAGGTATCGGCCGCGGTCAGGCGTCCGCGATCATCGATGTGGCTGCCGCGCGTGACCGCTATTTCGAAGAAAAAGGCGTCTACATCCCGATCTGTTCCGACGGCGGCATCGTGCTCGACTATCATATGACGCTCGCCCTGGCGATGGGGGCCGACCATCTGATGCTCGGCCGGTATTTCGCCCGTTTCGACGAGAGCCCGACCAAACGGCTTTTGGTTAACGGCAACTACGTCAAGGAGTACTGGGGCGAAGGCTCGAACCGCGCACGAAACTGGCAGCGCTACGATCAGGGGGAAGCGAGCGGCCTGCACTTTGAAGAAGGCGTCGACGCCTATGTACCGTACGCCGGTTCTCTCAAAGACAACCTCGAAACCAGCCTCAGCAAGGTCAAAGCGACGATGTGTTCGTGCGGCGCGATCAGCCTGCCGGAGCTTCGAAAAAAAGCGAGGTTGACGATCGTCTCGCCGACCTCTCTGGTTGAAGGCGGCGCACACGACGTGTACGCGAAACAAAGCGATCCGCGATGAGCATAAATATTACGAATTGATAAGACAAACGAATACACTATTCATTAATCAAATGAATCAGGAGGATTCATCTTATGAAAAAGACCCTAATATCGTTAGTCCTTATACTCACCTTGCTCACATCCGGTTTCGTACTGGCTGCCGAAGAAGTCAGCGGTTTCGACCGGGTTGCGGAATCGCTCGGTATTGAGCTCAGCATTCTGGAAAGTGAAACATCTGAGGGAACCGCTCTGAAAACGATCTATGTGGAGACGACGGCCGAGGAAGTGAAAAACACGCTGACGGCTCTCAAAGCGGAACTTGAAGCGGTGAAAGAGACACTCGAACCTGCGCGGTATGTCTTTCTTCTGATCGACGCCGCCGGTGCACCGCTCTACGTCGTCAGTGTTGACCAGTCGGACGCTCCCTTGATCGAGCTTTCCGCCGCCGGCGAAGCAGGCACAGGTGACGATGGCGATGTCGAGATCGGCCAGACGTTTGCCACCAATACACTCGAATTCACATTGAACAGTGTCGAAATCGTCGATAAAGTGTTGCCGCCGGATACGTCCGGTTTCCATACATACTACGAAGCGGCTGAAGGCAAGCGCTATGTGTTTGTCGATCTCAACGTGAAAAACCTCGGTAAAGAAGAGATTAAATTCTCTGAACTTTACACCCCCACCTTGATCTACGACGATGGCTACACATACCGCGGTCAGATTCTGGTGTTGCGCGATCAGAAAAACTTCAGCTATGCGAACATCAATAACCTCGCGCCGCTCGCCAATGAATTCGCCGGCGTGATGTTTGAAGTACCGGAGGAAGTGGAGACGAGCGACAAAGCCGTCGTGATCACGTTCATGGCCGGCGATTCGCTGTTCCGTTACCGCTACCGCTGATGCCCGCCGGGCGCCGCGCGCTTGATGTTCGGCGAAAATCGGCTATAATGCACTCCTAGTCAGCCGCCTCAGTTTTGAGGCGGCAGTGAAAGGGAAACACTTAATGGCAGAACAAATCTATGAAATGACGTATGAAGGCATTACGGAGATGCAAGAGGAGCTCGAGCGCAGAAAGACGGTCGTCGCCGCGGAGGTGGCCGAGCGTCTGAAGGAAGCCAGAGCACTCGGCGATCTGTCCGAAAACTCGGAGTACGATGACGCCAAAGCGGCGCAGGCCGACAACGAAATCCGTATCGCTGAAATCGAGCAGATTCTCAAGAACGCCAAATTGATCGAAGACAAAGAGATATCGCGTACGCGCGTGACACTCGGCGGCTTCGTCACCCTGGTCGATGAAGATACGAAAGAAGAGCGCGAGTTCAAGCTGGTCGGACAGCAGGAAGAAGATATCTTCAACGGTAAGATCTCTTCGGAATCTCCGGTCGGCGCAGCCATTATGGGTAAAAAGAGAAACGATGTCGTGCAGGTCAGAACGCCGGCCGGAATGCTGAAATACAAGATCGTCAAGATCGCGCGTCCGAAGTAGGCCTGGCATGGATCAGATAGACCTCGGAACGGGGCTCGACGAGCAACGACAGAATCGACTCCACAAACTGAAGGCGCTGAAAGCCAATCCATACGAAGAGACGAAAGCCTCGGTCAGCGGCAAAGCGGCCGATATTCTGGCACGCTTCGATGAACTTGAAGGGCAGAAAGTCGACATTGCCGGCCGCCTGATGAGCAAACGCGGCATGGGGAAGGTGAGCTTCTCCGACCTGCAGGACGATAGCGGCAGAATCCAGCTCTTCACAAAAGTCGATGTGCTCGGCGAGGATCTTTACGCCGATTGGCTGCAGCTCGACATCGGGGACGTCGTTCAGGTGTCGGGAGAGATCTTCCGCACGAACCGCGGCGAGATCTCTGTACGCACGGAAAACTATACGCTTCTTGCGAAAGCGTTGCGGCCGTTGCCGGAAAAATTCCACGGCCTGACGGACGTCGATACACGCTACAGAAAACGCTACCTCGACCTGATCGTCAATCCGGATGTCAAAGAAACGTTCCGCAAGCGATCGAGGATCATCAGAGCGCTTCGCGAAGCGATGGAAGAACGCGGTTTTCTTGAAGTGGAAACACCGATTCTCTCGACGATCGCAAGTGGTGCGACGGCCAGACCGTTCATCACGCACCATAACGCACTCGATCTCGATCTGACTTTAAGAATCGCACCGGAACTCTACTTGAAACGGCTCGTCGTCGGTGGCTTTACGCGCGTCTATGAGATCGGCAGAAACTTCAGAAACGAAGGCATGTCGGTCAAGCACAATCCGGAATTTACAATGATCGAAGGCTATCAGGCGTACACCGATTACCACGGCATGATGGAATTGATGGAGTACCTGATCGTCGCCGCCTGTGATGCAGTCAGCGACACGAGGGTGATCGAATACCAGGGGGAAGAAGTTAACCTGAATCCGCCGTTTGCCAGAGTATCGATGGTCGACATGGTGAAAGAGGTCACCGGTATCGACTTTACGGAAGAGCGCGAGCTCTCAGAATTCAGAGAAGCGGTGCGTGCGCTCGGCTTGGAAGAAAAGATCGACAACATGACGAAGGGCGAACTACTCTTTGCCTGTTTCGATGAAAAATGCGAGCCGCTCCTGATCCAGCCGACGTTTGTCTATGGCTACCCGATCGAGAATTCACCGCTCGCCAAACAGTACAAAGACAATCCGGCCTATACGGAAAGACTGGAACTGTTTATCACCGGTAGAGAATTTGGCAACGCCTACAGCGAACTGAATGATCCGTTTGAGCAAAACAGACGCTTTCAGGATCAACTGAGGCGGAGACAAGAAGGTGACCTGGAAGCGAATATGCCGGATAACGACTATGTCGAAGCACTCGAATATGGGTTGCCGCCGACCGGTGGGTTCGGCATCGGTGTCGACCGCTTAGTCATGCTTTTGACGGACAACAGCTCGATCCGGGACGTGCTCTTGTTCCCGACGATGCGTCCGCTTCTAAAGAAAAACGACAGCGATGCACCGGAGGAGACACCGACAGACGTCTAACCGGCACTTCCTATAAAGACTTGTTTGCGAAACCACGATAAATGTCGTGGTTTCGTTCTTTCTGGGCAAAGAAAAAACAACTGAATCACACACAATTGATGTGAGATTAGCCATAAGCAGAATCTAAATGAATAGAAAGCTCGAGTTACCCTATAAGGTAGGGTATACTAAGAGGTAAGAAACGCATGAAAAGGTTTTTCTTGGAGGTACCTTCTTTTACAAGAAAGTGGGCATCACTTGGATTTACCGATGACGACCTGCATTGCTTTCAAGCTCACTTGCTTAAGATGCCGTCTTCCGGAAAGAACTTTGCGAACATTAGAGGAAGCGACCATGAGTAAGCATTTTAATGATCTAATAACCGGCTTGACGGAAGCGATTGCCATTGAGCGAGGAGAGCTCAAAGGTCGAAAAACGGTCTTCTGGATTGAACCGGTCAAACGCTACAGCCCTTCGCATGTGCGGCGTATTCGTATGCAGGCCGGCATGACGCAAAGCGTTTTCGCTGAATACATGGGCGTTCATAAAAAAACAGTCGAAGCGTGGGAAAAAGGAACAAATCGACCTACCGGTACCGCGTGCCGATTGCTGAACGTTTTAGAAAAAGGTGAAGCGAAGTCACTCCCATTTATTAAAAAGATCGATATAGATCGAGCAGTAAGCAAACGCGGTAAATAGGAGTCTAACGCGTATGAAAGTTATAGGTTCTTCGCTTTGCTCGTGGCCTCTTCGTGCCTCAGGAAACCATTTCGCATGTACTTTTTCAGAGTATTAGCTTTCTTGTTGGGCATATTCGCCAATGTTAAGAGACAGTTTACATCGACTTAACATAGAAAACCCGATATGGCTCGTATTACGTCGTTTTCCGGTTTGGCTCCGGTGTCTGGTAGGCTCTCACTTAACATGGATTTTACGTATCGATAATCTGGACAACATCCTTCAACCCTAAGCTGAATGCGGGCTGAGGCCCGAGATCATTATGAATCAATGACAAAAAAACTTTGGAGGAAACTATGTCCAAATCGATCAAATCAAAAGTAAGTGTCCTGTTGGCGCTGTTCATCGCACTGGCTGCGGTCTTTACGATCATGCCGGTAGAGGTGGAAGCGATGACAGGCGACATTCACGTGTACACGAGAGATGCCTCGTCCGGTACGCGTGAAGCATTTGAAGAAAAAGCCGGTTACAAAGGCGAACTGACCGACCTCGCGGTTGAAGTGGCTTCGAACGGCGACATGGCTGTGAAAGTCGGCCAGGATCCGCAGGCGATCGGCTACGTCTCATTGACCACCGATTTCGAAGCGAACAATATCAAACCTGTCCAGTACGCCGGTGTCGACGCGACCGAAGCGAACGTTTTGTCCGGTGACTACAAACTGGCTCGTCCGTTCTCCTACGTGACCCGCGCAGCCGGTGACTTTGAATCTCAGGAAAAAGAAGACCTGATCAAAGCGTTTGTTGCGTTCTTGCTGGAATCTGACGAAGGCCTCGGCGCTGTTGAAGCGGCCGGCGGAATCGTCGACTACTCGAACGCCAGACCGTGGAGTGAGATCGCGGCCGAGCATCCGATCGTTGACCAGGATAACTCCGGTATCGAACTGATCACGACCGGTTCGACCTCGGTTGTGAAGACCCTCGACTCCGCAAAAGAAGTGTTCAGCCCGCTTGCTGGCGGCGTGACCTTCAAATCTGAGCACCCCGGTTCCGGTGAAGGCTGGAAGCGCACGCTCGGTGATGAGAAAGATTCCGCGAACCGTGC
>DUQI01000060.1 GCA_012837885.1 Fastidiosipila sp.
AATTAGAAGAAAAACTCGCGATCATACGTCTACACGCATGTCAATTAACTTAGAAACGACAAGCTTTGGAGAACAAAGCAATGAAAAAAGGGCTATCTCGCAACACAAACGGTGTTTTGAGACAGCCCCCTTTTTTATCACTCTGCTTCGCTTTTCGTTACGGTCGCTAGTCCTCCGGTACGAAAAACATCTCAGCCAACGGTTTTCTCGGCTGTGGAAATTCGCGCGCTTTAAGCTCGGCCGGCAACTGGTCTTTGTCGCCGTAGTAGCCGATGGCAAGCGCTGCGATAATCGTGATCTCTTCCGGCACCTTAAACGTCTCTCTCACTTTATCGACGGAGAATCCGCCCATGCCGTGCGTGATCAGGCCGCGCCGCTCGGCTTCCAGGGTCAGATATCCCCAGCTCGTGCCGGTATCAAACTGATGCCAGCGGTTGTTCTTTTGATTATGGGCGAACGTGCTCTTGCCCATCATGATCGCGAGAACCGGTGCGTTCTTCGCCCACTTCTGATTCGATTCAGTCAGGCAGTCGAAAATTTTGTTTCGTGTCTCCTCGTCTCTGCTGACGAGAAACAACCACGGTTGTTCGTTAAAACAGGACGGTGCATAGCGCGCCGCCTCAAAGATGGCCGATAGATCTTCGTCGGCTACAGGCCGGTTCGGATCGAAAGCGCGAGGCGACCAGCGTGTCTTTATTTCCGGTAATACATCGTAGTCAAAGTCTCTGTTTTTCATAATCGTCTCTAATCGTCTCCCTTTTTCATTTCTCTTAATCATCCGCCCGCATTGTCAACAACTTCACTACACGATGCCTGTCACACATGTACATAGAGGCGGTCGCTACCAGGGCAAAGGTCCCATCTCCGCGATATAGTCCGCCAGCTGTTCTTCCCAGTATGCTTTGTCAGTCTCGTCGATATTCCGTATGACATGGCAGGGGTTTCCTGCCGCGATCACCATCTCCGGGATATCCTTCGTCACGACGGCACCCGAGCCGATGATGCTTCCCCTGCCGATCGTCACGCCGGGATTGATCACGGCCATACCGCCGATCCACACCTCGTCTTCGATCACAACCGGTTTTCCCGATTCGACGAAGGTCGACCGCACTTTCGGATCTACCGGGTGGGTCGCCGTATAGATGTGGACGGCTGGGCCAAACATCACGTTGTCACCGATCGTTACTTTGGCGACATCCAAAATGACGCAGTTCGTGTTCGCGTAGAAGTCCCTGCCGACGTGGATATTCAAGCCGTAATCGCAATAAAACGGCGGTTCCACGTAGGTGTCTTCATCAGCCGTACCGAACAGCTCGAAGATCGCTTGCCTTGTCTTCTCATACTGATCCGGATGCCCGTTATTGATCTGCCAGAGGAGCCGCTTGCAACGTGCCTGCAACTTCCTCAATTCCGGATCGTAGGCGAGGTACAGATCGCCTGCGAGCATTCTCTGCCGCATCGACCGCTTCGTCATTTACCGGAGGTCATGCTCTCGACCATGTACACACCGCCGATCGGTTCGCTCCTGTATTCGACTTCGACGTCATCGCCGGCTTTGAGGAACGGCAGTTTCTCATAGGTGCCGTACGAGGCGGAGAATACAAGATCCTCCCCTTCCAGCATGAAGTAGTAGAGTGTATTGCCCTCGATGACGACCGACTGTATATCGGCCACGCTGCCGCTCAAGGTTTCGAGCGGAGCCGTCACCGTCTCTTCAGCATCCTGACTCGACAGCTGGGCTGCGAGCCGCACCTTGTAGTTTGCGATCGCCTCCCTGATCGAGTTGCCGACAGCCGTCGCCTGATAGTTTTGCGCGTCGACCAGCGCATACATCTTGACGAGCTGGGCATTATCTTTCAAAGCCATACAGTAGGTCGGTCTGCCTTCGATGTTGAGCAGGATCGGGAAGGTCGACACATAACCTTTTTCCTGCACTGCGCCCTGTGCCGAGGCCATCGCCGAATATTCGTCGGCGGAAGATACCGGATAGAATTTCGTCTCCTTGGTCCGCTGGTTGACGAGGACGAAGCCGAGGTTCGAGCTGTCACTCGCCACCGACGTGATGCCGGTGTAGAGATAGACGTCATCATTCAAAGCCAGATAGTTGTAACCGGCTGTCGTCTGAAGCACCCCTTTTTGGCCGAACAGGCTGTTTAACCAACCGGACTGATAACGCCCGTTGTCATTTAACTGCGTGACGATCATATCGGACGGATAGGCACGGTCGACCCAGATCGGGCACTCCTCGACCGGATAGCGCTCACTCTTGCCGTCGACGGCGTTGGTCAGGATCACTTCCTTGACGTCGCGCCCTGAAAACCAGCCGACTCTCGGACTGAGCACGGGTGTCACCCAGTAGGGCACACCGGAGTCATCGACTTCGAACATCGGATCGCCGACGATGGCGAACGGATACTGGAAGCGGATGACGCGGTTGATGTTTCTAAAGAGCGGCTCCGACTCGGAGTACTTCATGCCGCCGGCGATCGTGTCGAGATCGACCTCGGATGAGATCAGGTCGACGCTGATGTAGCGAGGCAGACCGTTGCTCCGGTTGTTGAACCATTTGAAGATGTCGCCATATTCGAGCGGCGTAACCCGCACGGGGCGGCCTTTGTAATTGATCTGAATGTAATCCGAAGCGACGTCGAACTGCGAGACGAGGTCGGCAATCTCCCCCATCCGTTTGTTGCCGAGCCGCATCGCCGATTCGCGGTCTACGGTCGGAATGTCGTAGAACTGGATCTCGGCGATATCGTCTTCGAACGTGCCCTCCACCTTGTTGATCAGGCGGGCGTATCTTTTCGCCTGAATAATCGGTGAACCGGTAAAGCTCAACACGAGGTAGAGCACGACCAAGACGAGTGGAATATAAAGCAGCTTACGCGTCGAAAATGCATGCTTGATGCGTCCGCCCGAACCGCCGAACTGACGCAAAAACGGCATGCAGCCCTGCGGCATCTGCTGCCTTTCCGGCGGATTCGGTGTGAAGCGGTTTCTCTGTGCCTGCCGCACGTTTTCTCTGAATTTCTGGCGGATGCCGAAATGCAAAAACGGCAGCAGCAATAAAAAGACAAAGAAGATGAAATGCATGAAAAAGCCGGGGTCGCGGAAGTTGAGCGGGATCAGGGTGAAAAACCAGTAAATGAACGCGCCCACAAACAATGCGACGTAGTATAAAACGAGCGTTTGTTTTTTCACTATTGAGACTCCTTGTGTAATGCCACGAGACGGCTCGTACCGAGCCGCGTCGCTCCGGCGCCGATCAGGTTTTCTGCATCCTCTTTCGAACGGATACCACCCGATGCCTTGATCTGCACCTTTTCGCTACAGTGTTTTTTGAACAGCGAGACGTCTTCAACCGTCGCGCCGCCGCCACCGAAACCGGTAGAGGTCTTGATAAAGTCGGCACCGGCTTCACTGACGATCTGACAGAGACGAATCTTCTCGTCCTCGGTCAGCTGGCTCGTCTCGACGATCACTTTCAAAATGAGATCGCCGCATACCGCTTTCAGCGCCTTGATCTCGGCCAGGATCGAAGCGAAGCGACCGTCTTTGACATCGCCCAGATTGATCACCATGTCGAGCTCGGTCGCGCCGTTGGCGATCGCATCTTTCGCCTCTGAGACTTTCGCCTCGGTCGTGTGATAGCCGTTCGGAAAACCGATCACGGTGCAGACCGGTATACGGCCGGCCGCATAATCCACACTTCGTTTGACAAAAGACGGCGGAATACAGACCGACGAACAAGACGCGGCGAGCGCATCATCGATGACGGTTTGGATGTCCTTCCAAACGGCCGTCGTCGCTAACAGCGTATGATCGACGTACGTTAAAATGTCGACAAGTTCCATCAGGTACCTCCAGGTTCATAACCTTCTAGATTGTACCTTTCACTTCAATCGATTACAAAGAGAAAATTCGTTAAGTCTCGCTGTCAGATGTCTCTTGATCCGAATCGGAATCTGCATCCACCGTCTTTGTCTCGGCTGCAGGGACCTCGGGCGGCGTGTCGTCTTCTTCCACGCGCGCTTCCGGTACACCGATCATGTCGGCGAGCGGGAAGGCGATCGCGCTTCTGACCGTCACGACCTGACGCTCTCTCGCTGCGCGGTACAAAGACAGTACGGTAGCCAGTGCATCGCGGCCGCTCTGGCCGTCGGCCAGCGGCATGCGGTCGTCGGCGATGGAACGGACGAGATCGAGATAGAGAAACGTATGCGGATTGGAAAACTCAAAGATGATCGAGAATCCCTCCTCGCGGATCTTTTGCCAGACTGTCTCATACAGGTAGCTGTTTTTCTGCCGTCTTTTACCATATTGGTCGATTTCGACCGCGATCTTGCCGGCATCGAGTCCGACTCTGACCTCGCCCTTCTCAAAAAACAGCGTGAAGGATGCTTCGTGGCGCTTGGGGTTCGTATTCGTCGTGCCCTCGATCTGCAGATAGACGTTGTTTTTAAACCGCACCACACCGAGTGCCAGATCTTCAGCCTCCATCTCATGGCGTTGACGTGCCAGCATCGCGGTTGTCTCGAGTGCCTTCTCCCCGATCAGCCACTGCATCAGATCGATCGCGTGGATCGACTGATTCAAAAGTGCACCGCCGTCAGAGGCATACGTGCCGCGCCATTCTGCCTGATCGTAATACGCCTGATCGTGTCCCCAGCGCACCTTGACGTCGCCGTACAGGCACGGTCCGAAAGCACCGGAATCGATCAGCTGCTTTAGCGGCAGCGATAGCGGGAAATAACGGTAGATATGACCGACGGCAATTTTTCGTTCCTTCGCCTCGGCCAACTGCAAAAGTGCGTCTGCTTCACGCAGCGACAAGGTCATCGGTTTTTCGATCAACACATGACAGCCGGCTTCGAGCGCCGTTTCGGCCAGCGCCGCATGCGTGCCGCTCGGTGTCGTGATGGCCACGATGTCCGGTAACGACGCCTTGAGACAGTCTTCGAGCGTTTTATAGATTGGAATATCCCGGCCAGAAAGAAGATCTCTCGCCGCGTCTTCATTCAGGTCAACGACGGCGGAGAGCGTCGCCAACTGTCGTTTTTGTAGATAACGGATCGCTTGCTCGTGTTTTTTGGCCACCACGCCGGCGCCGACTAACGCGACGGTCATAGGCGTGGCGACGGATCCATGAGTCGTCATGCCGGCATCGTCTCCGGTGCGAGATAGCGGTGCACGAGATCGACCAGATTTTGCACCATTTGAGCCTCCGAGTGATCCTCACCTACGTACTGCTGCATACGCTCGTTGTAATAACTGACCGAATAACTAAACTGCAGGGAGATTACGAGATCATCGAGCATCTTGGCCGCAAACCCGATGTCGACATCGGACCGGATCTCGCCTTTTTCCTTGGCCGCGGCAAGCAGCTCCGTATAGAACTCGCGAAAATCAATCTCCATTTTCTCCGACAGTCGCACCGACAGATTGCCGAGTTGCTCCGTCGACAGTTCTAAGTAGAGGCGACTCAGATCGGTATGTTCCTTGGCGTACTCGATCGTCAGATGAAACAGTCGTTCCACCGTCTCGAAAAACCCGGCCCGACCGACCAAGTCGGCCAGGATCTCCTGGTAAATCGCTACACCGCGTTCGGCGATCGCCAGAAACAGATTTTCTTTCGAAGGGAAATAGGTGTACATCGCCCCGATACTGATACCGGCTTTACTCGCAATCGTATTGATGTTGGCGGCGACATATCCTTCTTTCGCGAATTCATGCATCGCACTTTCAAAAATTTTCTCCCGCTTATCGTCCGAGATACGTTCAAACACTTCCTTGTGGAAGTTGCCGCCATTAATCGATTTCATAAAAAAGATGCTCCTTGCTACATGACGCGCTTGCTCGCGGTCTCAATCCATTATACGGATATTCGCGTCTCTCTAAAAGGAGACCGGCTGCGCACTTTTTGCTTTTAAAAAACGAAGGCGGCCGTAGCCGCCTCCGTTATTTTCACATTTGATCGAAGCCTACTGCTTACGGGAATATACCGCGCAGTTTCGTCGCTTCGACGAGACGCTCCATGGCGACCAGATAGGCAGCCATACGCATCGTCACGTTGCGCTGGTTCATCTGCGAGATGACGTCGATAAATGCCTTATGCATGATATCGGCGAGCATCTGGTTGACCCGCTCGAGCTCCCAGCTCAGATGATCGAGGTTTTGAATCCACTCGAAGTAGGAGACGACGACACCGCCGGCGTTGGCCAGAATATCCGGCACGACGACGATCTTTCGGTCTTGCAGGATCTGGTCGGCCGCCTTGGTGGTCGGTCCGTTCGCGCCTTCCACGATCACGGTCGCCTTGATCTTACCGGCGTTGCCCTCGTGGATCTGGTTTTCCAGCGCGGCCGGGATCAAGAGCTCACAGTCGAGTTCGAGCAGCTCTTCATTGGTCACGCGCTTCGTGCCGCCGTGTAGGATCGCCGTATCGATCATGTTGCCGCCTTTGATGTGTTTTTCCGCGCGCTCCATGTCGAGTCCGGCCGGATTGTAGACGCCACCCGTGACGTCAGACAGACCGACGATCGGGAATCCTTTTTCTTTCAGTAGGAGTGCGGCTGTCAGTCCGACGTTGCCTGCACCCTGTACGATGATCGGGCAGGTCGCCGGTTCGATTTTCGCGTAGTTCACATAGTCGACGACGGTCAGCATCACGCCACGTCCGGTCGCTTCCTGACGACCGAGAGAACCGCCGATCTGCACCGGTTTACCGGTGACGACGCCGGGGATCGTGTAGCCTTTCAGCATGCTGTAGGTATCCATCAGCCAGCCCATGATCTCGGCGTTGGTGTTGACGTCGGGAGCCGGGATATCTCTTTCCGGTCCAATGATCGGCGAGATCATGGCGGTGTAACGTCTGGTCAGACGACGCAATTCATTGCGCGACAGTTTGCTCGGATCGACGGTGACCCCGCCTTTCGCACCGCCGTACGGGATATTCACGACTGCACTCTTCAGGCTCATCCAGCCGGCGAGCGCGCGCATCTCGTTTAAGTCGACATCCTGGTGAAAGCGGATACCGCCCTTGCACGGACCGCGAACACTCGAGTGCTGAATCCGATAGCCTTGGAAAACTTCCAGTGTCCCGTCGTCCATTTCAACCGGGATGGCGACAACCAACTCGCGCTCCGGATGTTTCAGCGGTTCATAGTCTCTTTTCGCATAACCGAGAAAAGACGCGGCTTCATCCATAATATCGCACATGTTTTGATATGGATCGTACTTTTTAGGCATATACGCCCCTCCTTGAAGTAAACAATTCGGCATGCCCTTCCATGCCGATTCATAGTCAGTATAACCCGGCTTACGCCCTTATAAAAGGGGTTAATTCAGGCAGATTTCACAAATGCCACCGTTTTCTCTCCAATCGGGAGTGACAAAGTCGGCTGCGTGTGACGGAATCGGGAAGGCGGTCTAGTATACTGAGGCGAGAAAGCGAGGTCACATGGCTATTATCGATTTACTGGGTGCACTGGAAAAAGATGCCGTATCGAGAGGCAGCGTCTTTGTCGCCGAACCGGCGCAGGTACGCTCCGGTCGAAAGAACGACTTTTGTGTCGGGCAATTCAGCGACAAGTCGGTTCAGGTCGAATTCAAAATCTGGGAAGAGACGATCTTTTCGCCCTTAATTCAGCACGGTCCCGGCGTCTACGATGTCGAGGTCGTCGGTTCGGAATTCAACGACCAAAAGTATCTGACTGTGCGTTCCATCCAGCCATCGACCTCCGGCTATGAAAAGAGTGACTTTCTCGATGCGATTCCCGATTTTCTGCTCGAAGCGAACTGGCGAAACGTCCTAAACGATCTGCGTGCCGTCGGTTTGTCGGACAACGCGATCCGCCTCATCGACCTGACGATCTCGCACGAGACACTCGGCAACCGCTTTCGCACGGAAGGCGCGGCGATCAAGCATCACGATAATAAAATCGGCGGCCTGTTCCATCACACGACGAAGATGCTGCGTCTTCTCCACACGATCATTGTAAATAATCCGGAGCTCGCCGCCTCGGTCGATCTTCTGACCTACGGTATCGTCGTGCACGACATCGGAAAGGTCTTTGAGTACGACAATCTGAGTGTGTCGGACACCTGGTACGCCAGTCACCGCGTACGCGGCATCGAGCTTCTGGCAGCGCTTAAAGATGACATCGTGAACCGTTTCGATGAACCGTTCTATCGTCAGGTGCAGTCGATCGTCTCGGAGCATCACGGGGATTTCGGTGACCGACCGAACACGGTGGCTGCGGCCATCGTGCACTACATCGATCTTCTAGAAAGTCAGGTCACCGGTTTGATCCAGATGCAGAAGGCGCCGGCCAATGCCGGGCGCGTCCTAACCAGAGACTGGGGTTATCTCCTGCCGATCAAACTGTCCGACTAGGTCGAAAGCCTGGAAGCGATCTCTCTTGCCGCGCGAACGCCGCTCGCACCTGCCTGCGACAGACCGCGCGTGATGCCGGCTCCGTCACCGATCGCAAACAGATTCTTAAGCTGCGTCTCGAACGTGTTGGACAACTCGAGGCGCGCACTGTAGAACTTCACTTCGACGCCGTAGAGCAACGTGTCACGGTTCGCCGTTCCGGGGGCGAGTGTATCGAGCGCGTGGAGGAATTCCACGATATTGTCGAGATGGCGTTTCGGTAGCACGAGACTCAAATCGCCGGGGGTCGCGTCGAGTGTCGGCCGTACGAACGATTTATCGAGTCGATGCGTATCGGTTCTGCGCCCGTCCAGAAGGTCGCCGAGACGCTGCACCATGACACCGCCGCCCAACATATTGGACAACGACGCGATATGTTTACCGTAGCGGTACGGCTCTTTGAACGGAGCCGTAAAGCGGTTGCTGACGAGCAACGCAAAGTTCGTGTTGTTCGAGCGAAGCTCCGGTGCATCGTAACTGTGACCGTTCACCGTGATGATGCCGTCCGTATTCTCGCTCACCACATAACCGTATGGATTCATGCAAAACGTTCTGACCATATCGCCGTACTGTTTCGTGCGGTAGGTCAGCTTCGCTTCGTACATCGCATCCGTAATCTCTTTGAAGACGAGTGCCGGCAACTCGACCCGGACGCCGAGATCGACCTGATTGTTGATCAAGGTGAGATCCAGCTGGCGGCACTGACCGGCGAACCACTCGGCACCGGAACGTCCCGGCGCGGCGACAACGAAGCGGCTTGACACCTCTCCGCGCGTCGTTTCGATCCGATACCCCTGATCGGCCGGTTCGATCGAGTCGACGCGGACATTCAGCCACATCTCGATCCGTTCATCGAGCCAGTCGGAAATCTTCTCGAGCAATTCGCGGTTCTTCTCCGTACCGAGATGTTTGCAGCGGGCATCGAGCAGATGGATGTCTTCGCCCAGTGCTTTGAGCCTTATCTTGTCGGCTTCCGGTGTGTCGGTGGAAAACGTGTTTGTCGTCGCCCCGAATTCCTGGTTGACGAGATCGACGTAATCGATCAGCTCCATCACCTTCTCAGACGACAGATAATCGGTCAGCCAGCCGCCGAAGGCGGTGGTGAAGTTGAATTTACCATCGGAGAACGCCCCGGCGCCACCGAACCCGCGCATGATATCGCAGACGGGACAGTTGATACAACGCGCCACCTGTCCTGCGACGATCGGACAGGATCGTTTGACGATCGGATCCCCCTGCTCGACCAGCAAAACCGATGCTGACGGCGCTCTGACCGCCAGTTCATACGCCGTAAAAATACCGGCCAAGCCGCCGCCAATGATCACGACATCCACGTTTTTCATGTCCCACCCCTCCTGATACCTGCTACAATTCCATGAGGACTACGAAGACACTATAGCGCAAAGAGAGGATAAGATGAGCCGGTTTGCAAGATCACTGCCGTTACTTCAGGAGACAGGATTGGCCAAACTAAGAAAGGCACACGTCCTGCTACTCGGCCTGGGCGGCGTCGGTTCCTACACGGCAGAAGCGCTAACCAGGGCCGGTGTCGGTACACTGACCATCGTCGACGGTGACGTCTTTTCCGAAAGCAACCTGAACCGACAGCTCGGCGCACTCGTCAACACGATCGGCAGGAAAAAGACGGACGTCACAAAGGAGCGGATCGGAAGTATCGATCCGGAGACAACGGTTCACTCTATCGATCGCCACCTGACGCCGGACGACATCCCGAAACTTTTGGATCAACCGTTCGATTACGTAATCGATGCGATCGACGACATCAAGGTAAAGATTGCCCTCGCGATCACCTGCACGAAGCGAAAGCTCCCCTTGATCACCTGCCTCGGCACCGGAAACAAGTGGGATCCGTCGCTGCTTAAAATCACCGATATCAAAAAGACGCATACCGACCCGATCGCCAAAAGGATGCGCCGCGCCTTGAAAGATCATGGCGTCGAATCATTGCCCGTCGTCTTTTCCGAGGAGTTGCCGGTCAAGATCGACTACGAAGAAGACGGACGCCGTCCTCCGGCCAGTCTGCCGTTCGTACCTCCGGCGGCCGGAATATTGCTCGCCAAAGCGTGTGTCTGTCATCTTGTAGAGCAGACCGACAAGAACTCCCATGGCTAAAAGATAGCGAAGATAAGCCGCCTCGATTCGGTCAAAACGACGATTTCGTATCTTATTCACCCGCAAATCAATGTATTCGTTTTAATATACAAGTCAATCGACCGTAAGGCCGATGGGAGAGGAGAATCTTGCGATGGACATTCTCAAACGACATAAGAAAACATGGACAACCTACGCGATCGCTACCGTGGTCTTGATTCTGATCGCGGCGGCGCTGATCTATTTCAGTATTAGTGATCTCGGTATTGAAGACAAAAGCACCCAAGCAACGCCGAAACTGGCGACATTGAAAAACGGTGAGTACGGCTACGTCGCAGTCGATGGTTTTTATGGACCATTCGCCTATGACGATAAAAACAAAGTCTATTATTATTTGACGGTACTCGATAACGGCGACATGTTAATCGTCGATCTGAGTTCGACAAACAATAGCCTCTGGCAGACCTATACGGTCGACGAAAAAGCATTTAAAGAAGCCCATCCGATTCGCGTCGAAGGACGAGTCAGAAAGGTCAGCGCCGAACTTAAAGCGCACGCCAAACCGGCTTATAACAAAGCGGGCTATAAAGATATCCTGCCGGATGACGCCCCTGTATTGCAGACGTATCTGTCGACGACGAACAAGTCCGCTGCGCCACCCTGGCTTTTTGTCCTCGCCGTTTTAGCCGCGATCTTTGCGATCGCGATGATGATCGGCGCCGTGGTAAGCTCCAGACGATTGAAGGCTGCAAAAGCGTTACTAGCGGAAAAGTATCCGCATCACGATGACTTTACTTTCCTCGACGAGAGAAAAGATCTCGACATTCCCTCGCGCCGTGTGTTTGTCAAAGACGGCATACTCTTTTCAGAGCGCGGCGGTCTGGTCGTCACCGACTTGAATGACGTCGGTTGGATGCACTATGAGCGACTATCGAGTCGTTATGCGTCCCAGCCGTATCTTTTCGTCTATTCGAAATCGAAGAAAAACAAGCGTAAAGCGATGCTTTTGTCGGGACGCATCAAGGATGCCGAAACCGATCTCCAGCCGCTGTTTGAGTATGTTCGCCAGAATTATCCATCCATACTCCTCGGCAAATCGAAAGAGAATAAACAACTGTATCGCAGTAGGTTCGAATGATCCGATAACTACATCTGCTTAAATTTAAAGGGGCGTGTCCGGATACCGGATACGCCCCTTTTTCGTGATTCATTCGCCCAAAGGCTAATCTTAGATCGGCCTGTCGTCCGGATCGTCGTCTTCAAAGTCATCGTCGCGGCGTTTTCTCATCGTCAAGATGAGGATGACTCCGGCCAAGGCCAGAAGCCCGATGCCGGCGATGATGTAGATCAATGACGACCCTTCGCCCGTCCGTGTAATATCCGGTGTCGTCTCGGTCGTCGTCGGATACGTAATGATCGTTGTCTCACGCGGATCCGTCGTCTCCGGTGACGTCTCGGTCGGCGAAGCCGTCGGTGTCGGCGTGACCGTCGCTGTGGTAATAGGCGCCACTTCCACCGTCTCGCTCGGCTCCGTATCTCTCTGTACGAAGAACGTCACTTCGGCAAAGCCGTCCACCGCGTTGATCCGCATGTGGTAGGTACCGTTCTTGAACATGTTCAGATAGTTGGCACTGATCTCGATGATCGTGCTACCCGGACGTGCATCGTACTGGTTGACCGGTGTCACCACCCCGTTGATCGAGAGACTGTTGAATTTCTCGAAGGGGATATTGGTGCCGAACATCAACCCGATGTTGCCGCCTCTAAACGTCTGCTGACTACCGAAGTAGATCTGATAGTTGACGATCGGCGCCGCGGTCACGCGCAGTTCGCTGACCGTCGATTCCGCCGCTGCCTCCTGGTCGTTCAGGACATTCGTCACGACGACCTTGTATTGTCCGGCATCCGTGTCGGCCGCTTCCTCGATCGTGAGGGTCGGTTCGTTGGCACCGGCGACAAGCTCGCCATCCTTGTACCAGGCATAGCGGACTTCTTCCGCGTTGCTCTCTTCCATCTCGACCGTAAACGTCACGAGATTGCCGACGACCACATTGACCGAAGGCGGCAGATTCACTTTGAACACAGGTGTCGTCGGTGTCTGCCCCGTGTCATTGACCGTGATTTCAAAGTGCTTGACAAAGTCTTCACCTATCGCCACGCCGTTTCTCACCTTGGCGGTCAGCTTGACCGTACCGCCGGCGGCAGTTGTCAGCGTGCCGTCGATCAAGGTGGAGCGGGTCGTACCGGCACTCGTCATCGCCCAGTAGATATTCTTGTTCGTCGCGTTGTCCGGTGTGATCGTTCCAGCCAGAAGCAGCGAGTCGCCGGCTTCAAGTTCGGTCGGCACATCGACGATGTCATCGACCGCGACGAACACGGCATGAACCGTAATCTCAAAGTCTTGGACAAAGGCTTCCTCGTCTCCCTGTTCGACCGTAGCCGTGACAATCGCCTTACCGGCGTTCGGAGCCGAGAGCACCGCTTCGTTCAGCGTCGCACCGGTCGTACCGGCGTCTTTCAACGACCACTTGATCTGTTTATGGGTCGCGTCGGCCGGAACGATGGTAGCGCTCAGATTGAGCGTCTCACCCTGCAGCATTTCATCTTGTTCCAACGTGATCTCTGAGACGAGAATCACGCGCTGGTTGACCTCGATCTCGAAGTACTTCTCGAACGGATCGCCGTTCGCCAGTCCTTTTTCGACCTTGGCCTTCAAGACGACGCGACCACCGGCCGCGGTGGTCAGTGTCGTGCCATCGAGTACGGCACCGGTCGTGTCGGCGTTGACAAGCTCCCACACGATCGTTTTGAAGCTCGCGTTCTCCGGCTCGACCTTGCCTTCAAGCTCGACCGTGTCGCCAGATTCTATGGCTTTCAGATCGAGCACGATATCGGTCACCGGAATCGGCTCGACCGTCAGCGTGAAGTCTTTAACGTAGCGTTCGCCGGGCGCCATGCCGTCCGCGATCTCCGCCGTGATCAAGACCTTGCCGGGGTACGGCGCCGAGATCTTATTGCCGTCGATCGTGGCATCCGTGCCGCCGTCATCGGCGATATTGAATGATACATCCTTATTGGTCGCGCCTTCCGGTTCAATCGTGGCTACCAGTTCAAGCGTCCCGCCGGCCTGGAAGGTATCTTCGGCGAGCGTGATATCCTGCACTGGAACAAAGCCCTCTACCGCCTTGACGTTGAATGTCTTGACGAAATCTCCATCGACTATACCGTCGACAATCTTCGCTTCCAGCACCAGATCACCGGCGGCCGAAGCCGTCAGTTTGTTGTCCGCGATGGAGGCCTCGCCGGAGGTCACCGACCAGACAATCGTCTTATTGGTCGCATCTTCCGGCAGTACCGTCGAAGCGAGGTCAACTGCCTCACCGACAGTGACTTCTGTCAGATCCATCTGAATGTCGGCCACCGCCACGAACGCCTCATGGACCGTAATCTCAAAGTCTTTGGTAAAGCTCTCACCGACAGCAAAGCCGTCCGCGACCGTCGCCGTCAACGTAATCGTTCCGGCGCGCTCAGCCGTCAACACATCGACAGCGAGGTTTGCACCGGTGCCGCCGTCCGCGCTAATACTCCAACTGACACTCGTGTCGGTTGCATTCTCCGGTTCAACGGTCGACTCGAGCGTGACACTCTCACCAACGACCATATCTGTGACAAGCATGGAGATGTCGGTCACCGGCACGAACACATCGCGCACCTGGATCTCAAATTCTTGTACGAAATCGACACCGGAGCCAAGTCCTTCTTGCACCGTGGCCGTCACTTTCGCCACACCGCCGCTCACCGTCGACAACACACCGTCGGCAAGCGTCGCACCGGTCGGACCGGCATCGACCAAATCCCAGACGATGCTCCGATTCGTCGCATCTTCAGGCAACACGGCACCGGTAAGCGTTAAGTCATCACCGGCATCGACGACGTTTTTATCGAGCGTAATGCTCTCCACCGGCACAAACGGCGTGTCGACCGTGATCTCAAAGGTTTCACTATATGGCTGACCTTCCGCCAAGCCATCGATGACGCTTCCCGTGATCGTGACCTTGCCGCCGCTCGCGGTCAAAAGTTCATTACCCTCAAGGGTTGCACCGGTCGTACCGGCATCAATAAGGCTCCACTCGATCTCGTCATTCGTGGCGGTATCGGGCGAAACCGTACCTACCAACTCGAGACTCTCACCTGCATCAACCGTATCTTCGGCCAGTGAAATGTCTTCAACAGGAACGAATACGTCCCCGACCACGATGTTAAAGTTCTTCGTGAAGTTGCCATCGGCTGCACCATCCAAAATGGTCGCCGTGACAAGAACGGTACCGGCAGACTGCGTGTGCAACACATTGCCTTCAAACGAGGCACCGGTGTCTCCACCGTCCGCAATGCTCCATTCGATCGATTTGTTCGACGCATCTTCCGGAGTGACCGTAGCCACCAGTTCAAGGCTCTCGCCTGCGTCGACCGTCGTAGACTCTAGCGTAATATCTTCGACCGGTACGAACACGTCGCGAACCGTAATCTCAAAGTTCTTGGTGAAGTCGCCGTCGGTTGCACCGCCCATCACGGTCGCCGTGACAAGAACGGTACCGGCATTTTGCGTATGCAACACATTGCCTTCAAATGAGGCACCGGTATCTCCACCGTCCGCAATACTCCACTCGATCGATTTGTTCGACGC
>DUQI01000061.1 GCA_012837885.1 Fastidiosipila sp.
AGAACCCTGGTTCGTCGACGTACCCCTCTATGTAGCGAACCAGGTAATTGGCAGGATACTCGGGATACTTTAGCGCACTCGTCTGCTCAGAGGTTGGCTTGGCAGTCGGCGCCGGCGTTGGAGCCGTGGTGGGCGTCGTCGTTTGTCCGGCGGGCTCGGTCGGCTGAGTGGTCGGTTGACCGGGCTCTGTGACCGGCTCGGCAGGCGCCGAGAGGGTAACTACGGAATGATGCAGGTACGCCGGTTCGCCGTCTTTTTCCACCAAGTGCCAGCCGTCAGCACCATATCCAACCGATTGAATGCCGTGCCCTGCTGGACGGTGGCCAAGATGTCGGTGTTCGTGCTGGGGCCTTTTCTGACATTCTCAGCAGTCGACGTGTACAAGACGCCTTCGGCTGGCTCGAAGCCTTCCGGCAGTTCAATCACGATGGCGGGCAGCGGCTCCGGCACGTTCACCTGCGCAGTGTCCAGTATTCCGGGCGAGAAAGACAAGAGCATAGCGAGTGCCAACGCGAAGTGGGGGAAGAACTCAGTGATTTTTTGGATGAGTATGGCCATCATTTCAATTCAGCTCCTTTGTATTTAATGTTTATATGCGTGAGCGAAGCTTCAATTGTGAGACACCATTTCTCCCGTCCCTCACCTTACGCAATAGTATTGGAATACGGCATTCGTGAGGGCCTGCATCATCTCGCCGAGCGAGGAATCGTCTGTCATCAGGGCACGATCTTCGGCATTCGACAGATAACCGAGTTCCACTACGGCAGACGTAAGATTCGTCAAGCGTAGCACGGCCATGTCTTCTTCCCTCACCGCTTCATCGCCAGGCTTAAGCTCCGGCATCGTTAGCGCCATATGCGCCTGCAATAGTCCCGCGAGACGATAGCGGTCGTCCGTCTTGTATGCGGTGTAATTCGGCGGCAAGGTGGCGGCAGACTGGCCTGCTGCGTAACTGTTGTTGACTTCCTGAATGAATTGATTCGACATATAGATCGAGCGGGTACCGCGTTTCGATTCATCCTGGTCGAAGCCGGTCTGCAGTGAAATAAAGATCACATCGTCGTACTGGCGTTGCACATCGTAGATGATCCGTAATTCCGGTACGGTGCCGATGTGTCCGAACATGCCGCGCCCGCCGGAATCCTGACTCGCCTGATTGATCCGCATAATGTCGCCCATCAGCGGACGTAGATGACGGATCGGTTCGACATCGAAGCCGGCCAAAGACGCTTCTTCTTCATATGCCAAAAGCACATAGTCAGCCGCAAAGGCGACACGATAGAACAAGGATTGCCACGTATCCTGCGGCCTCGTATAAATTATCGTCGCGCCGAGGGCACGAAGCCTGTCACCAAACATCGTCGCGGCGCGCAACGTGATATCTTTCTCGTGAATCGGTTGCTGTTCGGTTGCGCCGAAAGCGCCGTGGCCTTTATCGTCTTCACCGCCGTGCCCGGCATCGATAATCACGGTGATGCCGCTGAGCGCCTGCGGGCCGTAATCTCGACCGATAAATGACTCTCTCGTAATCTCGCGAAGTACTGGTACAACCGGATCTTCAGGCCAAACACGAAGCGCCGTGCCGCCTGCCGGTAAGGCATTCGGATCATTGTCAGCGAGCGGTAAAGCGCCGAGTTCTCCCGTTTTGACCAAAGGATCCGTAGCATCGTTTTCGACTTCTTCATCCGTCGCTACCGGATCGGATGCATCCGGTTTTGGCGCTGTCGATTGCGTCGTCGAGGTCGTCGTCGCACGACCGGGACGATGCGGCCAAGGGGATCCGAGCACACCGAAAAGCGACAACAGCAAAAGCACTCCGGCCACGGCCATAATAACGGCCAACATGCGTTCAGCTCTTCGGGCGCTCACTTTATACTCCGTACTTTACCTTGATGATCTCGATCAGGTGATCGGTCAAACGGCCGATTTCCAAAATATCGTCGCCTTCCAGCATGACTCTGATCAAGGGCTCGGTGCCGGAAGCCCGCACGAGCACACGGCCGCGCCCTTGAAGCAGAAGTTCCGTCTCTTTGACGGCTGCGACAAAGACCGGATCTTCGAGTGCCGTCTGTTGCGTGCCGAGTCTGACTTTGGCATTTTTCAGAATCTGAGGCAGGATCTTCACGATCGTCCGCGCCTCGTCGATCGACTGGTCACCGTCGACCAATGCCCGTAAAAGACGCAGCGCCGACAACATGCCGTCTCCTGTGGTTGTGTGATCGAGCACGATGAAATGCCCCGACTGTTCGCCGCCGAAGACATAGCCGCCTGCGAGCATCGCTTCCAACACATAACGGTCGCCGACCTTCGTCTTGACCAAGGTTAAGCCTTCTTTGGCCGCCCAGATATCGAGCCCCAGATTACTCATCTGGGTCACGACGACCGTGTTGGCTTTCAACGTACCCTTGGCTTTCATGTCGGATGCGATGATCGCCATGATCACATCGCCGTCGATCACCTCACCGGTCGAGGAGACGACGAGCAGACGATCGGCATCGCCGTCGAACGCGAGACCGATATTGCACTTTTCCGCCAACACTGTCTCTTGCAGCAGCTCAAGATGCGTCGAACCACACCCGTCATTGATATTCACACCGTTCGGTTCGACGCCGATCGCCACGACCTCGGCACCGAGATCGGAGAAGAGTTCTCTCGCGATCGCATGGCTCGCTCCGTGAGCGCAGTCGACGGCAATTTTATAGCCGGTGAGATCGACGCTGAGGCGGCGTTTCAGATGCTCGATATATTCGTGTGCCGCTTCCGGGCGTTCGTACACGGCACCGATGTCGGAGCCTTTGGCACGCGCCTCGAGTGAAAATCCTTGTCGAATCAACTGCTCAATCTCATCTTCCAGTTCATCAGGCAGCTTATGCCCTTCCCTCGAAAAGAACTTAATGCCGTTGTACTCGAACGTATTATGCGAGGCGGAGATCACCACCCCGGCATCCATTTCGTATTTACGCGTTAAATAGGCGATGCACGGTGTCGGCACGACACCGGCCAGATGGACATCGGCACCGGCGGCCGTGATACCGGACACGAGCGCCGCCTGTAGCATATCCTTTGAGATTCTCGTATCCGTGCCAACGATGACACGCGGTTTCTTTGAGCCGTGTCTGACCAGCACCTCCGCGCCGGCAAACCCTAATTGAAAAGCGAGTTCTGGCGTAATTTCGCGGTTTGCGACACCGCGCACACCGTCTGTACCAAAGAGTCGTTCCATACTATTCCTAACCTTCCGGTCTAACAAATACGTTGACAGTCACCTGGGTCGGCGTGAGCTGATCGGTCATCGTGTAGAGCAAGGTGTCTGTTTCGACTTCGATCAGAAGCGATTGCACGCCCGGTTCTCTCACCTGGTCCAGGTTGACGTAGGCCGTAATATCCTGCGCCGACAACTCGTTTAATATCTGCGTTCTTGCCGTCAATGTCAACTGTACCGTTTGCACGGGCAGGGTCTGAATCATGAAACCGCGCTCTTCCGCTTCTTCCACACCGCGATAACTGAGCGTCACCGCGTACGTTCTCGTATCGATCGGGTTGATCGTCACCTGCACGTACACCCAGAGTCCGACAGCAATGATAAAGGAGAGTGCGAAGAGTAAGAGTCGCTGTTTGCGCGGTGCTTTATCGGAGCGACGTCTGAACAGCCCGCGGGCAAAGCGGCCGCGTTTCGGCGTGATCTCGTCATCATCGAGTTCGAGCGGCAGATCAGCCGGTATCTCGGCATCTTTATCCTGTTTTAGTGTCAAGCGATTATTCAGTTTGACATTACGCCCGAGCAGACGCCCGAAACGACTGCCTCTCGCTTCTCTGCCCTCCGTCATCAAGAGCTTGTGGAGTTGCGTGCGGAGTGCATCGGCGTTCGACAGCACATAGAGGCGCCCGTCGATCGCCAGAGAAATCGTGCCGCGCTCTTCCGAGACGACGATCGCGATCGTGTCTCCTAGTTCAGAAGCACCGACAGCGGCGCGATGCCGCGTGCCGAATTCGCGCCGTAAATGATAGTTGTCGGAAAGCGGCATATGGACGCGGGCCGCCGCCACGCGTCCGTTTCGGATCAAGACGGCACCGTCATGGAGCGGCGAACCGACATAGAAAATCTGTCTAAGCAACGCGGTCGTCACCGCCGCATCGAGCTGGACGGCGTTTTCCTGTTCGACCAGATCGCCGAGCTTCGTCTCTCTCTCAATAATGATCAGGGCACCGGTTCTGGTGTGTTGCATCGACTCACAGGCCGAGACGATCGATTCGACGAGTTGGCGCGTGAAAGTATAACTCTGATGCGCCGATTCACCGGCCAGTGTACCGGTCAAACGGCCGAAGCTGTGTCGGCCGACCGTTTCCAGCGTGCGCCGAAGCTCCGGTTGAAACAAGACGATCACGGCGATCGCCAACAGAGATAACGTGCTGTTTAAAAGAAAACCGATCGCGTTTAACCCGGCGACATTCGAGATGAGCGTCAAGGCAATAATCAAGATGACGCCTTTCATCAACTGCCAGGCGCGCGAATCACGGAACAGCTTTAAAAGATAATAGATCAGAAAGGTCGTGACACAGATGTCGAGGATCGCGACCACCGTATCGAGCGGGCCGCCGAAAAAGAGCAGGCCGTCTACGACGCTTTGACGCAAATCGCCGAGAAACTTGCCGACTTGTGAGAAAAAATCAGATGGCAGTGCCAGCACCATGAACTATGTCGCTCTCCTTTAGCCAACATTATAGTCACATGAAGGCCTAAGTTAAAAGACCTGAACCTGAGGTCACGCTTCGCTACGTTACGGGCCGCCGACCATACCCTTGTCAAACACATAATACGTGTCGGCAAATGCGCGCATCGTCTCGATGTCTGAGGAAGCATAAACGAAGGCGCAATCGACCTGCTTCACCAACCGTTTTAACCGCCTGATCAGACGAAAAGTCACCGGCCTTGAAAACAGTCTGAAGGACTCTTCGAATAATAGTGCCTGCGGCGAATCGAGCAGCATTTTCGCGACATGAAGCATGAACCGATCCTCGGCAGACAGACTGAAGACATCAGCATTGTCCTTATCTGCTAATCCTACCTTTGTCAATAAAGACGTGTTTTCGTTAGCAGATACCTCTTTTACTGCTTCCATAGCCTGTCGGACGGTCTGCCCGTCCGCGTGCGTCTGATTCCAAAAAATCAGACGCACGCGCCGGGAGTCCGGCTTCTCCTTGCTGATGTCGATCGCATCGAGCGTCACGCTTCCGGCGCGAATCGGAATGAGACCGGATGCCACGCGCAACGCTTCCAGCTGTCCATCGTTGCCTCGGCCGTAAAAGCCGGTGACGGAGCCGAAAGGCGCGTCGAGCGACACCTTCCGGAGTACGGTGTACTCATGGCTCGCCGCCGTATCAACGTCTGTAAAGAGAAGCCCCACCGCTATTTATGAAGGAGCGGGCTCAGTTTTTTGTAGATCAACAGCACGAGCAGTGAAATCGTAGTCCCCTTGAAAATATTGAACGGGATAAAGACATACAGGATCAGTGACCACATATCGTGCACCAATGTATTGCCTGCCGCCGCCGTCGCTCCGATGATCTGTTCAAGTGAGATCCCCATCGCCGAAATATAAAACGGAATCATGATGAAGTAATTGATCAAAGCACCGGCTACAGTCAGCGCCACCGTACCGGCTGCAAGCCCCTGCACGGCACCGCCCCGCGTCTTCTTTCGACGGTAAATCAGTCCGGCTGTCGCGACGAAGGCCGAGCCCATCACGAAGTTCGCCAGTTCACCGACCAACGCCGTATGAGAGACGAGGAGATGCAAAATGTTCTTTACGAGCTGCACGATAACGCCGGTCAATGGACCCATCGAAAACGCGGCGAGTAAAGCCGGTATGTCGGAAAAATCGTACTTAAGGAATACCGGCATCAGGGGGATCGGAAACTCGAGATACATCAATACGGTCGCAATCGCCGCCAAAATCCCCGCCTTGGTGATCCACAGCACCTTATTGTGACTTGCCAGCCGCGGCGTACCGCTGCCCGTCGTCTTCACGTCACGCGAATTTGTGTCTTTCATATGTTCCTCACTTTCCCGGGGTATAAAAAAACCCCGTAAACCGGGGTTGGCGCACGAAAAGGTTGCGTCGTTTCCTCCCATCCAGACTTTGACTGTCGGCCAAGGAATTTCACCTTGTCAACCTCGCTATATGAGGTTCGCGGGCTTCTCATGTTTGAGACACCGCCGGTAGGGATTTTCACCCTGCCCCGGAAACTTGGCTCCATATTAGCACGAATAACGGCGCTATGCATCTTGCGTTTAAAAGATGGATTGACTTGAGAATGAACCGAAGATACGCGCTCTGCAGGTCTCGTATTTTCACATCGCGCGCAGAACTTCCGGTAGCGTCTCGATCACATCCTGAGGAAGCATGGCGCGTTCTCCTCGTCGGGCTGTGGCCAGATCCGCCGCTTTCCCATGGCAGTAGACACCGGCTGCGGCAGCTTCCAAGGCTGTGAGCCCGGTGGCCATTAATCCGGTGATGAGGCCGGTCAACACATCCCCCGAACCGCCTTTGGCGAGTCCGGGATTACCGACCGTCGAAAGAAGCGCTGTGCCGTCCGGAGCTGCGATCACGCTCGACATCCCTTTTAGTACGACGATGCTCCCGGTCTTTTCGGCAAGCTGCCTCGCACTGCCGATGCGATCATCCGGATCGTAGTCGTGTAGCAGGCGAAACTCGCCGACGTGCGGCGTCAATACGGCCGGCGTCGGACGTTGTTTCAGGCGGTCCTGCCAAGAATCCAAAGCGGAAAGGAGCCTCAGGCCATCGGCATCGATAACCAAATGTCTCGCTTTATTCAAGACTTGTTCAATGCAAAGAGGTGGCTCTATCCCGAGACCGGGCCCGTACGCGACGACATCCATACGGTCGAAGAATGAATCATCTGCTTCGGCGTAAAGCGCTTCCGGCAAAGAAGAGACGAGGAGCGGTCTAACTGAATCGTCAGCGACAATCGTGACATAACCGGCGCCGGACATGGCCATCGCCCTAGCCGCCAAAACAGCTGCACCGGGCATACTTTTGCTGCCGCCGATCAAGCCGGCTTTGCCGCCCATACCTTTATGCCGGTCTTTCGCCAGAGGCGGTAAGAGATGTCCTACCGCTTCTGCGGTTAGTCGGAATATACCGTTTATCGGTAGCTTTGCTGCCAGAAATGATGCCGGTACACCGAGCCGTTCTACGGCGACGGACGTCTGCTGCAACACGCCGGGATGGGACATCTGTCCGGCTTTCGTCCGGACGAACGTGACAGCCAGATCTGCGTTTACCGCTGCATTCGAGACGGCACCTGTCGTCGCATCGACACCACTTGGCAAATCGACAGACAAGACGAAAGTGCCTGTTGACCGCAAATGGTTCAGATGCAAGATGATCTTCGTCATAAGATCGGATAACGGTCTTTCTCTGGTCAATCCACTGCCAAATAGCGCATCGATGACGACGTGAACATCTCCTTCTCCGAGTTTCAGGAACGTATCAACTGTGATCTCCGGAATCAAAAGCTTTTTCGCCGCTTCCCTGTTTAACGACGCTTCATCTGGCAATACCTTGTCTTTGGCCGTATCGCAGACGGCGACGTCCATCCCGGACGCCCAGAGCACTCGGGCGGCCACCCACCCGTCACCGCCGTTTTGTCCGCCGCCGCAGAGTATGGTCACGCGGTCACCGGACGAGAGCTGTTTCATAGTTTCACGCGCCACCGCCGCACCGGCGAGCTCCATCAATTGGATCAACTGAATTCCGGTGTGATGCGGATACAATTCATCGACGAGCCGTGATTCAGCGGTCGTTAATAACCTTTCCACGTGTCGGAAGTGCCCGTAGGATGTCTTTAACTCGTCGTAGCCCATAGCCAGATTATAGTGTATTTGCCTGTTTTTACGAAAGAAAACGCCGCTTGCGCGGCGTGATCAATAGTCTAATGTTTTTGTTCTTTTATACGTGTTTGTCGAGCACCATTTTCAGATCTTCATAAGGTCTGGCGCCGACTAGTTTATCGACAACCTCGCCTCCCTTAAAGATGTAGATGGTCGGGATGCTCATGACCCGATAGCGCTCGGCTAAATCGGTTTGCTCGTCGACGTTGATCTTGCCGACAGTTACTTTGCCATCATAATCGGTGGCCAAGCGGTCGATCACGGGACCTACCTGACGGCAGGGGCCGCACCAGACCGCCCAGAATTCAACAAGTACCGGATTGTCTGATTTCAAAACGGTCTCTTCAAATGTGGATGTTGTAATTTCTAGTGGCATATGTCCTCCTGATGTGGCCGGCCTTCACTATTACCGGTACTTATTTCTTGATCTAAACTCGCCTGCAATTATGACAAACAGGCTCGAAGGATTAAAGTAACTCCA
>DUQI01000062.1 GCA_012837885.1 Fastidiosipila sp.
GGAATCACTACCTGCTGACCTTCACCGTCGGCGCGGCCAACATTGATCGTGACGTCCATTTTGTCTTTCATATATTCATTTAAATGACGCGTGAGTGAACTTGACTGATCTTCGAGCCAGTCGCGATCGCGGCTGTCGAGGTTTAAAGACAGCATGCCGCCTGCTTTCAAATACTCCAACTCGATCGCTCGATCAACCAATTCATCGATAACCACGGTCAACGATTTATCCCGATAACTATATCCGGCGATCAAGTCTTTACCATCGGCATCAAGCCCTTTCAATTCCCTGACCTTGTTGTCTCGCATCACGCCGATCGACACATCCGGATTGATCGTCATCTTGACTGTCGCATAATTGAAAGACATGAATTGTAATAGGCCGACGACAAACAGCACGAGGCTGGCTGCGACGGCACCCAGGAAAATGCCGAGTGGCCGAGAAATCGTGCCGGACGTTCTCACTGCCTGCACCTGGGTCAACGTTTCACCGACGGAATAGCCTAGATTAGCGACCTTCAAAAAATCGCCGGTCTCATCCATCACGAGTGTAAAGCTCGCATGATTTTCCATGACTAAGTAGGTCATGCCAGTGCTCCTTCCGTTCTTGCAAACACCTGTTTCAAGTGTCCCCTAATTAATTCGTAACCGTTCGAGAATATGACGAACATCGCCATCAAGTACTTACGGTGACGTTCTATCGTCTTCTTCTCCACCCCTGTACCCCCGACTAACTGCGTCATAGGCAGCTTGTTCGTTCGTACCGCCTCATGTATGAGAACCGGATGATTCTTGGCGTAAAGCAGTACCTGCTTTACCTGAGCCTTGGTTCTCGCTTGCTTTGGCGCATTGTCGGCGATCGCTGTTAAGCTCAAGCCGAGTCTACCGAGCTGGGCGATAAGCTCCTCAATCTCCTGTTTCGTCGCCTGGCGCGTGTCGTACACTTCTTCGTGCCGCACGTCATCAGGTACGACGTCTTCCAGTGATATAGCTCCCTCTTCACCGTCGACCGGTGTCGACAGCGACACCTGACCATAATGTCGTTTTTCGCGACGGAAATAATCGATGAGCCGATTTTTAATGATCCGAGCTGCATATCCGAGGAACGATCCTTTCGCCTGATCGTATCCTTCGATCGCTTCATGGAAGGCGAGCATTGCGATGCTGATTTCATCGTCCAAAGACTGGCCAGGCGCCGCCTGACTGACACTCGCCGCTTCACTTCGGATGAATGGCAAGTAGTCTCGGATCAGGTCATCTGCAGCCAAGCTGTCATGCTTTGCTTCCTTGACTCGGTCGACGATGGAATTCGTCTCGCTCATGTAGTCCTCCCATCTTAATCTAGGATACGTACCCACTATAGAAATTTCGGGGTCTTGGCTAAATATCTGAATGCTTAATAAAACAATGGTTTACTTAATGACTCAACATTTATCAGAATTCGCGCCGTCGGTCAACCAAATGGAATATTTATCACTATGTGCGAACTAAAGTGTTTCAAATATCCGCGCACGGCGGAAAAGCCACCAGCTGACCACAAAGCGTGCCAGCAGATCGATAGCCATAATGACCCACAACCAGACGATGGTCGACTCGGCGATCGTACCGGCGAGGATGGAGAGCGGCACGCGAATGCACCAGATGCCGCCGAGTGCGACCAGCATCGGCGTTCTTGTTCTACCGGCACTTTTCAGAGCGCCCATGTAGATCTGCGCGAGTGCGAGTGCCGGCAAACAACCACCGACCAATCTCAGATAAATGGTGGAAAGCGAAATCACTTCAGCGTTGCTCGTCATGAGCATCAAAAAGGGCACGGGCAAGAGTAAAAGCACGGCACAGCCGACTGCGATGACCGGATAAGCCGATTTCTTTATCTCGCTCACATACGCCTCACCGAGCTCACGGTTTCTTGCACCGATGGCCCGGCCGCACAAGGTCATGGCCACAATGCCGAACGATGTCGCCGGAAGTGTGGCGATCGCCTCGGTCTGCAATCCTATCTGATTCGCCGCATACTGTAACTCCCCGTATCCGAGCATCACGCGACCGATGACCATCGCCGCAAGCAGCCAGAAAATGTTCTCCATACTTGTGGGCAGACCGAGCTTTAAAATCTGGAGCATCAACCTGGGACGCGGCAGATACTTTTTATCCTTAATACCGCGACGCAGAAGTCCGCGCTTTCCAAACAAGGTCCAAAGGCCGAAAGACGCGGTGATGATCTGTCCGACCACGAGCGCATACGCCGACCCGATCACACCGATCGCCGGACCAATCCAACCAAAGATCAAGGGCAGGCCGACCAGAATATATACGACATTCAAAATCCCAGAAAACTTCATCGGCGACTTCGTATTGCCGATGCCCTGCAACACACCGGTCGAAGAATGCATCAGGCCGAGAAATGGAAAGCCGAAGCAACAGATGCGAATGTATTCGACACCTAATCGCATCGTCTCCGTATCGGGATCATAAAAGGCGACAATCGGCTCAGCAAAAACGAACAGCAACACACTGCAAATCCCACCCAAAACGAAAAGAAGCTCGTACGTCTGCCAACCGATGCGTTGAATTTTGTCATAGTCCCCGGCGCCATAGGCTTGCGCGATACCAATCGTCGCCCCGATACTGATGCCCTTCAACAAGTTCCAGACAATCAAGGTGACGATGACAGCGAGACCGTAGGCAGCGACATGCGTAATACTTGATAAACCGACACTGTCGATGCGACCTAAGAAAGCGATGAAGACGAGATTTCCGGATAGGGCGAAGATCGATTCGATAATGATCGGCAAGACCATCCAACGAATCTCACGGCGAATGCTCAAGCGATTAACGCCTACTACCTCCACACGCTCCTCCCTAACACGTATCCGCCCAAATTAAGCCACAAGATGTACGCCAAAACAAGTGGTGAATCGATACCAATGCACGTATCTCAAAAAATCGTCATTTCGACAATATCGTGATGGATTAGAGTTCCAATTCCCTCTCATTATCGTGTCGCCATTGCAAAAACGACAAGACAAGATTTGCTAAAAAAAAGAGTAGAACCTGAGTCATTCAATCGAATAGCTAGATCTAGGCTGTATCAAACACAAAACGAGGATGAGTCGCACAAAGCCAAGAAAACAGTTTGCCCAGACAGTATCGTATTTTAGAAAATTCAACTAGTCCGTCGTTTTTTCATCTTTCGCCATTTCACTTATGAGAAGATCGATATTCAATTCCGCACTATCTATATCGTTTGCCCGTGCCAGAATTCTTCGTGCAGCAGGCACCCCGTCCCAAATGTTCCAGAGCAAAATTCCCCGCACTTCGTCTTCCGCCAGATAATACACAACCCCCTTCCGGAACGGTTCCTGCCAGTCGGAAATCGTTTCAAGTTGGCCACTTAGCTCACCGACAACTTCGTAACCGAGATCAAACAGATCCGAATAAAAGGCCGGCACATGTGTGTATGTTTCCTCAGCGCCGGCCATGTTTCTCCCGGCAAGCTTGCCGGAGGTAAGTGCATTATCCTCATGCTCGATCCTAACGCGTTTCTTCAATTGCGAGTGGAAGAAATTAGCGACGTCACCTGCGGCGTAGATATCCGGATGCGATGTTCTGAGATGCTCATCGACGACAA
>DUQI01000009.1 GCA_012837885.1 Fastidiosipila sp.
CGCCGCCCCGCTTCTCTGCAGTCTACACTGCTCATTCATTTTCTTATTCGGCTACCGCGATACGTCCATCCGTTTCAACGTTCAATGCCGTTCCGTCTTCCGTCAGGTGCAAGATGTAGTCTCTCAAGACATCGACCATCAGGCCTTCGAGCAGAAGCTGTGTCTTACCTTCGAACATCGTGTAACCGTCTCCGCCGATCGCCATGAAGTCGTTGGTGGCAAGCTTATAGGTGGCTTCCGGATCGAGCGGTTCGCCGCCGATCGTCACCCCTTCTTCGATACCGGCCGTTTCGTCGTCCTTCATGTAGATGGTGTAGGTGATGTTGGCTACGTGCGGGAACTTGCCGGCCGCTGCCGGGTAGGCGTCGATGCCGTACTCGAGGGCAGCCAGGATATCGGCGCCCGTCACTTCAATCACGGTGATCATGTTGCCGAACGGCAACACATCGAGCAGCTCGCCCATCGTGATCATGCCTTCATCGATCGAGGCGCGGATGCCGCCGCCGTTCGTGATGACTGCGTCAGCGTTCGTCGCCCAGAGCATCGCGTCGGTGATCAGGTTTCCGAGGTTTGTCTCCTTCGTTCTGACATCTTCTCTTTCACCGTCAAGAACGGTTGCGCTTTCAGCGACTTCGACATCCGTGAAACGCTTATTTTCCTCTTCGATCGCGGCGATCGACTCGAGCAACTCGCTGTCCTGGCCGTACTGTGCCGCCTCGAGGAAATTGATCAGTTCGGCTTTCGTTTCCGTCAGTTCACCGTCTGTGAAAGTCAAGGTGATCAAGCCGACGTTTTCCAGATGATTGCCGGTCATCGCGATCAGGGTGTCGTTGTACACTTCACCTTCTTCAAGCGTATGGTGGCTGTGTCCGTCGATCGCGACGTCGATGCCTTCGACCGCATCGAGCACCGTTTTCGTCGTGATTTCAGATTCATCGTCAAGGCCGAGATGGCTCAGCAAAACGATCGCCTGTGCGCCTTCTTCCTGCAATGCCGTTACTTCAGCCTGCGCAGCAGCCGCTTCTTCTACGAATTCCAGCCCTTCCGTATTGACCGGGCTCGATTTGACCTTGGTCTCCGGCGTTGCGACCGCCAGCACACCGATTTTCAAACCGCCGACTTCAAGCATTTTGCTGCCGTCGAACACTTTCTCATCCGTGCCTTCTTTGACGACGTTGGATGCGAGAATCGGGAAGTCGGCTTCCTTCATCAGGATCTCGAGTTCATCGAATCCGTAGTTGAAGTCGTGGTTTCCGGGCGTCATCGCGTCGAGACCCAAGTCGTTCAGCAAACGGACGACGCTCTGGCCTTTCGACAGACTGGCGAAGTTCGTGCCGTGGAATGTATCACCGGCATCGAGCACGAGCACCATGTCTTCATGCGCCTCTTTCATTGCGGTAATAATCGCTTTGTAGCGGGCGTAGCCGATGATGCCGGATGTGACCGGCTTACCATCCTGACCGGGCGTGTTGTCCCCGATCACACGGGCGTGCGTGTCATTCGTGTGGAGAATGTACACCGTCTTAATATCGGCTTCTTCTTCGGCACTGACGACGACCGAGAACAAGCTGACGAGCATGACGAGACTGAGCAAAAGCCCCAGACATTTTTTCCCTCTGTGAAACATTGAAATACCTCCGATATAATTACTCTGTAGGTGTAAGGTACCGTTTCAGTTTAACACGGTTGATCGTCAGCCCGCATTTATTTACCTACTTTTTACCAGTGTTGCGCCTCATGTTACGTAATTGTCTTGTGCAAATTAATTGTTAACGAAAAGAAAAGCATGTTGTTTACCACAGGCATGCGTCGATAAACGGTCGTCGTCAAACGACGTGGGCGTGACTTGCTTTTCAACCGAGGAGAGAGAATGCCGCAAAAAGCGTCGCACAGAGTGAGGCGACGAGCGAGACCACGGTTATCTGTGTGTTGATCGACGGTCCGGCTGTGTCTTTGAACGGGTCACCCACGGTATCACCGATGACGCCGGCCTTGTGTGCGGCGGAGCCTTTGCCGCCGTATTTACCTGTCTCGATGTACTTTTTTGCGTTGTCCCACATGCCGCCGGCGTTAGACATCAGGAGCGCGAGCAAGAGTCCACTCATAATATTGCCGGCGAGAAAACCACCGATCGCCTGTACGCCACCGATGAAACCGACGGCCAACGTGACGACGATGACGATGATACCGGCCGGCAAAAGCTCTTTCAGTGCGCCGACGGCGGCGATTTCGATACAGCGATCGTAATCTGGCGACACGCCTTCTTTTCCTTCTTTTAAGCCGGGGATCTCATCGAACTGGCGATGGATCTCACGCACCATGCGGCTTGCGTTTTTATCGACGCCCAACATCAGCATGGCCGAAAAGACAGCCGGAACGGCGACGCCGACGATCATGCCGAAGAAGACGAGAGGGCTTAAAATGGCAAACTCCGACGGCTTACCGGCCTGTATCAAAATCTCCTGATAGGCGGCGAGCAATGCGATGACGGTCAGACCGGCTGCGCCGATCGAAAAACCTTTGGTGATCGCTTTGGCCGTGTTGCCAGCCGAGTCGAGCTGGTCCGTTATCTCCAGCACCTCCTCGCCGAGACCACCCATTTCAGCGATGCCGCGTGCATTGTCGACGATCGGTCCGTAGGCGTCATTGGAGGTGATCATACCGACGACCGAAAGCATACCGACCGCTGAGATGGCGATGCCGAATAAGGCGTAGCCGGGACCGAGCGGTGCCGCAACAAGATAGGCGATGAGTGCTGCACCGCCGATGCCGAGAAGTGCCGGAAATGTGCTCAAAAGCCCGTAAGAAAAACCGGAGATGATCGTAAAGGCAGGACCGTTTCTGGACGCCTTGGCAACGCGTCGCACCGGTTGTCCTTCATCCGAGGTGAAACGTTCGCTTGTCACGCCGATGATCACACCGGCAGCCAGACCGATGACGGCCGCGAACCAGAGACGCGGTTCAAAATCGAATATCAAGGTGGCAATGAGTGTCAGGACAAAAAACAGTCCCGTCGTGAGATAAGTGCCGCGATTCAGCGCATGACCCGGATGACCGCCTTCTTTCACACCGGACGTCGACACGCCGATAATCGAAGACAAAAGACCGAGCGCGCTTAGACAAAACACGAGCGGTACCTGGTTCAGCGAGACGCCGAGGATTAAAGCCGCGGCGAGTGACGCGATGTTCGAGTCGAACAGATCGGCACCCATGCCGGCCACATCCCCGACATTGTCCCCCACGTTATCAGCGATCACGGCCGGATTGCGTGGATCGTCTTCCGGAATGCCGAGTTCAACCTTTCCGGTCAGATCTGCCGCGATGTCGGCTGTCTTGGTGAAGATGCCGCCGCCGGCCTTGGCGAATAAGGCCAGTGAGCTCGCTCCGAAACTGAACGCCAGAACGAACCGCGGATCGTCAGGGTATAAAAGATAAATAATCGATGCGCCGATTAGACCGCTGCCGACGATTGCCATACCCATCACTGCACCGCCGCGAAAGCCGGCCATGTAGGACTTGGCAAGTCCTTCCTTGGCGGCGGCCGCCGCCTTGACGTTGGCGATGGTGGCGATGCTCATGCCGAGGATGCCGGCCAGACCGGATAAAACGGCGCCGGCGACATACGAGATCGCCATGCTGATATTCGTCATTACCGATGCCGATATCCAGATCGGCGGAAAGAATAAAAAGATCAAAAGTGCGGCCACGGCGACGAAATGAGCGAGGATCCGATATTCGGTGCGGAGAAAGGAAAAAGCACCTTCGCGGATGAGTTTACCCCACTTTTGAATCGACTCGTCAGCTGTTACCATATCGTTGACATAGCGATAGAAACGCCAGGCGACGACAAAGCTTAGAAGCGAGACGATAATGGAGACTACAGGCCAGACCCAGTACATGAGCGGTACCTCCGTTTCGGACGGATGTGATAATAATATCACTATCGCGTATAAACAAAGAGATTAATTGTAAAAAAAGATCGTTAATAGCGGAGAATAGGATGGTGCCTTTGAATAAAGATGTAATATTGTTACTGGCCGATGTGACGGACGACATGTTCGCTGAGGTGATGGACATCGCACCTAAGATGGACGTGATACGCGGCTCGCGTGACATGAGGCCGGATGAAGCGCTTCTGCCTCGAGTCAAAGTCGTATATGGCTACGCGAAACGCCTCTTTGATCAGATGATGGAAAACACGTCGTTTCGACCGGACTGGCTCCAGATCCGCTCGGCCGGATTCGATCGCCTCAACACCGATGCCATGTTGGATCGCGGTATCGTCGTGACCAATGTGCGCGGTATTCACGGCATACAGATGACGGAGACGCTGTTCGGTATGCTGTTATCGAGAGCGAGGCAACTGGGAGCGGCGACCTTGAATCAAAAAGCGGCGGTCTGGAAAGACGATTACACGTATGAGGAGATCACCGGACGGTCGATGGCGATCATCGGCGCCGGCGCGATCGCGCGCGAGACGGCGCGCGTGGCACGCTACGGTTTCCGTATGAAGGTGGTCGGTGTGACGAGGCGCGGTCTGAAAGATGAAGCCTTTGATGAAACGCTGCCGATCGAAAGGTGGAAAGAGGCGGTGAAAGATGCCGATATCGTCGTCAATCTTCTGCCACTCAACAGATCGACGCATCATTTCTTCGATCGTGACGCGTTCTCTGCGATGAAACAGGGAGCCTGGTTTGCAAACCTCGGCCGCGGCGGAACCGTCGACACAGACGCGCTGATCGACGCGCTTGACGCGGGAAGCATTGCCTTTGCGGCGCTCGATGTCTATGAGGTCGAACCGCTCGAATCGGATAGTCCACTCTGGAAAAGACATGACGTCATGCTGACACCACATATTGCCGGTTTGAGTGTTTTCTACGATGAACGGGCTTTCGACGTGTTCACTAGAAATCTGCGTGCTTATATCAAAGACGGTGCCCCGTCTCTGAACATCGTCGATTTAACCTCATGATTTACACCGTAACTTTCAATCCGGCGTGGGATGAACGAATCTTTTTTGACGATTCGGGCAACGAGACGAAGCGGTACGGTGAGGCAGGAGGCAAGGGGATTAATGTCTCTCGTGCGCTGACCAAACTCGGTGTACCGAATATTGCGTACCTGTGGTCGGCCGGTGCAACCGGCAAGAAGCTCGAAGCCAGACTTATGGAGAGCGGTATTCAATATGAGCGTTTCACCGGGGAAGGAGAGACGCGTGTCAATCTGAAGCGGATTTTGGAAGCGACCGGTGAGACGACGGAAGAAAACGAGATCGGCGATGTCCAGTCGGAAGTATTAGCCTGGCGCCTCGTGGAATCTCTCCAGAAGAAACTTACGCCTGCGGATACGGTTGTGATGAGTGGCAGTCTGGCGCCCGGCTTTCCCGCGACGCTCTACCAATCGGTGGTAGAGCGTCTCTCGTCCGTCGGTTGCCGGATCGTTCTCGATGCCTCCGGTGAGCCGCTGCGACATGCGGCTCATACTGGTCTCACGCTGTTGTCGCCGAACGAAGACGAGTTTTGTCACTGGTTGGGGCTTTCAAAACCGAAAGATGAGGATCTCGCGAAGGCGCTGCTGGAAGCTTCCGTATCTACCGGTGCAGCGATTCTCTTATCGCGCGGAGCCGACGGTGCGTGGTTGTCAGTGGATGATCTCGTGTTCAAGGCAAAATCTGACGTCGTGCGCGTCGAGCAGACGACCGGTGCCGGCGATGTTTTGCTCGGTGCTTTTCTGGCGGCTGCCTCGCGCTATGAAGAGAGCCACATCGTGTTATCGAAAGCCGTCCGGACAGCCGCTCATTTTGTCGCCGGACAAGATATCTCGGCCGGGCTTCTTGACTGATCGATACAGACGCCTGTTACACATGGCGCAGACGATAAGGTTTAGTCGTTTTGTCCAGCATAAGTTGTTATACTCAGATACATGAATGATCTGCCTTACGACGTTAATCAATTGAAAGATGATCTCGTCCAATACTGCCGTGCCCAGCTTGCGTTTTCCGGTGGGGAAAGAGCCGTGCTCGGCATCTCGGGTGGTAAGGATTCGAGCGTTGTCGCCGCGTTGCTGGCGGAGGCTGTCGGACCGGAGAATGTCCACGGCGTGTTGATGCCGGACGGACAACAACTCGATATCGATGACGCGCATGCGCTCGTCGCTCATCTCGGTATTCATGAGCATCTGCTGCCGATCGGTGACATTACGAAGACGTTTTACGAGTCGCTGGAAAAAGAGGTGAAGCTGTCGCAGCAGACCGTATTGAACCTGCCACCTAGAGTCAGGATGACGGTGCTCTTTGGTCTTGCGCAGAGTCTCGAAAACGCGCGCGTGATCAATACGGGCAATATCTCCGAGGATTGGGTCGGTTACGCGACCTTGTACGGTGACATGGCTGGCGCTTTCGCACCGCTCGGTATGCTGACGACCGATGAAGTCGTCGCTGTCGGTAAAGCGCTCGGACTGCCGGCTTTTTTGGCCGACAAGGTGCCTGCCGACGGACTGACCGGGAAGACAGACGAAGATGTGCTCGGCTTCAGCTACGCCGTACTGAATCGGTATATTCGAACCGGTGAGATCGACAATCCGGAGACGAAAGAAAAGATCGATCGCCTACACCGTATCAGCCGCTTCAAGTTTTCGCCGATGCCGATGTTCAATCCGCATTTTCCGATCGGAGCCGACGACATTGCCAGCATCTACAAAGGTGTTGAATGACCGACGCCGCCGAGCGACAAGTGATGTTCATCTTGAGTGTCAAAGCCGGCAACGGCAGAGCACTCGGTCTGTCGCGCAAGATTGAAGCGATCTACGAAGCCGATGGCCGTGCCGACTCTCTGTCGATTCTGGTGACGGAACACGGCGCGCATGCCTATGAAGCATCGAAGGCATTTGCCGAGAAGCACGGCAAAAACGGTCTCGTCTTTATCTGCGGCGGCGACGGTTCGACGAGTGAAGTGGCGAACGCGCTGGCACATAAGGATACGGCTATGGGTGTGCTGCCACTCGGCACGGCCAATGATTTTTCGAAAATGCTCTATTCGAGAAAAGATGCCAGACACCTCGAAACATTGCTCGTCCGCACACTGAAACCCGAGATAAAAAAGATCGACCTGATTCGACTGAACGGCTTTTACGCGATCAATATCGTGTCGTTCGGCTATGACACGATCGTCTTGAAGAATGCGCTGTGGATCATGGAGAAAATGCCTTTTGTCGGCAAAACCGGATACGCGCTCGGCGTTGTGAAGAGTCTTTTTTCCAGAAAGCGCTTCGACCTTGCGCTTGAATGGGAAGATGATAAGGGGCAACATCACTCGTCTGATACCCCCTTGATCCTCGGTGCGATCTGTAACGGTGGATATTACGGCAACGGCTTCATGCCGGCGCCGATGGCGAAAATCGACGACGGTGTTTTGCAGATCTGCCTGGCCGAGACGATGAAGATGAGAGAGCTTTTGCCGCTCATTTCCCGCTACAAAAAAGGCAAGCATCTGACTCATCCTAAAATTCAGATTGCGAATGCCATGCGAGGTGTGGTGCGCCCGCTCGGCGGGGAAACGCACGTCTTGGCCAATTATGACGGCATCGTACTGGAGGATCCGGAACTTCGCTTTGAAGTGGAAAAGGATGCTTTGAATCTGGCATATATTTAAGTTACGGATACCCGTCACATTTCATCACAATTGTGTTGCGATACGCACAGTTCGATTACAGAGAACTAACAATATCTAATAATTACCATTCCTTACTTGCGGTCGAACCGAGGCGACGGTAACGTATAAGCTAACCTACCTGTTGGAGGGTCACATTATGCGTACTAAGAAACTTCTGGCGCTGTTGACAGCGCTTTGTGTTCTGTTCTTGCAATTTACTTCAATGCCAGTAACAGCAGCCACTGTCGGCGATCTCGTCGTGGAAGGCGGTGCGGCTGATGCCGATTACCGTTACAACCCCGACCGGGGCGTCCTGGAGATCTTAAGCGGCACCCCGCTCGTGATCCGGAATGCCAACCCCGAGGCGACGACGAGCCAGCGCATATTTATACGGCGCGATGTCGCGGCCGATATTACGCTGGCCGGCGTCCATATCGATAATTCCGGCGTCAGCGGCGTGTCGGCCATATCGGCCGGAGCCGGCTCCAATGCCAGTGTCACGATCCGCCTGCAGGAAGGCAGCGTCAATACACTCAAGTCCGGTCCATACGCGACACCGCTCCAGAAAGAAGGCGGTGGCGACCTTGTCGTCAGCGGGTCGGGTACGCTTATCGTCGAAGGCGGCAACGAGTTTGCCTCCTCGATCGGTGCGTCGGCTTTCAGACCTGAATCGAGTGTCGTCATTCAAGGCGGCTCGATATTTGCCACAAAATTTGCCAGTCAACCGGTAGACGGCGGCGGCTCCCCCGTGTTCCGCTACGTCATATCGATTCCGACCTACCCGAATGCGACGGTGACCGGGATGAATATCGCTGGTGCGAGTTTTGATGCGAGTGGACTGAAAACCAACAGCAACGGCGACTTATCCATATTCCTGCCGGATCAGGCGGGGGTGAGCGGCGACATTACGCTGCAAGTCGGCGAAGAGAGTGTGACCGTGCCGGAAGGACAGTACGAAGTCAAAGCCCCTGTCGCGGTTAACGTTGAAGTCTCGGGCTCAGGCCAGGCGACGGCGACACCTCAGAAGATGCAACCTTCCGACCTGGTGACGATTCACGCCACACCTGACAACGGGGCGGGTATCGCGTCGGTCGGCGACTATACACGAGTCGGCAAAACATCGTGGAGCGGACCGTATCGTGAGTCGGTAGCGGTCAGTTTTGGTCAGGCGGCTGCAGGCTTCCTGGTCGAAGGTGGATCCGCCGGATCCGACTATGCTTTCCGCGGTGACAGTCTGTTTATCCTGAGCGGCACACCGCTCACGATCAGCAACGCCAATCCCGGCAGCGAAGTCGATCAGAATATTGAGATTCCTGCCGATGTCGGAGCCAACCTCACGTTGAACAATGTCGATATCAATCTCTCGCAAAAGCCGTATATGCCGGCGATCAACATTGCCGACGGCTCTGCTGCGAATGTCTCCATCTCTGTGGCCGACAACAGCCGGAACACGCTGGTGCCCGGTTCCTGGTCGGCCGCGATTCAGAAAAACGGTACGGACGGCGTCGGTACGCTGACCATCGGCGGCAGTGGTAACGGTCTGCTGCGTGCTTTAGGCACACAATCGTCGATTGGCACGTTCGCTGCCGCGATCGGCGGCGCGCGCGCCGGAACCGCGAATATCGTCATTGAAGGCGGCAAGATCTTTACGAGTGATGCGGCCGTCGGTATCGGTGCGATCTCCGGCTTCAGCGCCAACAATCTGGTCGTCACCGGCGGTAACCTGATCACCGACTTTTCGGAGCAGCCGACGAACGGTCAGTCCCCCGTCTATAAGACGACGGTCGTCGTCGAAGGCGGTGCCGACAGCATCGTTGAATCACTCCAGGGTGTCGATTACGGTACAGGCTACGACGGACGTCTCGGACTTTACTCTCGCGATAACGGCGACGGAGTCTTAAACGCCTATCTACCTTCTGGATCCGAGATCACCGGAGGTAATGTCGATGGCACCGAGTATCAGGCAGCGTCTCCGATCGTGACGACCGAAGACGGTACGGCCGAAGGCGTGCTTTCCCAGGCCGCTGCTTTCGTTGGCGTACAGGATATCGAGCTGGCGCAGCGTGAGGTGATGACAGGTGAATCACTTGAGCTTGTCGGAATCGTCTCTCCCGAAGATGCCACCGTCAAAAATATAAATTGGAGTCTTGCCAGCGACGGTGATACCGGCGCTTCTTTGGAAGGCAATGTACTGCATACAGGAACGGCCGGCACAGTCGTGGTTACGGCGACTATCGAGGGCGGCACGACCGACGGTGACTTCACAAAGAACTTTGAGATCAACGTCACTTCTTCTTTTGTCGCAGTCGAAGACATTACGCTTCAATATAGTGAAGTCGAAGCCGGTCAGAGTCTCGAATTAATAACGACCATCACACCTGAAGATGCATCCAACAAGAGCATCGAATGGGGCATCGCCAATGACGGTGATACAGGTGCCTCGCTCGAAGGTAATGTGCTCCATTCCGGAACCG
>DUQI01000063.1 GCA_012837885.1 Fastidiosipila sp.
AATACATCGTCGTCTGCGAGAACGACCGTAATCTTCTTATCTACTTCCGCTTCAGTTAATTTCTCATCCATCTTCGTCATGTCGTCTGCCATTATCTCACGCCTTATCCTTTTCCGTCTTAGGCTTCGGTAAAATGAGCGTGATGCCAAATCCGTCTTTTCGTTCGATGCTGACACGTCCACCGAGGCGCCTCGCTCTTTCGCTCATCGTACTGATACCGAGATGAACGCCTCCTCTTTCCGCCTCTTCTTCTTCACTCAATATCCTCGTACCGTTATCTTTGACTTTCAAGCGATAGAAAGCCGGATGTTCATCGGCTCTTATTCGCACCTCGGTCGCATTGCTGTGACGCATGATATTGGATAGCGCTTCCTGCACGACCTTTAGCATCGTCTGCCGAATCTCGTGCTCCGGTTCTTTATCAAACTCGATATCGACCTCGGTCTCGCAATGCGTGAACCGGTCGAGCATCTCCCAGAGCTCTCTTTCAAAAGACAACGACATCTCATAGAGTCCATGGACACTCTTTCTCGCCTGATCCATCCCTTGATTCAAGGTCGCCTGAATATCTTTGATGCTTTCTTCTCTTTGCTTTTCATCTTTGACAAAGGAAAGCGCAGTCGTCTGTAAAAGCGCCGAGCTCAAGACATGCCCGATCGTGTCATGTAGCTCCCTTGCGATTCGGTTTCGCTCGGCCAGCGTTGCCAACCGAATCTCCTGTCTCGCTTCCCTGTCCTTCTTATCTCTTTCGGCTTCTATGAGAAGCCTCCTCGACCGCTCTTTGTCTACATCCTGCACCGCCTCCTGCTCGGTTTGAGACAACGTCTCACTGACGCTGCCCAGCAGATAAGAAAGAATGCCGATCCCGAGCGTGATCAAGATCGTCTTCGGATCGCTTGAAAACTGAATTACCGCAGCCGGAAAGGCAGCGAGGATCAGGTACGCGGGAAGTCTTTCCGCCGCGATCCAAAACACGGCGAGCGGCGAATATGCCAGAAACGGCGGAAAAAAGATCGGCACGATAAGCGCGAGCACTAAAACAGCCGACTTGATATACGGTGCCGGTAGAGACGGTGGCAACACGGATAAAACGATCCCTAACAAAAAGGCCATGACAGGCACGATATGAATCGTCGGTTCACTGGCTACGACGAGTGAGACAAACAGTATGGCAAGCGGTATCCGGAAGCGCATGCAGACCTCTTCGTGACATTTGTCATCAGTTTATCATGACGGCGTTCACTTACCGCCTCCTCCTTTTACTCTTATGCTTCAGACAGACCTTAACGATCATGCCTACCCGGCCGATCATTTACGAAAGGATAAAAGACAATGATTCAAGTAAAAGATCTAGTCAAACGCTATGGAAAGCTGGTCGCGATCGACCACCTCGATCTGACGATAAGGGAGAACGAAGTCTACGGACTTTTAGGACCAAACGGCTCCGGCAAGACGACCCTGATCAACTGCGTTTTGGCTCTCCTCAAATTCGATAAAGGACAAATCCTGATCGACGGCAAAGAGATGAGTCCGACCGCATATGACATTAAGCGTAAGATCGGCGTCGTGCCGCAGGAAGTTGCCTACTTCGACGAACTGACAGTCAAAGAGAACATCGACTACTTCTGTGGTCTCTACGTCAGCGATCCGGAAGAGCGAAAACGACTCGTCGACGAAGCGATCGAATTCACGGGACTCCAGGACTTCACGAAATTTCGTCCGCAGAAACTTTCCGGCGGTCTGAAGCGCCGCTTGAACATCGCCTGTGGCGTCGTGCATAAACCATCGATCCTGTTCCTCGATGAACCGACGGTCGCCGTCGATCCGCAGAGCCGAAATCATATCCTGCAGGGTGTCCGCTCCCTGTCGCGTCAAGGCGTCACCGTGATCTACACGACCCACTATATGGAAGAAGCCGAAGCGATCTGCGACCGTGTCGGCATCATCGACAAAGGTCAGCTTCTGGCCGAAGGAACGACCGACGAACTCAAGAGCATGATCAACTCGGGAGACACGATCCGGGTCGAACTCGTACCGACCGACAACGGCAACCTGAACGAGATCCGGCACATGGAAGGCGTGGTCGACTTCGAGATTGAACACGATACCTTGTCGGTTAGAACGAAACCGGGTGTCTACATACTGGACAACCTTATTCGCTTCCTGCACGACCATGACATCCGCTACCAGACGGTATACAGTGAAAAACCGACTCTGAACACGGTGTTTTTGGAAATCACGGGCAGAGAGCTTCGAGATTAGGAGGCCGCCATGTTTTTTCATGTACTGCGTTACCGCATGCTCGCCTACATCAGAGACCGCGAGACCGTCTTTTGGAGTCTCCTCTTCCCGCTCATCCTGACGAGCGTCCTGAGTCTTGTCATGAGCGGGTTGACAAACGAAGAAATCGTGATCGCTCCGGCCAAAGCGGCCGTCGTCCAAAACGATCACTATGCTGCACAGACTCCGCTGCAAGAAGCGATTCGCGCTTTAAATGCCGATCAGGAAGCGCCGTTTGAATTCACACTCGTCGCCACGCCGGAAGAGGCAAAAGAACAATTGATTCAAGGTGACATTGACGGCTACTTCATCCCGCAAGACGACTATGCGCTCGACCTGCACGTCGCCAAATCGGGAATGTGGCAGACGATGCTCGAAGAGTTTCAAAACACCTACTCGTCGAACGCCCGTATGATCGTCAACATCATGGAGACCAATCCGATCAAAGGAATGAGCCTTCTCCTCTCCGGTCTCCCGGAATCGAGACTGCAATTTGAAAAGATCGATCCCGATCAGAACGTGACGAACCCGTGGGGATCGATGTACTTCGCCCAGATTGCCCTGATCGCCCTTTACGCCTCCTTGCAGGCGGTAACCGAAGGCTCGGCCGTCGATCCGTCCATCTATCCGGTCGGTCTGCGCCAGCGCATGACGCCGCAGCATCATCTCGGCATCGTATTGAGCTCATTTTTTGCCGTGTTTTTCATGAGTCTTTTCAACGTCGGCGTCTATCTCATCTTCTCTCAATTCGTTTTGGGGCTCGACTTCGGCCTGACGACCTATCCGCTCTATGCGATCGGCATCTCGGTCGCCGGCATCATGTGCGGTATCGCGCTCGGCTTTTTAGTCTCGGCCTGGATACCGGGCAAGAGAAACCGCCACAGCGTCGCGATCGCCATATCGATGTTCATGGTGTTCTTCGCCGGCATGATGCAGATGCATGTGCGCCAGATCGTCCGTACATTTATCCCGTTCATTAGGTACATCAATCCGGCCGACATGATCACCGACGGCTTCTACGCACTCATGTACTACGGTGACACATCGAGAGCGATGATGAACATCGGTCTTCTGGTCGCTTTCGCCGCCGTGTGTCTCGTATTCACCTTTATCCGTATCAGGAGGACCCGTTATGACCATCTTTAAAACGATACTGAAAATCGTCAAAACCCATATCGCGGCATTCATCATCTATCTCGCCCTGCCGATCGTTATGACCATGTTCTATGTCACCATAGGCGGCTCACAGACGGTCCAGTACGAGACGAGCCAGATCAAGTTCGCCGTGTTTGATCATGATCAATCGATCGTCTCAACCGCACTCGTCGATTTTCTTGAACATAGAAATGTGCGGGTCGAACTAGCTAAAGACCAAGACCAGATCCGCGACAACTTGTTTTACAACCAGGTGTCCTACGTGATCGAGATACCGGAAGGCTTCGGTGATGAACTAATAAGCGCTACGGGTACACCGGTACTCGGCCGCCAGATCGCACCGGATACGGCTGCACCGCAAGCATTTGACCAACGGATCGAGCGTTTTATCAGCATGGCGGAGCGCTACCTGGATCTGGAACCGGACGCCAGTATCGAAAGCATCATGCAAAAGACGACCGAGACGGCGCTCGCCACGGGCACCGTCACCCTCGACGACGTCGGTCAGGATAAAGGTACGGAAGCGCTGCCAATACTATTTCGCTTCTTCGCTTACACGATCTTGAATCTCGCCCTCCTGATCATTGCCCAGACCCTGATGTCGTTCAGAAAACGGAGCATTCTGGAGCGAAACCTCGTCTCGGCGACCTCGCCGACGACGATCAACCGCAGACTGCTCGGCAGTGTCCTCGTGATCTGCTTTGCCGCTTTCATCCTGAACGTCTTGCCGGTGTTCTTCGTTATTGGATCGACCATCTTCCAGACGACCGGGCTCCTCTTGCTGATGAATCTCTTCTTCTTCAGCATCGTCGCAATCTCGATCGGATTTTTGACCTCGACGATCTTCAAACCGAACAGCGGTTTGAGCAGCGGTCTCCAGGTCTTCGTTCCCCTCGTCATGTGCTTCTTCTCCGGTATCTTCGTTCCGCTCGAGTTCATCCCTGAACATATCCGTCAGATCGGCAGCTTCATGCCGACCTATTGGTACAATCAGGCGGTGATCGCGATCGAGAGTGAAGTACGCATCACCCCGGAACTGGTCAATAAGTTCTTGCAGTATGGAGCGATTCAACTGGCTTTTGCCGCCGTCTTCTTCATCGCCTACTTCGTGATCGAGTACAGACGCCAGAAATCGAGAAAGATCGTCGCCTTCGAAAAGATCTAAACGCATTTCAGAAAATAAATACTGACCGACACAGTGGGCTACGTGCCCGCTGTGTCATTTCCGATTGCCTAATCTTTCTGAAAGCTCTATCCTTTCGGTATTGTGCAGTACATCATTTTACTAACAGTGCTTATACTCGCCGCTCTCGCCTACGCCTTTTTTGTTGAACCGAGACGTCTCGTCGTGCGCCGCTTTAAGGTGCGATTTAGCCAAGATAAAAAAAACCTGACGGTCGAGCGAAAAAGTGAGGGCAATGGTACGCGTGTCGTTTTCTTTTCAGACTTACATGCCGGACCGTGGTTTAAGAACAAAGATTTGGAGCGTGTCGCAGCGCGCATCAAGTCGCTCAAGCCGGAGCTTATCTTGTTTGGCGGCGACCTCGTGACCGAAGAAAGCGCGATAGAGTCAGTCGAATTCAAAGACGAGCTCGTCCGCTTTTTTAAGACATTAATGGAAAGTGCTCCAGTGGTAGCCGTCTTCGGCAACCATGACGTAGAAAATCCTGACAACGACAGTCTTACGAAGACGATCTATCGAGAAGCAGGGATCGACCTCCTACGTAACGACGTATGGGATCCGACCACCAATTATTCCAATGCTTCCAATGTTGAATCGACTTCACCGTTTGACTTTTCCGTCTACGGCACGGAGGAAGGTTTTTGGGGACAAGCCACAGCACCGGCAAAAGATTTCTCCGGTATCATGGTCTGCCATCAGCCGGATCTCGTCCCTTCCCTGATCAAAGAAAGTGGAGCGATCCTCTCCCTCTCAGGACACACGCATCGCGGTCAGGTCACCTTTGCCGGTATCCCGATCGTGAAGGTGCCGCTCGGCAAAAGATACACGTACGGCCACTATGTGTTTAATCAAGGGCAGGCACTTTTGGTCTCAGGCGGTGTCGGCATGGTCCATCTGCCCTTTCGCTTCTGGGCTCCACCGGAAGTCCTTTTGTTAACGGTCGAATCCGGGGAGTAGTTTTCTCGCCGTATCAACTTTCAATGTCCCGTAATGGGCGGCGTTATCGACGTACATTTTGACGTCTTTTGGCGTGTGCAGGCGATTCGCTTTTGTGTCGACGATGAACTTGGTCGTTGAGCCTGCACCAAAGCCGAGGACATGCACCCGATCCGACATCATCGCGACGTTGTAGATCGTCTCGCTGCCCGGTTTGGCAAAGCTGATATTTTCCAGCCCGGAATGGATGTATTTTTGTCGATAGAGATAGTAGGGGCGAAAGCCCGCGTGTCTCAGCTTTTCCTGCGCTTTAGAAAACGCATGCGTCCAGGCCGCGTCCGGCCAATGAAGCGATGCTTCTGACTCTTCTTTCAAAAAGCTGCCTCTTTTTCGGGCGAGACCATGTAGCGTGATCTTTTCCGGATCGAGCTCGATCAGTTTCTCAACACTGTAGATAAAGTCGTCCGGGGATTCGCCTGTCAGACCGGCGATCAGATCCATATTGATCTCGGTCATGCCGTATGCTCTCGCTTTTTTAAACGCCTCGTAGACGTCAGCGACATCGTGCTTGCGGTTTAAAAGCGGCAGCGTCTCATCACGCATCGTCTGCGGATTGATGCAGATCTTCGTGATCCCGTGTGTTTGTAAAGTCTGAAGCTTCTCATCGGTGATCGTCTCCGGCCTTCCCGCCTCGACCGTGATCTCGATATTCTTACCGGTGTAAGAGATCACTCGTTCTAAGAGATGCGAGAACGCCTCGTCGCCCAGCGTCGTCGGCGTACCGCCGCCGATGTAAAGGGCGATCAATTGACCGAAGCGTTTTTGCCCTACCGAAAACGTATGGTCGAGTTCAGCTTCCAGCGCGTAGGCGTACGTATCGAGTAATGATGGATCGCGGCCGGCGTCGCGGCTCGTGAAACTGCAATAAAGACAACGACTCGGACAAAACGGTACACCGACATAGATCGCATAGGCGTTTTCCGGTAGTGAAGCGAGGATTTCTTGTTCAATCGTATTTGTCTCGAGAGCGAGCGTTGCCTTTTCCTCGCTGACATGCCAGACATCGATCAACCGCTTGACCGCCTCCTCGTCACTATTGGTGTTTTGTCTTTCAAACTCGGCGATCTGAGTCGGCCTGACACCTGTCAACGATCCCCAGGGGAATTGCACGCCTGTGAGTTTGGCGAGCGCTTCATAAAGCTGACGTCTCAGCGTGCGCCTGGCACCGTACGTATCCGAAGGCTCTTCAAGTCGAAACAGACTATAGCCTTCTTCGCTCAGCGCCTCGGTCGAAGCGATTCCCGCTTCGGCTTTACTCAGAAGCGTAATGACGTTTGCTTGCCCCTCCGCCAAGCACCCCACTTTTTCGATCCGACCCTCGACGTAGACGTCACCTGCTTCATCTTCTTCCTTGTCAACCGTTCCGAAAAACAACCGCCAGATATCGGCCAGAAGATCGATGTCGGATCCATGTTTTGCCCTAAGCCTGATTATCATCTTGCAACGTTTCATCCGTGAGCGGCATCGGCTCGAGGCCGACCGACACATCTCCCATCGATTCATGCCAGGCGAGTAGAAGATCGATCATGCGACCGTACGAACGGACACCGTCTTCTTGTCTTTGGCTTTTCAAAAACGCATCGTTCGTCTTCTTCGACACTTCCTTGACCGGGCCTTTGAATTGTTTCCAGTAATCGGTGTGGGCTTTCATATCACGGGCGATGCCGGGATCGAGCGACATCATCGCCTCGTTAAAGGCTTCTTTATCGTATTGATACAGCCTATTGCTGACATAGACCAATCCACTGTAGAGCGACGCGTAGCGATACGTGGCTTCCGGATGGTAGATACCGCTTAAAAAGGCGAGGAAGTTCGCTTCATCTTCTTTCGCAAATCCTCCGACATGTGCCGCTTCATGCAACGCCGAATAAGGGATTAAAAACGACGGCTGATCGATGTTGACGCTCGATTCGACTAAGATCGGGTTATACATCCCGGTCACACCGGTATAAGACCAGTAGCGTGAAAGGAGCACCGGCTTGATCTGCCTCTCCGGTATGTCTTTAAACACCGGATGGACGATCGCCAGGCGATCGTAAGCGCCGACGGCATGCTGCAAGAGCTCTTTCGTTTTGACCGGCGGGATCGCGACACCGTCTTCATCTTCCGGCAAAAGGCTTCTCGCTGCCTGCGCTTCTCTCAACAACCAGATCGTCGCACTTTTTAGTTCCTCTTTTTCGCGCGGTCTGACGTCGAGTGCTAACGTATAAGATAGAGGACGTCTTTCGTAGTTGAAACCGTGCAGTGCCGTAAACCAGGAAAAGATTAGTAGAGCGATCGCCCCCAATATAATGAAGCGCTTTAGTGCGAAACGAACGCGCCACGGTCCCACGATAAGTCTTCTCGTAAAGCGAACCCCGTAATAGAGAATAAACAAGACGCCGAGTACGGTGACAGCCTCGGTCAGAGAAAAAGGCACGAGACCGCTCAGAGACGATATGCCGCGAACGAGCGTCCGATACGTCGTGTTGGCATAACGCTCAGCCAACTCCGGATTAGCGATAAACGATTGCCGCAGAAAATACACGACGAGTGCGAGCACTCCGGTGACAGACAAGAAGATTATGCTGCCTACGAGGCGAGGTTTGACCTTGTGGTTATTCATCTTCCGGGGAAAGGCTGAAACAGCATCTGGATCAGCGTCAAGACGCCGTAAACGACAGGTTGGTGTAAGAGATAAACGATAAGTGCGTGACGACCCATAAATAAAAACGGCGACAAAGCTTTGATCGTACCGGGACGAACATCAAAGCGGGAGCGCCGGTCTTCATAGAGTCCTCTGCCGATCAAGGTGCCGAGTAGATAGACACCGCTCCACGGCAATAGCGGCATGTAATCGAGAATCTGAAGTCTTAGGGGTCTAAAGCCAAACGGTAGCAGCCAGTAAGAACGAAGCGACTGTAGATCAGGGACAAGTGGCAGGGTCAAGCCGAAGAATATGATCAGACAGGCGATGATGACGATCTTGGCGTCCGTCTTTTTTTTGTCTTCCTCCGTCTTTTCACGTCGTACAAGAAACGCATAGAACAAGGTTGTGAGTGCGATCACGTGCAGGACATTAAAGTAGATTACGCCGAATCCCGGAAGGACATACGCATTCAAGAACCAGGTCGAAAGTGAAAATATAATGGCGACGATTAACAGTCTCACTCCCCTGGCGACATTATTTCTCGAAAAGCTCGTCGAGATACCAGAGACACCGAGAAAGATCATCAAAAAGAGAGGGCGAAGTATACTGTCGACCCAAAACGAGCCTTCAGCTTCCAACCCCTTGACACCGAACAAATAACGAAGATCGAACACGGTGTGATGGACGATCATCATGAAGATCGAAAAGCCGCGCAAGAAATCGAGCTCAAAAGCCCTTTTCCCCGTCAAGTATCGGTTGCTCGTTGACCACTCATCCATGACCGCTATACTAGCATCAAAGTTTGAATCTTACCTAGACTAACGAAACAAAAACGGGAAGTAGATATACCTATGAGCAAAGAAAAGCTAAAACATCTCGGCACGATTCCCTTAGAAACCGATCGCCTTCTGCTTAGACCATTTAAAAGAGGTGACACCGACGCCATGTTTAAAAACTGGGCTTCTGATCCGGAAGTCACAAAATACCTCACCTGGCCGCACTACACATCCCGTTACGAAGTCCAGCTAAAGATCGATGAATGGGTATCGAATTACACCAAACCCGACTTCTATCAGTGGGCGATTCTCGAGAAAGGATCCGATGACGTCATTGGCACGATCTCAGTCGTAGACAAAAACGATCTCGTACGGCTCGCCCATATCGGCTACTGCATCGGACGCGCCTTTCAAGGAAAAGGTTACATGACAGAAGCATTTAAACGCCTGATCGAATTTCTCTTTGAAGACGTCGGCTACAACCGCATCGAATCGAGATACGATCCGAACAATCCGGCTTCCGGCAGAGTCATGCAGAAAGCAGGACTCAAATTCGAGGGCACGATGCGCCAGGCAGACTGGAATAACCAGGGTGTATGCGATACGAACATGTATGCGATTTTAAAGTCGGACTTGGCTCGCTGATTCGTGAAGTTAAAGCCACTTTCTAATGCTAGTCGGAATTGTGGCTACGCCTATCTGAAGTAACACAATGCTGGCGCTAATGCGTCAGTGCATCCTGCATCAAAGAGTATCCATCATATTGTCTGAAACTCGCCTTACAGGATTGTCCAATCATTCGCCATGACTTAAGCAAGCTATAACGACGTCAAAAATGCCTCCAGTCTGTTCATCGCTTCGCTCAAAATCTCTCTACTAGTCGCATAACTTATCCGGATAAAGCCTTCCGAACCGGGACCAAAGAATTGCTCAGAGCCTGGCACCAATGCCAGTTTCCTTTCATACTTCAATCGATCACAGAAAGTCTGACTGTCGAGCCCTGTTTCGCGGATTGATGGAAACAGAAGGAATGTTGCCTCCGGTTTGTGGCAAGATATTTTAGGCATTTTTTCAATCTCGCAAGCGCTCTGACGGCATCGCTCATGCCAAGCCCGGGAAAGCCGTACAAATATAAGACACAACCGCTATTTAGCGCGCGCCACCAGACATCAAGCTTTGCTTGACTAATCGGATACCCGTTTTCAAAGCAGTACATGTCCATTGCA
>DUQI01000064.1 GCA_012837885.1 Fastidiosipila sp.
CAGCGCGGCGACGAGTCCGGTCAAGCCCTGACCAATGATGCAAACATCGACGTCCATCGTCTTTTCAGTATACCGTAACACCGAAGCTCCTTAATGAAATATGCGCTGGTGTCTGCTAAAATCGACTACATTGGGGAATCGCCCTAATGTATAGAAACTGGAGTGATTTTGTGAAGCCGTTGAGTCTCAATACGATACGCGATATGTATCTCGATTTTTTCAAATCCAAGGATCATCTGATCCTGCCGTCGGCATCTGTCGTGCCGAAAAACGATCCGTCGATCCTCTTGATCAATGCGGGGATGACGCCGTTTAAGAAATATTTCACGGGCGCGGAACCACCGCCTTCGAAACGTGTCGCGACTTGCCAGAAGTGTATCCGTACGCCGGATATTGAACGGGTCGGTAAGACGAGCCGTCACGGCACGTATTTCGAGATGCTCGGAAACTTCTCCTTCGGCGATTATTTCAAAAAAGAAGCGATTACCTGGGGCTGGGAGCTTATCACGGAGATCTTCAATATGCCGTACGACAAGTTGTCAGTCTCGGTCTATGAAGAAGACGATGAAGCGTACGATATCTGGAAAGATATCGTCGGACTTCCGCCGGAAAAGATCTTTCGCTTAGGTAAGGAAGACAACTTCTGGGAGCACGGCGTCGGTCCCTGCGGCCCTTGTTCAGAGATCTTTTATGACCGTGGTATCGAGCACGGCTGCGGTGATCCGAACTGTGCGCCGGGTTGTGACTGTGACCGTTTCGTCGAGTTCTGGAATCTCGTCTTCACGCAATTCAACAAGGAAGAAGACGGCAGCTATACGCCGCTCGAACATAAAAACATCGATACAGGCGCGGGTCTTGAACGCTTCGCCGCGATCATGCAGGGCGTCGATAATCTATTCGAAGTCGACACGATCCGTGCCATCTTGGACAGTGTCTGCAAGATGGCCGGCATCCGCTATGGCGAAGATGAAGAAAAAGACGTGGCGATCCGCGTGATCACCGATCATATGCGGGCGGTCGTCGTGATGCTCTCGGACGGCGTGCTGCCGGGTAACGAGGGAAGAGGCTACGTGCTACGTCGCCTGATCAGGCGCGCCGTGCGCTTTGGCAAAACGCTTGGTCTAGAGACCGGCTTTATGACCGAGCTGGCGCCGGTTGTTATTGCACAATCTGCCGACTTCTATCCGGAGCTTAACAGCCGCCGCGATCGGATCTATCTCTTGCTCGAAAAAGAAGAGACGAAGTTTGCCGAGACACTGACTCAAGGGTTGAGCCTGCTCGACAACCTGATCGCTGAAGGGAAGAAGAAAGGGGCGACCGAACTCTCCGGTGAGAGCGTCTTCATGCTGCACGACACGTACGGCTTCCCGCTCGACCTCAGCGTCGATATCGCGGAAGAGCAGGGATTCACGGTTGATCTGGCAGGCTTTGAAGCACAGATGGAGCGTCAGAAGGAACAGGCCAGACAGGCATTGAAAGAAAAAGTCGATTCAGCCTGGGACGATCGCATGCTTCCGGAGTCTTTTGAGACGCTGCCGAAGACGACCTTCACCGGCTACGATGAACTGGAGACCGAAGGAACGGTACTCTCGATCCTGAAGTTATCCGAACATCATCTGGAAGATGTCGAGACACTGCGCGAAGGTGAGCGCGGCCTGATCGTCCTGGACCGCACACCGTTTTATGCGGAAGCCGGCGGACAGATCGGCGATATCGGTAAGCTGGAGGGAGAGGCCTCGACACTTCTCGTGACCGATACGACGAAGACCGACGGCGGCATCTATCTGCACGCTGTGACCGTAGCCGCAGGAGATATCTGGGTAGGACAGGTCGTAAACGCCATAGTCGACCGTAAGACGCGGCTCGCCACGATGCGCAACCATACGACTACCCATCTGCTGCACAAGGCGTTAATCGACATCCTGGGCGACCACGTGGAGCAGGCAGGTTCCGAAGTGACGCCGGATAAGCTCCGCTTTGATTTCACGCACTTTCAGGCGTTGACTCATCAAGAGCGACTCGCCATCGAGGCCAAGGTAAATGCCGAGATCATGGCTGATGATCTTGTGAACACCGAGGTGATGGACTTGAAGGAGGCTGAGGCATCCGGAGCCATCGCACTCTTCGAAGAGACGTATGGCGACAAAGTACGTGTCGTAAGTGTCGGTGACTACTCGAAAGAGCTTTGCGGCGGAACGCACTTGGAGCGTTCTTCGCAGGCCGGTTACTTCAGGATTTTGAGTGAAGGCAGTATCGCATCCGGCGTACGCCGTATCGAGGCGGTGACCGGCGAAGCGGCGATTGCCGAAGCGACCGAAGACAAAGTGATTCTTCATATGCTTTCGACCTTTTTGAAGACGGAGGCAGAAGCCCTGCCGGACCGCTTGAAAAAGTTGACTGACGATATGAAACAACTGCGTCAGCAATTGATGCAGGCGGCTTCGAAACAACTTCGCGAATCGGCCGACAGGATCGTCGCCGACGCGAAAAAAGTAGGCGACATCTGGGTTGTCGCCGCCATGGTCGATGTAGAGGGGATGCCGCAACTGCGTGAAGCCGGCGACCGTGTGCGCGACCAGTTACATAACAGCGTTGTCGTTTTGGCTTCGAAAGTCGGCGATAAACTGCTGTGGAACGCATTTGCCAGTAAGGAAGCCGTTGCCAAAGGCGTCCACGCCGGCAACATTGTAAAGATGGCCGCTGAAGCGACAGGCGGCAAAGGCGGCGGTCGTCCGGAGTTTGCTCAGGCTGGTGCCAAGGCTTCGGCGGACGCCATTGCAGCCATGATGAAGGTCAAAGACCTGATCTACGCACAGTTGGAGGAATAACCACATGGAAGAAAAAGTACACGACTGCATATTCTGCCGCATCATCGCAGGCGAGATTCCGGCTGAGATCGTCTATGAAGACGATACAGTCGTCGCCTTCCGCGACCTCTATCCGGTCGCACCGACACACGTCCTGATCGTACCGCGCTTCCACACGGAGACGATACTCGATCTGGCGAAAACCGAAGATGTCGACGATACGATGGCGCGCGTCATGTTCGCCGTCTCCCGCATCGCGAAAAGCGAAGGCATCGCCGAGAACGGCTTTCGCTTCATCGCCAATACCGGTAGGGACGGAGGTCAGACGATCTTTCACACGCACTTTCACCTGATCGGCGGTGCGCCGCTCGGCGAAGCGCTCTTGCCGCCCGGCTCGATCAAGGCACCGGACGATCATCCGCTGAGCCAGGTACCGAGTAAGGGAAATGACCCGGTGAAGCCGATCGTATTACCGGATCCGCCGGGGATAGCGCATCTCTAAATACCTATAAACTGGAACTAGAGAAGCGCAAATAAGACTACAAATATACAGCAAAAAAACAGCACAAAGGGGGCGGTGACGCCCCCTTTGCTATGAAATGAATCGCTTCATTTTATGTTTTTATTGGTCAGGTAGTATTGAATGTAAATGATGACGGCTTCTCTCGATCTACGCTCTTTTCGTTCTGCCTTCATTCGGTCTGTTTATAATTACCCTACATTGAAGATAATTATACCACAGTAATCGGGTTTAGAACCATGTTACGGTTCGATCACCTTTTCATCCAGTTCTGTGAGATCGACGGTGTGCGAAAAGTGATCTTCTCCGAGGCCGAACTGATGAAATTCGATGCGGACTTCGTGTTCCGACTCTAATCTCGCGCGGTAGATGATGCCGCTTTTCGTCTGACCGACCGTGATCGGTAAATAATGGTCTTCCGTGTATTCATCCTGCATTAAGCGCAGGTCGCCTTGAAAAATCTGAACATCGACATTCCAGTAGGGGATGATGATACCTTCATCGCCTGAATTCGTCATATCGATCTCGAATACGATGACCGCTTTATCGCCTGTTCGATCAATGTACGTATCCTGAATCATAATCGCCGCTTCACCGATGGAAAATTGAAGCGCGTTATTATCCGGTTCGGGAACGTCGGCAGCGGCGAAGGTGGCTGTATCGTACGTGTCGGCCTTGATGTCGATATCGACGGCGCTTTCTCTTTTTGCTGTTTCCCTAAAGTTTTGGTCGATGTAGTAACGATCGTAATCGAACCACGGTTCTTCCTGAGCATGCTGCATCAAGCGATCAAGCGCCCAATAGTCAGGAGTTTCATCTGCGTCTTTAGCAATCGTTAATACAAGAATCTTGACCTCACCGATGATTAAGCGTCTAATCTGCAAATCACCTTCCCAGGCGCCAAAGAAGTCTGCTTCTTCTTTAGATACGTCACCGATCGAGAACGAGGCTTGCTCGTTCGTCTCGGACGGACGAATCGTCAATGCCGATGCCGGCACTACTGAAAAAAACAAAAAGAGAAGCGCGAGGATCGCACA
>DUQI01000065.1 GCA_012837885.1 Fastidiosipila sp.
AGTCGATTTTAGCAGACACCAGCGCATATTTCATTAAGGAGCTTCGGTGTTACGGTATACTGAAAAGACGATGGACGTCGATGTTTGCATCATTGGTCAGGGCTTGACCGGACTCGTCGCCGCGCTGAAGTTGAAAGCGGCCGGACGCTCGGTATTGCTTCTGGAAAAAGACAAGATGAGCGGAGGTCTAGCCGGTGACATGCCGCTTGGCAACACGAGAATTGAGCATATCTATCATCACTGTTTTGCGAACGACTTCTCTCTAATCGAGCTTTTATATACGCTTGACATCGAAGACCGACTTCAATGGTACGAGCCAAAAAATGGCCTTTTCTCAAACGGTCACCTCTACTCTTTCACCACGCCACTCGATCTTTTATCTTGCAGGTCGATCTCACTTCCCGATCGCATCCGTACCGGGCTTACGGTACTACAAGCCAAACGTGTCAACGATTGGAAGCCACTGGAGCATGAAACGGCCAGAGACTACTTGGTTAGAAGGAGTGGCAAAACGGCTTACGAGAGAATCTGGCAGCCGCTCCTACTGGCAAAATTCGGGGACGATGCCGACTCAGTCTCGGCGGTCTGGATCTGGAACAAATTCAAGGTGCGAGGTGCATCCCGTGACAAGAGCCAACGCGCGGAAAAGCTCGGTTATCTAAAAGACGGATTCGGTACGCTCGTATCGGCCATCGTAGAGAAACTGAAAGCAGACGATGAAAAACGAGTCACTCTGATGAATAACGTGGAAGTGGAAGCGATCGAGAAAACGAAAACAGGGTTTGAGATTCAGACAAATGACGGTACGCATAAAGCAAAACAGGTCATTGCTGCGGTCGCTGCACCTATGTTCAACCATCTGACAAAGACGCTCGATCTCGGCACGTACCGGGATCTTTTAAACGTGACAAAGTACAAAGCGAATATCTGTCTGCTCCTCTCATTCGATCGACAGGTGACACCTTACTACTGGACCACTATCTGTGACGATCTGCCATTCGTCGTGATCGTCGAGCAGACAAATCTCGTAGCAAAAGAAGTTTACGGAAGCCACCTACTTTATCTGTCTTGTTACCTCGATACGAGTGATCCGCTCTGGCTGAAAAACGATGACGAGATCGAGGCACAATTCTTGGCCGGTCTCTGGTCCTTATTTCCGGACGCTGAAGGAAGTTTTCAAAAGAAACTCTCACTTATCAGAAGCCAATATGCTCAGCCGGTTATTCCGACGCTTTACAGTCAAAAGCAACCGGGTATCCGCACACCGATCGAAGGTCTTTACCTCGCCGGCATGTCACAGATTTACCCGGAAGACCGCGGGTTAAACTACGCGATAAAACTCGGAAAAGACGTCGCGAAAGCCGTGCTCGAGAAAAACGATGTCTGATCTCTACGTCTCAGTTGTCTGGTGGATTATCCTTACGGCAGGCGGCTTCGCACTTTGGCCGATCGCACACAGGCTCTGCCCTAGCGCCGGAGCAGGTTTCACCTTCAGCAAGGTTATCTTTCCCGGCGTCATGTCACTCCTTATGATCTGGTTTTCGACTTTACATCTTTTGCCGTTTAATACGCTCGTTGTCTGGTTGTTATTACTACTTTTAGGAGTGATCTCATGGTTAAAGAAATCGAGGCTGCAAGCACTTCTTAAATCAATATCGAAAGAGTGGAAATCGATAATACTTTTTGAAGTGTTTTTTCTGTTGCTGCTAGCAATCGGCATCTACTTTCGTGGGTTAACACCGGAGCTCGAAAGCCTCGAAAAGATGATGAACGTCGGTTTTCTAAACAGCATCTATCGCACTGATTATCTGCCCGCGGCCGATATGTGGTTTGCCGGTTCACCGATCAATTATTACTACGGTGGTCATATCGCGGTTTCAGTATGGATCAAGATGAGTGGTATCATGCCGGCCATATCCTACAACCTTGCAATCGCGTCTGTGTTCGCGTTTACAGGTACTTTGGCGTTTCAAATCGGCTTCACGATGCTCAAAAGCAAACGCCACGGTATGACGACGCTAAAAACGAGACGGTCTATCACGAGATTATCTTTCTTCTCCGGCTTTACCACGTTTCTTCTTGTCATTTTGGGAAGCAACGGGCAACCGATTATATACGATGAGAAATCACCGTTATCTTTTATCGGAAGATTCTTCACAACGCGCTGGCCGGACGTCGCCGGTAGCATGGATCGCTATTGGTATCCGGCGGCGACTCGATTCATCGGCTATAATCCAGAACTTCCCGATAAAACGATCCATGAATTTCCTATCTACAGCTTTATCGTCTCTGACCTTCACGCGCACGTGATCAACTTGATGTTTGTCTTCGCCTTTCTTCTCGTCATCGTTCACTGGCTTCTAAGGACGAAACCGATTCGTGAGATGTCGCTCAAAAGAATGGCAGTGGGACAAAAGAAGCGAGAAAGCGATGCGATATCGCTCATTTCTGCCACGCGATTGGAATTGAAGTATTATCTTACCAACAAGTATGTGCTTGTCTCGGCGTTTTTTCTTGCACTCTTCATGATCGGTAATTACTGGGATTTCGTGATGTACGTGGCCGTGCTGGGAGGTGCTCTGTTGTTTTTCGCTCGCACCGACCGTAAGCTTCCATGGTTGACAAAGACATCGATACCGTTACTACTCATTCAAGCGGCGGGTGTGTTGGCTGTGTTTTTGCTTGTACCGACGCCTTGGATGGCCGCTTTATTCTACGTGTTGCTCGCGATCGCGAATACTATCCTTTTCAAAGCATCGCCGGCACGTGTGACGATGACCGGATCCATGCTGAGTGTCATCTTCGCTCTGGCGCACCTTTTCGCACTCCCTTTCAACTGGCATTTTGAACCGATCGGCAAAACACTGAAGATGGTCAACCAACGGACGAGCGTCTATCAATTCCTTATTCTGTGGGGCGTGATGTTACTGTTGACGAGTCTCTTGCTCTTCGTACAAAGGGTCATAAGTAAGGATCGCCATTCCCTCCTGCTGTTGCTTCTCGCCGGATTCGGTCTTCTCTTTCTGATTGTGCCGGAGATTGTCTATGTCGTCGATGTGTACGGCGGTGACTTCTCGCGTGCCAACACGATGTTCAAGTTTACGTACCAGGCGTTTGTCCTTTTGATGCTCGTTCTCGCCGTCAGTCCGTGGCGACTTTTGCGAC
>DUQI01000010.1 GCA_012837885.1 Fastidiosipila sp.
ACAATGCGATTAGAAATTCTGCCCAAGATGTCATACGGAATCTTTGCCCAATCTGCCGTCATGAAGTCCGTGGTGATTACAGCTCTTAGCGCGATCGTGTAGTCGTAGGAGCGTTCATCACCCATAACACCTACGGAACGGATACCCGTCAATACGGCAAAGTACTGACCGATATCCCGGTGAAGTGACGCCCTCGTGATTTCCTCACGATATACGGCATCTGCTTCTCTCAAGATATCGAGTTTGTCTTCAGTGACTTCGCCAATAATTCTTATGCCTAGCCCTGGTCCCGGGAATGGTTGACGCCAGACGAGATCTTCCGGAATACCGAGTTCAAGCCCAACCTTTCTCACCTCGTCTTTAAACAGGTCTCTGAGTGGTTCGATCAGCTCGAAGTCGACGTCTTCCGGCAGCCCGCCGACATTATGATGGCTCTTGATCAAGGCCGATTCGCCAACACCCGACTCGATGATATCGGGGTATATCGTGCCCTGAACCAAGTATTCGATACCGTCTAGTTTCTGCGCTTCTTCTTCGAAAACACGGATGAACTCTTCGCCGATAATCTTTCGCTTTTGTTCGGCGTCGGTCACGCCTTTCAACCGCTCTAGAAAGCGATCTCTGGCGTCGACGCGGATCAGGTTCATGTCAAAGCGCTTTCTGAAAATACGCTCGACATCGTTCGCCTCGTTTTTTCTAAGCAGCCCGTGATCGACGAAAATACAGGTCAGATTCTTGCCGATCGCTCGATGGACCAGTAGCGATGACACCGATGAATCGACGCCACCGGACATCGCCGACAAAACTTTCTTGTCACCGACCGTGTTTTTAATTCGCTCGATCTCATCGCTCAAGAAAGACGCCATCTGCCAGTCGCCTTTCATCTCGCAGACGTCGAACAAGAACTTATTCAACATGACGTCGCCGTGTCTCGTATGCGTCACTTCGGGATGAAACTGAACGCCGAATAGTTTTCTTTCCGGGTTTTCCATGGCGACGACCGGACAGTGTGCCGAATGCGCAGTCTTTTTAAAACCGTCCGGTAGCTCGGCGATCAAGTCGGAGTGACTCATCCAGACGGTCTGCTCAGACCTCATGCCGGAAAAGAATACCGACGTCGGATCGACCACGATATCCACTTCACCAAATTCACGTTTATCAGGCCTTTTCACCGCCCCGCCCAAATGCTTGGCCATGAGCTGCGCCCCGTAACAGATACCGAGCACGGGAATACCGCTCGTAAATAGTTTTCCGTCGACATCCGGTGCATCGTCTTCGTTGACCGATTTAGGTCCACCGGTCAGGATCACACCTTTGTAGCCTTTGGCCAGCAGCTCAGAAAGATCTCTGCGGTAAGAATGCACTTCGCAGTACACATTCTGTTCCCTCACCCGTCTTGCAATAAGCTGTTTGTACTGACCACCAAAGTCCAGAATCAATATGGCTTCACGTTTCACTCGTTTTAGCTCCTCTTTTCACTTATCCCTACTTTAGCATCGACATCGAGTGGTGCAAAGTAGGAAGCATATCGATCTTGGATCCCGTGTATCTCAACAGATGCAAAAGTTCTCTTTAAATCTGTTTCAAGTTCGTAACGTGTGAGTGCTCCGGGCCTCTCTTTTGTTATCACGACTGAAGATAACTACTGAGATTCAACTATTTTCGCCATTTTACCGCTTGTTGCAAAGGATTACGGGGCGTACCATGAAACTAACCTAATTTGCTTAAAATTGGAGGAAAACATGAAAAGAACATTAGCAATCGTCTTGACCCTGGTTCTGGCCTTGGCGGTCGTCGCCTGTGGTGGTGGCGGATCCAACATCGTCGGCAAATGGACCCCGGTCATGACGGCAGAGCAAAAAGAATTAGTCGAACAGCTTGGCGTGGAAGTGACCCAGATCATGGAATTCATGTCCAACGGAACGTACAAAGCCTACATGGATGTTAAAGGCGAAAGCACCCTGCCCTTTGATCCGGACGAAGTGAGCTTCGAAGGTACGTACAAAACAGAAGGTGACAAGCTGACTGTCAGCATGACGGAAGGCGAAAAAACCGAGTCATTCACCGGCACCTACAAAATCGAAGGCGACAAGCTGACGATTGAAGTCACCGATACGAGCGCTGCCTCGATCAGCGACGGTAAACTCGAATTGACCAGAGTGAAGTAAAAGACTAATCAGCGTCACGAACGACGCACACAAAAACCGCTTCCCGAAGGAAGCGGTTTTTTTATGGCGTATTCCGCCTTATCCATCACCGTTGATCTGCCACATCCGCATTTGTAGCGCGCACTGGTGCACCTTTGTTTATTTAGGGTAGTTCACCCACGGGCACATCATATTCATCAAGCAAAATAGCGCCCCCGGCCATCGGGATATCCGCTATCAAGGAGGATAGCGTCAATATTCTCCAGTCATCACCGAATTGAAGCAAGCTCGCGCCGGCCACATACTCTTTATCGTTTAAGGACAAAACGACCACGAACTCTTCATAATCATCTGCAGAGTAAATCTTAAGACGATTCCCAGTATACTTGTGAGATGATTCCGTGAGTTCCATGATTTTATCGGCGGACACGATTTTCTCAATTTTCAGATCACTCAAGCGGGCGGGATCGACCTGTTCCTTGAACGCATCGATATCACCTTCCTCAATGCGTAAAGGCATACCGTAGGACGTGATCATTTCTCTATACGGCTCGTCCAAAAGCAAACTATAGGATAAATTGCGTAATTCCAGGACAAATTGTGCCTCCAGCGAGATCTTTGTCATCTCTTTGTAGAGGTCATACTCTTGTGGCGCACCAAAAGGTGCATGTGTCGAGAGGATTCGCATCGATTCGGCAGCAGCCAAATAATCATAATGGTCGGGCAAAGCGGCATAGCCCCTCATCGATCCAGCCATGGTTGATCTGGTCATTGCCGACAATTCCATAAAACCATTGATGCGCGATCTCATGCACGACCACCCTATCAATCGTATGCATGATGCCGTTTACCTCCGCCTCATCGAGCGGATAATCTTCGGCTCTCATCTCTTCGACCGTCATGCCGGGCCCCACCATGATCAAGGTGGGATACTCCATGCCGGATACGCCGCTCGACATACCGCTTAACACGACCGACAGTTTTTTTATATGGATAGACACTGAAACGATCGTTGAAAAGAAGAAGCGCCCGCTCACTCGTTTCGAGCACGCGCGTCGCTGTCTCGTCCATATCATCAATATAAAATACGGTAATCTCGACGTCTCCGACCGAAGCCGTCTTCGTCTCAAAGCGATTGCTTACACAAAACGAGAAATCTCTGATGCGATGCGCCACATACTCACCATCTTCATTCAACGCACCGCTGGCCGCCACGCTAAAGCCTTCCGGCACCTTTATCGATACTGTGAAATCTGCCAGATCGGAATAAAACGCGTCACCGAGGTCGACATAAGGATTCGATGCCCAACCGGACTCCTCATAGACGGCCGGCATGACGATCACATTCCCCAGGTTATACACTTTATCTTCATGGCCGAATCGATTCTCGATCTCCGGAATACTGACCACGTACTCCATCTCTATCGAAAGCTTTTCACCGGATTCTAGTGCTGACGGCAAAGGCATGCTGTAAACGGTCGTCTCCACCTTACGTAGCGATACCGGCGCACCGGCCGCCTTTACACTCGTAAACTCGGTATCACCGCCTACCTCACGAAAGGCCGGTGGATAGACGTTGAAATAGATTTCTGAAAGATCGACGCCGGTATTGTTTTTATAATCGAGTCGTTGTTTAACGAGTAGCTTGTGATTATCCGTATCGAGCTTGATCTCAATATGAAATGCATTGAGTTCGCTTTCTTCGACGTCCACCTCCGCTGCCCTGACAGATGTAAGAAACATCGGCGATGAGGCAAAGATTAGACACAAAAACAAGAGCAAAAAGGTGCGGTAGCGCTTAAAAGTCATATTTAAAGACTCCTTTCGTACACGTTTATTATACTGCAGCTTCGATTAACCATTTCCTGTTTTTTGCATGGAAAAAGCCGGTCGTTGACCGGCTTCTTCCCAACCATTCGGAGGTTTTAACTGGCGTCGGTGTATCGACGCCTCGTTTAATATTCAATGCCCGGCCGCGACGTCAACCCTTTCGTCACATACGGATGCCGCACCATGCGGATCTCACTGTGGTAGTCGACAAGATCAGCCAGTTTCTTCGACGGATCTCTGCCGGTCAAAACAAGTTCCAGAGCCTCCGGTTTATGTTCGACGAAGTCCATCAACTGGTCGACATCGAGTAATCCTGCGCCAAACGCCGTACCGATCGCCTCGTCCAGCACGAGAAGGTCGATCTCACCGGCATCCGCCATATTTCGAACATAAGCGAGCCGTTCGTTGTTCTCTTTCCGGACCGCTTCTTTTTCCTCGGCACTCATGGCGATCGAGAACTTGTCGATTGACTGCCCCGATATGACGTGGATCCCGAGAGTCTCCATCCTCTTCAATTCACTCGACTGGCCGCTTTTTAAAAACTGCACGAACCAGACGCGAAATCCGTGACCTTTGGCTCTCAGAGCAAGTCCAACCGCAGCCGACGTCTTACCTTTGCCGTCGCCGCTGTAGAGGTGGACTTGGCCACTCATCAGGAGCACCCCGTCGTTTCACCACAGTCGAGGCACACTTTACACGTACCGTTCATGACCATCCTCGTACCGGAGCAGTTCGAACAGGTCGATCCGTCATAGAGCTTCTCACCGTTTTTCTCGGCATCGCGGATACGCTCCGAGATCACGTCCTCGACACTCACCTGGCGATTCGCTTCGACTGCATGACTGGCTGCTGCCTGACGCACCCGCTGCTCCGCCTCCTCGATATCTTCCATCGGACGCTTGACCTGTACACGGCTGTAGTCACCGAGCTCGATATCGATCACTTTTGAGATCAGGTCAGAGACGGACGTACAGTACTTGATGTACGGGTGACGCTGGACGAAACCATACGGTTCGTATTTCTGACCGCGCAACATCTTCGAGATATGCTCCGGCGGAATTTTATACTGCAGCATAACCGAGATCGTCTTCGACAGTGAATTCAAGAGCCCCGTGATCAGGGTGCCTTCTCTGTCGGTCGTCATGAAGATCTCCCTGATCTCACCGTCTTCGTTGCGGTTGACCGTGACATAGACCTTGACGTCTTCGATCTGAGCCGGATGCGTGTTACCGGAACGGATACCGGCCGGCTTAATTCTGTTTTGCGACACTTCGCCTTCACCGCACTGCAGTGACTCGATCTGAGTCTTTTGCTTTTCGGCGGTCTCCAGCAATTGCTCATACGACAGCTCGGCAAGCGGCAGATTCTCCACGTCGGCGGCTTTCAGCTTCAGGTTGAGCGGCTGGGCGAACTTCGATCCGTCACGATACAGCGTGATGCCTTTGACACCGAGCTTCCAGGCCTCGATCGCGACTTCGGAGAAGTCTTCCACCGACGCATCTTTCGGCAGGTTCACGGTCTTCGAGATGGCGCCGGAGATCAGGGGGGAGATCGCCGCGACCATCTTCACGTGACCGAGATAGTGGATGAAGCGCTCACCGCTGCCGCACTGGTTCGCCGTATCAAACACCGGTAGATGCTTGTCTTCGAGCCCCGGCGCTCCTTCGATCTTCCCGTCTTTAATCTGTCCGTCTTCTTCGGCCATGATGTAATCGACGATGCCGGTACGCGTCGCTTCGTCGTAGCCGAGTCTTTGCAGTCCGGCTTCGAGCAACGGATTGACGAGCTTCATGAAGCCGCCACCGACCAGCTTCTTATACGTCACATGCGAGAAGAAGGGCTCGATCGAGGTGGAAGAGCAGTCCATGGCAAACGAGATCGTTCCGGTCGGCGCGATCACCGAGACCTGAGCGTTTCGGTAACCGTGCTTTTTGCCGAATGACTCGGCCATCTTCCAAACTTCCTTCAACGCCTCGGATAGAGTCGGGAAACCGTTCTTTTTCAGTATTTTATGGTCGACCACCGGCAGTTTGTATTCAATTCCTTCCGGTTCATCGGTACGGCAGCCGGCCGCACGCGAATGGTTGCGGATGACTCTGAGCATCGGTTCCTTATTCAGCTCATACGCTTTGAACGGACCGGCTTTCTCCGCCATCAGGGCAGATGTGTAATAGCTGTAACCTGTCAATGTACCGGTCAGAGCCGCGGCGATCGCTCGCGCCTCATCCGAGTCATACGGAATACCGCAGGCCATTAAGAGCGCGGCGAGGTTTGCGATACCGAGTCCGGTCGTTCTAAAGATATGGGTCTTTCTGGCGATCGCTTCGGTCGGGAACTGGCCGCCGGCGATCGACGCTTCGAGCACGAGCTGGGTCAAAAACACCATGTGTTTATACCCTTCGGCATCGAATGTCTCTTTCTCACTGTCGTAGAAGCGCAGCACATTGATCGAGGCCAGATTACAGCTCGTATCGTCGAGGAACGCATACTCGCCGCACGGGTTCGTGCCGTTGATCCGGTTGTGTCTCGCCCACATCTGGCCGTCTTCACCGGCCGGACACGTATGCCAGGCGTTGAACGTATCGTCGTATTGCGGGGCCGGATCGGCACAGCGCCAGGCGCTCTCATTAAAAATACGCCACAGGTCAGCGACCTTCACTTCACGGTTGACCGACTCATCGAGGCGGCCTTTCAACATATAGGTCGCATCCGGATTACGGTCGAGCGCATCGACCTTCTTCATAAACTCGTCCTTGATCCGGACGGAGTTATTCGAGTTTTGTCCCGAGACCGTGTTATACGCTTCACCGTCGATGTCGGCGTCATAGCCCATCTTGGCGAGCGCCATCACTTTGTCTTCTTCAACGGCCTTCCAGGTGATAAATTTTTCAATCTCGGGGTGATCCATGTCGAGACTGACCATCTTCGCTGCCCGGCGGGTCGTACCGCCCGACTTGATCGCGCCGGCGTTACGATCGAGACCTTTGAGAAAGCTCATTAATCCGGACGACTGGCCGCCACCGGAAAGACGCTCGCCCTCGGCCCTGATCGCGGAGAAATTCGTGCCGGTGCCGGAACCGCCCTTAAACAGTTTCGTCTCCGTGACGTAGCCTTCCGAGATCGAATGCGGTCCGAGCAGTTTGTCTTCGATCGACAAGATAAAACAGGCCGACGCCTGCGTTCTTGTATAATCGTCTTCCGATACTTCGACCTTGCCGGTCTCCTCGTTGAAGTAATAGAGTTCACTGTGTCCACCGGTGATCCCGTACTTCAACTTAAGTCCCGTGTTAAACCACTGCGGTGAATTCGGCGCGAACATCTGATTCAACAGACAGTACACGAGCTCGTCGTAGAGAATCGTCGCCTCCTCACCGGCATCGATCATCTTCTCATCGACCAGTGATTTGACCCAGAAAGACACCATGCGGTCCGCCACCTGACGCATCGACGTCTCGTGGCCTTCCGGCGTATTGACGCCGGCTTTTCGGAAATATTTGGAAGCGATAATGTCGGATGCGCTCTGAGAATAATGCGCGGGAAACTCGAGATTGGAAAAATCTGCCAACACACGCCCTGTTTTATGGTCGCTCAACTTGACGTCGCGCAGATCCCACTCGAAGAGATCGAAGACGGTTTTGTCGGGGTTTTCTTCGAGTTCACGCGTGTAATAGCGGCGGATATGATCTTTTAGTGTTGCCATATTGGTTCTCTCCTCTACAAGTCAAACCCTACATTTAGGATGACTTCCACGATCATACCACTACATATAGTGTTTAGGCTCTTAGTTATATTACAGATGCGTTACAATGTGAAATTTTCGACTTAGCGATATTGTCAGCATGACGTCAGGTCGCAATTAAAAACATGGTAGAAGGCAAATGTGACACATTCCGGGTAAGTTGCATCGCGCCCTCGCTTTGGCAATAATGAGAGTATCGAACTGAACGCGACATATGGAGGGCAGGCATATCTCGCTGGAACCGACGCAACAGATTCAAACGAAAGTAAAAGTCAGCGGGACACCGAGTCACCGAACCGGTACCCTTTTTACCGCCATCTCCGCTATCTGCTACGGAGCGACCCCCATCTTGATCAAGGTGCAGTTCGCCTACGGTCAACCGACGAGCAGTACGCTCAGTTACCGACTCTTCTTCTCGATGATCATGATCGCACTTCTGGCGGTTGCCGGTCGCTTTTCGCTGCGCGTCTCGCGAAACGACATCGTGCGTTTCCTCTACGTCGGATTAGCCGGTGCGATCGGTCTTTTGCTTCTCGGTGCAGCGCTCGCCAGACTCGATATCGGACGCACCACGGCACTGCACTACACCTCGGTGATGTTCGTGTTCCTTTTATCCAGTTACTTTTTAAAAATTCCATTGACGAAAAATCGGCGCACCGCGGTCTTGCTCATCTTGCTCGGCATCGCGGTTCTCGCCTTCAGCATCTCGGCCGCTGAAGCATACGGCTTTTTCCTCGCCTTGCTCTCCGGCTTCTTTATCGCCGTCTATATCGTACTCGTGGAAAACATCAAGTTCGAAACGAAGCATCCCTATACACTCGCCTTCTATCTGAATGCGAGCATCCTGGTCTACACCCTAATCTACAATGTCGTCTTGAACTACCAGCGGCCGATCAATTCGGCCGCATCATTCTGGTACCTTCTCTTGTTTACGCTTTTGAATCCGATGCTCGGCCTCGCCGCTTTCAGAGTCGGCGTCAAGCTGCTCGGCGCGGCGCGCGCCGGCGTCAAATCGACCGCCGAGCTGATGATCGCCTTTATCCTCGGCGTCCTCTTGCTCGGCGAGCCGATCAACGTGTGGATCACGCTCGGCGTCTTATTCATCATGGGCAGTGCCGTACTGGCGAACGTCCAGTTCTTCCGCCGCCAGGATTAACCGTTAGCGGCGAAGCCTCGTCCGCACATCGAAGGCTACCGCGATGATGAAGATCAATCCCTTGACGATGTACTGCAACGAGATATCGATCCCGAGCAGATTCATGCCGTTCGTCAGTGACATGATCACCAAGGTACCGACGATCGTATTCGTCACCTTACCAATACCGCCGCTCACCGCGACACCGCCGATGTAGCCGGAGGCGATCGCGTCTAGTTCAAAACCGACCCCTGCCTGTGGCGTCGCCGAGGACAAACGAGAGGCGTAGAGCATGCCCGCGAGAGCAGCCAAAAAGCCCATCGAGGCAAACGCGATTGAGGTCACGAGTTTGACGTTGATGCCGGCCAGTTCGGCCGCCTGTGTACTGCCGCCGATCGCGTAGATATAGCGACCGATACGCGTGTTGTTCAACACGAAGTGGTAGATAAACAAGACGATCGCGACGATTACGGCCGACCACGGCAGACCGTTGAAGCTCGCCAGCATGTAGAAAATATAGAGAATCACGGCCGACACGACGAGCAGTTGAAAGACGAACGTCAAGGGATGACTGACCTGAAATCTATATGCGATGCTCTTTCGCCGTGAGCGGATGCGGCTCACAGCAAACCAGACGACGAGTATCAGTGCCAGAATCATGGTCACCAGATGAAAGCCGAGACCGTGGCCGGGAATGTCCGGCAAAAATCCCTGACAAAGACTGATGAAGATCGGATTCGAGATAATGATCGTGCCTGTCTTTTGCAGCGACAAAGCGAGTAGTCCGCGAAAGATAAACATGCCGGCCAGAGTGACGACAAACGCCGGCACACCGATTCTCGTCACGACGAGCCCCTGATACATACCGATCGCGAGCCCGAGAAGCAGGACGAGAAAAATGGCTAAAATGACGTTCATGCCGTTGGCCAGCAAGATCGCGGCGATCGCGCCCGAGAACCCGGCGACATAACCGACCGACAGATCGATATGGCGCAGGATCAAGATCAAGGTCATGCCGATCGCCAGCACACCGACATAGGCCGATTGGTTGAACAGGTCACTAATATTCTTGGCCTGGAAGAAACGGCCGTTCGTGCGCTGGGTGAAAAACAACATGATCGCCACCAAGGCGAAATACATCATGTAGTTTCGCACGACCGCCAACACTTTTTGGCGTACGCTGCCGACCGTCTTCAGCCGCATCACTTTGTCTTTTTTACCGTCACCTATATCCATTACGCATCCCTCTTCGTTTCCTTGAGCGCCAGCTCCATCACACGCTCCTGCGTCGCTTCCTCGCGGCTCAACTCGCCGGTGATTCGTCCGGCCGCCAGCACGTACACGCGGTCACTCATGCCGAGTATCTCCGGCAGTTCCGACGATATCATGAGAATACTCATGCCTTCTTCGATCAGGCGCACCATCAGAGAATAGATCTCAAACTTCGCGCCTACGTCGATGCCGCGCGTCGGTTCATCCAGGATCAGAAGGCGCGGCCTGCTGAACAGACTCTTCGCGATCTGCACCTTCTGTTGATTGCCACCCGACAGATTCATCACCGTCTGTTCGATCGACGGCGTCCTGATATTGATCGAATCCTTATACTCGTTGGCGACGACGATCTCCTTGTTCTTATCGATCACGAGCCCTTCGAGCAACGCCTGCAGATTGGCGATCGTGATATTGAACCGTACATCCTGAATCAGAATCAGGCCGTTTCGCTTCCTGTCTTCCGACACATAGGCGATACCGCGGTCGAGTGCTTTTCTCGGCGTCGTCCAGGATTGTTTTTTGCCTTCGAAATAGACCTCGCCCGAGGTGATCCGGTAATGCGGTACATTACCAAACAGACTCAAGGCGAGCTCGGTACGTCCGGCACCCATCAAGCCCTGGATGCCGACGATCTCCCCTTTATTGACATGAAAATTGATGTCTTGCAAGATGTGACGTCCGCTCCGCGGATCGTGCACGTTCCAATTGCGGACTTCCAACAATACTTCATCCGACTTGACCGGAACTCTGGCCGGATAGTTGTCGACCAGCTCGCGACCGACCATATGCCGGATAATGTACGGTTCGTTGATATCTCCCGAATCGCGGTCAATCGTCGTGATCGTCTCACCGTCACGTAAGACGGTTACCCGATCGGCGATACTGATCACCTCATGCAGTTTGTGCGAGATCATGATGCAGGTCACACCCTGATCCTTCAAACCGCGCATCAGGTTTAATAAATGGGCACTGTCCCTGTCGTTCAAAGCCGCCGTCGGCTCGTCGTAGATCAGGAGATTAACGTCTTTGGAGAGCGCTTTGGCAACTTCGATCAGCTGCTGCGTGCCGATACCGAGCGTACCGACCTTGAGCGACGGATCGATGGCGAGTCCGACCTGAGATAAAAGCGCCCGACTTCGTTCAATCGTCTCATTCCAGTCGATCGTGCGTCCGTGCATCAGCTCATGCCCGAGAAAGATATTCTCGTAGATCGACATCTCCGGCACGAGCGCGAGTTCCTGATAGATAATCGCGATGCCTTTTGCTTCACTGTCGGCGATATTGCGAAAGACCTGCGTCTCGCCGTTCATCACAATCTCGCCGTCATACGTACCGTGCGGATGCACACCGGACAACACCTTCATCAAGGTCGATTTACCGGCGCCGTTCTCTCCGACCAGACAGTGGATCTCGCCTCGTCTAACGTCAAAACTGACTCCCTTGAGCGCTCTCACTCCGGGAAATGACTTGACGATATTTTTCATTTCAAGGATAAAGTCTTCCGCCACACACGTCTCCTTTATGAACAGGCCGACGTCACCTGACGCCGGCCTGTCGACTCATCGTTTATGCTTCAGCGAAGCGGCATTATGCCCGCCTCTTTAGTCGAGTCCCGTAAAGTCTCCGGCCACGTAGTATTCCGAATCGATCAACGCTTCTTTGACGTTGTCTTTCGTCACGGCGACGATCGGCGACTGTTTCGACGGAACCTGTTTCACGCCATTGTCATACTCGGCGTCTGTCGCGGGCGTTTTATCGCCCAGGATGTCGACCGCCATAGCGACGGAGTCGGCTGCCAGTGTTCTCGTGTCTTTGAACACGGTCATCGACTGTTTGCCGTCGATGATGTATTGGACCGACGCTTTCTCACTGTCCTGACCGGTGATCATGTAGCTTGTGATATCGGCGTCGCCGGCGAATGTATCGGCGATCGAACGTGCGGTGCCATCGTTCGGTGCCAAAATCGCCACATCACCTTTCATCTCTTCATCAGCGGCTGACAGATTCGCTTCCGCTTTCGACTTGGCGACATTGAAGTCCCAATCCGTCGTCACCTGACCGATGATCTTCGAGATCTCTTCTCTCGTCAGTTCCGCTTTGTCTTTCAACGCTTCCGCTTCGGCCGAGTTGGCGATCACGAACTTGCCTTCCGCGATGGCCGGCTGCAGCACGGACCAGGCGCCCTCGAAGAAGAGGAACGCATTGTTGTCGGTCGCAGCACCGGCATAGAGATAGAGCGGTTGGCCTTCGCCGGCCGCATTGTCGACCAGGTACTGTCCCTGCATCTTGCCGACCTGAACACTGTCGAACGTGACATAGTAGTCGACCGCTTCCGTATCGGTGATCAGGCGGTCATAGGCGATGATCGTCACACCTTCCGCCTTGGCCGCTGCGACCGTCGCGGCCGCGGCTTTGGCGTCATGCGCACAAATGATCAAGACCTTGATGCCTTTATTAACGAGCGATTCGACGTTCGTCTTTTCGACATCCGGTTTGCCTTGGCTGAACAGCGTTTCGTTGGTGAATCCGGCACTGCTCAAAATCTTCTCAAACTGTGCCTGATCCTGAAGCCAGCGTGGCTCATCCTTGGTCGGCAACACAATGCCTACCTGGATCTGGCCATCCGGCGTTTTATCGTCGGTCGGGTCAGCCGGTGCTTCTGTCTCAGAACCTGCCGGATCCGTACCGACGCCCTGTGGTGCTGTCGTGCCTGTCGGGTCAGTCTTGTTGTCGCAGGCGACGACAAAACCGATCAGACTAAGCACCATGATCATGACGATGATCAAACTGATGCGTCTTTTTTTCATGTGATTTTCCTCCACATCCTGCGGCGTTTTATTCTCGTATCAAAACGACCGCCGCCCCATCATTATAAAGCACAATTGTGTAATGTGCTTATGACGAACATGTTAAATCGCAGGACGTCAGGCTAATCTATCCAAAACAAATGAAGATATACATGTTTCTCCGAGTCGAATGAAGACCGGATCCTTGGACATCAGACGCAGTCTTTTTCGTCGCCGGCCGGCTCCCCTTCCGTGAAGACCGTATACTTTTCGATCAGGCGGATCGGATTGTAAGACATCTTCGAACGTCTGAGCCCCTCGTCTCCACTGTCGTCTTCGCGGTTCACGTAGACAATATCGGGATCGGTCGCAAACGACTTCAGGAATTCATGCATCAGCATCTGGTAGGCGCCGGCAAAATCGGTCAACGCTTTTTCCGTATGGACGAACAGCGTGTCGCCGCAAAACTCGCCGAGTGACAGGCCGACGATCTCACCCGAGACCGTCAACACGCCGCCGAACATGCCGTACAGCTCCAGATTGTCCAGCACTTCCAGGACCTTGATCCGCTCTTCCAGAAGCGAAGGGTAATCTTTTTCGAGTACGACGTTTTTCAAATACGTCTCGATAAACGTTCTGGCTTCGGCCAGATTCGACTCGTCGATCCGCTCAAAGGCGTAATCCTGATACATGCGTAAGAATTTCGAGATATGATTTCTTGTCGACTTATGCGGACGACCGACCAGATCGAGCAGATCCTGCGTCTCGTAGAGATAATCGAAGTAATCGCGCTCCGGCCTTATGAAGGCTGCCGGAAACACCGATTCGATTAAGGGCAGGTCACCTTTCCCCACGATCGAGAAGACGAGCGATTCGCCGGACGCTTTCGTATGCTCGATCAGATAATCGATACCGGCTTCGCGGTTCGGTCCGAGCGGCAGCGAATAGGCGACGAGATCTTCAAAGATGACCATGCGCAGAAACAGCCACTCGTCGACGATGGCGTAGGAATACGTAAACAGATCGCGCCACATCCAGGTGCCGCCGATCGTAAAATCGCACAACCGGCTCGGCGGATTGCAAAACCAGGGGCGAAGTTTAGGAATATCATCTAGCGTTAAATCTTTAAATTCGAGTTTTGACACGAATAGTATTACTCACTTTCCACATATCTCGGTAAGGTCGAGCCGCCGTACGGCATGACCAGGACACGTCCTTCAGGCAGATGCTCCGTCGCCGCATCGAACGCCTCTTGCAGTGACGCATACGGTTCCATGAACATCTCACGGACCTCGTCCGCCGGCATATCGGAGACAAGATAGATCTCGGCCGTGTCGAGCACAAGCGCGATGGCCGCCGCTTTATGGCCGCCGAGCTGAAAGTCGCGCTTGATCCGATCGGTCAGATCCTTCGGCGATGTGGCTTCCTTCATCCAGGTAGCAAAGACCTCTTCGCCCATGCCTTCCTTACAGGAACCGACGACGATGATAATGCCGCCGTCTTTGACGGCGTGCTTCGCATTGTCGAGGGCCTTCTGCGTCTGGTACAGATTGATGTCTTTCGGATAACCGCCCTGCGAGACGATCACGATATCGGCCTTCTCCTGAATCGGTTTCATGTAGAGCGTATCGAGGAATTCACATCCGGCGCGGTGCGCCTTGATGAAGTGACCGGCCACGGCGTGCACGATGCGTTTTTTCTCATCGAGCACGACATTGACGATAAAGTCGAGCGGACAGTAGGAGATCGCCTCTTCCAGATCGTCTCTGACCGGATTCATTTCGACATTACCGGTCACGGCCTGCGGATGCACCATGAAGCGGTGGTTCGCCGCGATCGCCTGGCGCGTCGAGACGCCCGGCATAATGCATTTGGCACCGCCGCTGTAGCCGGCGAAATAGTGATACTCGATATTGGCGAGCCCGATCCTGCGGTCGGCTTCGGCCACGCGCCTCGTGATATCGATCGGTGTGCCGCTCTTCGTCTCGCCCATGTGCACGACATCGTCCGGGGTCGAATCGTAGCAGGCGACCCGCTCGAAGACATCCTGACCGACGAGTTGAATCATCTCGTCTTTCGTATGCGGACGGTGTGCGCCGAGCGCAAAGACGATGAAGATATCGTCATCCGGAATACCGGCCTCATTCAGTTCAGCCAGAACAAAGGGCAGAATCTTCGAAGAAGGCAGAGGTCTCGTCACATCCGAGGTAATGATGCAGACCTTTTCGCCCGGCTTGACGATGGCACGCAGGCGGTCGCTGCCGATCGGATTTTCCAGCGCTTGCTGGACGAGGGTGTCAGACGATTCGCTGACTTCGATCTCATTTGGCACCAAAACGCCAAGCAGGCGTTCATCCGGGATCGAAACACTCTCTGTTCGTTTGTCGTAACCTAGTTCTAGTAGCATGTTACATCGACTCCTTACGGCGCTTGGGCGCCGGTTTCT
>DUQI01000066.1 GCA_012837885.1 Fastidiosipila sp.
CCGAGGTAATGATGCAGACCTTTTCGCCCGGCTTGACGATGGCACGCAGGCGTTCGCTGCCAATCGGGTTTTCCAGCGCCTGCTGGACGAGCGTGTCAGACGATTCGCTGACCTCGATCTCATTTGGCACCAAAACGCCAAGCAGGCGCTCATCCGGGATCGAAACACTCTCTGTTCGTTTGTCGTAACCTAATTCAAATAGCATGTTACATCGACTCCTTACGGCGCTTGGGCGCCGGTTTCTGCCCGCTGTCTGCCGCCGGCAGCAGCGCTTCGGCGATGACCTCATCCATGTGCTCGACTGGAACGATCTTGACTCTTTTCTTCACGGATTCCGGGATATCGACCAGGTCTCTCATATTCTCTTTCGGAATCAGGATCGTGTCGATACCGGCACGGTTGGCGGCCACGGCCTTCTCTTTTAACCCACCGATCGGCAGAATCCGCCCTCTGAGCGTAATCTCGCCGGTCATCGCGATATCGTGTCTGACGGCTCTACCGGTGAGCGCTGAGGCCAGCGCGGTCGCCAGGGTGATGCCTGCGGACGGACCGTCTTTCGGCGTGGCACCGGCCGGCACGTGAATATGGATGTCTTTCTTCGTCGTATCCTCGAGTTTCAGACCGAGCGATTCGGAGCGGCTCCTGATATAGGTGAGTGCCGCTCTGGCCGATTCCTTCATCACATCGCCGAGCTGACCGGTCAGTTCCAGTTTGCCGTCGCCCGGCATCACATTGACTTCGATCGTCAGCGTGTCACCGCCGGACCAGGTCCAGGCGAGTCCCGTCGCAATACCGACGCGATCCTGCTTGTCGGCGACATCGAAGGTGAATTTTCTCGGACCTAAAATATCTTCCAGATTCGTTGGACGGATATCGAGTCCGTCGGCACCTTTCTCCGCGATCTCGATCGCTGCACGGCGGCAAAGGTGGGACAGTTCACGTTCCAGTTGTCTCACACCGGCTTCTCTCGTGTACCACGAGATAAGGCGGGCGAGCGCCGCACGTGTGATCTTCACCTGATCTTTTTTCAGGGCGTGACGCTTGATTTGCTTCGGCAAAAGATGGCGCCTGGCGATCTCGATCTTCTCTTCTTCCGTATAACCGGAGACATCGATCACTTCCATCCGGTCCAAAAGCGGATCGGGGATCGTATCGTAATTGTTCGCCGTCATGATGAACAGGACCTGCGACAGATCGTACGGCACTTCAAGATAATGATCGCGGAAGGACGTGTTCTGTTCCGGATCGAGCACTTCGAGCAATGCCGAAGACGGATCGCCTCTGAAGTCGGCACCAAGCTTATCGATCTCATCGAGTAAGAACAGGGGGTTGTCGATATCGACCTGGCGGATGCCCTGCATAATACGACCCGGCATCGCGCCGATATACGTGCGACGGTGGCCGCGGATCTCCGCTTCATCACGGATACCGCCCAGAGACATACGGATATAACGTCTGCCGAGTGCCTCGGCGATCGATTTGGCGATCGAGGTCTTACCGACACCGGGCGGACCGACGAAACAGAGGATCGGGCTTTTCAGCTCATCATCGGACGTATCGGTCGCGAGTTTCCTGACCGCCAGATACTCCATGATCCGCTCTTTCACCTTATCCAACCCGTAGTGGTCTCTGGCCAGAATGCGCCTCGCGCGCGACAGGTTGTGTTTTTCTTTGTCGACTCTACCGAACGGCAGTTCGACAAGCGTCTCGAGCCAGTTTCTCTGCACCGTCGCCTCCGGACTGCCCGGTGCGATGCGGCCGAACCGCTCGATCTCTTTTTTCACTTTGGCCTTGGTCTCTTCCGGCATCAAAGACGCCTCGAGCTTGACCATCAATTGCGCTTCATCGGAGAGCTGCGAGTCTTGTTCTCCGAGCTCTTCCTGGATCGCCCGCAACTGTTCTCTCAGATAATATTCGTGCTGGTTTTTATCGATTTTGCCGCGCACTTTCATGTCGAGTGCACGTTCGTACTCGAGAATCTGCAGTTCTTCCTGCAGGATTTCAATCACCTTGAAAATACGTTCTCGGACATCGATCGTCTCGAGCGTCAGCTGACACGGTTCGAGCCGGAAAAACGTCGTACTGACGATCTCGTCAGCCGCCTTGCCCCAGTCGTCGCGCTGTGCGACAAGCATCATGCGCTCCGGTGGAATACGCGCCGACAGATGCGCCAGACGTTCATATGTCTTCAGCATCAAGCGATAAGCCGCTTTGTTTTCGAGATCTTTTTTATCGATGGACTTGCTGTCCAGAAATTCGAGTGTGACTTCATGGTACGGCTTATTGCTCTTTTTGAAATCGACGATGCGGGCACGCCGAATACCGCCGAGCAAAACCTTTTGGATCGCGACGTCGCTGTCGTCTCTCAGTTCCATCACCTGTCTAACCTTGGCCAGACAGCCGATCTTATACATATCGGACGCTTCCGGATCTTCGATCGCAGCATCGATCTGCGCCGTGACAAAGAGCTCACGGTCACTCGACACGGCATCTGCCAGGGCACCCAAAGACGCTTCCCGTCCGATGTCAAAAGACATCGTCGTGCCGGGAAACAAGACGGCGCCTCTAAGAGGAATCACCGGCCAGGTACGGCCTTTTTTGCGCTTCCAACCGAGGAACGCTTTGGCCAGCACTTTGCGGTCCACTTTTAGATTTTGCAACAGTGAGGCAACGTCACCGAACCAGGTTAAGATTGAAACTTCTCCGACCACAAACGGAAAAGCGGCATCAACATATTTCAAATTGATAATTCAGCTCCCATCTATTCTTTGCACACAAAACACCGGAAGTCTCCCGGTCGATTCAATTGTATCAGTTTGTCGGTCGATCTTCCGTTTCACGTATTGCCGTAACACGCTGGCAAAAAAACGACCATTTCGAACGTTAAGTACCTATTTCAGGTATAATGAAGTCGTTCCCAAACACACAATTTCATAACGTCGGCGGCACACGCATGAGATCCGGCAAACGGATCGACAGCTCGCTGCCGCCCAGTAAGGAGGACCCATGAGAACGAGCGGCCTGCAATTTTCAACGCGTTCCGACGGCTTTGTCGACATCGGTTATGAAGACTACACGGTCGATATCTTTGACGGCATGGACGTCGAAGTCACCTACACGTTGAGCAAACAGGACTTCAGCTTGCTGTTGAACGCTCTACCGGCATCCGGGAAGAGCGACAAAGCACGCCTGATCGACGCCTTTACCGCCGATTTTGACTCAGACGCGTTTGAGACGTTTTGCGAGGCACACGGCATCGAATTCAAAAGGCACGTGTGGATCGGCTGACCTCTAGGTAAAGAAAAAGAGACCTCCGAAGAAGTCTCTTTTATCAACGTTTAGTCTGTAATTACTCGACGATCGTGGACACGGTACCCGAACCGACGGTTTTGCCGCCTTCGCGGATAGCGAATTTCAGACCCTGCTCAACGGCGATCGGCGTGATCAGCTCGACGGAGATGGTCACGTGGTCGCCCGGCATGCACATTTCAACGCCTTCAGGCAGTTTCGCGACGCCGGTCACGTCCGTTGTACGGAAGTAGAACTGCGGGCGGTAGCCATCGAAGAACGGCTTATGACGGCCGCCTTCAGCGTGCGTCAGGACGTAGACCTGACCGGTGAACTTGGTGTGCGCTTTAACCGAACCGGGTTTCGCAACGACCTGACCGCGCTGGATGTCTTTTCTCTGGACACCACGCAGCAGAACGCCGACGTTATCACCGGCTTCAGCCGAGTCGAGGAGCTTACGGAACATCTCAACGCCGGTAACGACGGAGGTGCCGGGCTCGTCTTGCAGACCGACGATTTCAACGGGGTCACCGACTTTGACGACGCCGCGCTCAACACGACCGGTAGCAACCGTACCACGGCCGGTGATCGTGAAGACGTCTTCAACCGGCATGGCGAACGGCTGGTCAACAGGGCGCGCCGGTGTCGGCACGAACTCGTCAACAGCGGCCATCAGCTCGAAGATCGGCTGATATTCCGGCGACTCTTTATCGGTGCTCTCGGATTCGAGTGCCTGCAGGGCCGAACCACGGATGATCGGGGTATCGTCGCCCGGGAACTCGTACTCGTTCAAGAGGTCTCTGATTTCCATCTCGACCAGCTCGAGGAGCTCTTCGTCGTCGACCTGGTCGACTTTGTTCATGAATACAACGATCGACGGCACGCCGACCTGACGGGCGAGCAGGATATGCTCACGGGTCTGCGGCATCGGGCCATCAGCGGCGGAGACGACCAGGATCGCACCGTCCATCTGCGCGGCACCGGTAATCATGTTTTTGATGTAGTCGGCGTGGCCCGGGCAGTCTACGTGCGCGTAGTGACGGTTCTCCGTTTCATACTCGACGTGCGACGAGTTGATCGTGATACCTCTGGCTCTTTCTTCTGGCGCTTTGTCGATGTTGGCGTAATCGGTAAAACTGGCCGTGCCACCCAAAGCGAGAACCTTGGTGATCGCCGCGGTCAGCGTCGTCTTACCATGGTCAACGTGGCCGATTGTGCCGACGTTTACGTGGGGTTTCGTTCTTTCAAATTTTGCCTTACCCATTAATTATTTCCTCCTAAATGGTTCCATGCTTGGAATGGCGCTTTTTTCGCAACTCATATTGTACACGACGCATGGCATTTGGCAAGCCGCATGCGGCTTTCGAGGCCTAGTGCAACAGCGTCTCGCGCAGGTTTTGCGGCACTTCTTCAAAGTGACTGATCTGCATCACGAACACGCCTCTTCCCTGAGTTTTCGAACGCAGTGCCGTGGCATAGCCGAACATCTGCGAAAGAGGCACGTAAGCGGAGATCGCCTGCGCATTGCTTGTAGGTTCCATACCGAGGATCTGGCCACGGCGACTCGAGAGGTCACCGAGCACATCTCCCAGATAATCTTCAGGTACGATGACGTCCACCTTCATCATCGGTTCGAGGATGGTCGGATTCGCTTTCCGGCAGGCGTCCTTGAATGCCATCGAGCCGGCGATCTTGAAGGCCAGCTCCGAAGAGTCGACCTCATGGTACGACCCGTCGAGCAGCGTCACCTTCACATCGACGACCGGATAGCCGTAGACGATACCGGAGTTCATGGCGTCCTTGATGCCGGCGTCGATAGGCGCGATGAATTCCTTCGGAATCACGCCGCCGACGATCTTGTTTTCGAATTCGTAGCCGCTACCCGAAGGAAGTGGCTCGACCTCGATCACACAGTGACCGTACTGACCGTGACCGCCCGACTGACGCACGAATTTGCCTTCGCCCTTGGCAGCCGACTTAATCGTCTCGCGGTAGGCGACCTGCGGTTGTCCGACATTCGCTTCGACCTTGAACTCACGGAACAAACGGTCGACGATCACGTCGAGATGCAGCTCACCCATACCCGAGATCAGGGTCTGACCTGTTTCGGCATCGGAGTGCGTGCGGAACGTCGGATCTTCTTCCGACAGCTTGGCCAGCGCGTGGATCATCTTGTCCTGACTGGCTTTCGACTTCGGCTCGATCGCGACCGAGATAACCGGTTCCGGAAAGTCCATCGACTCCAGGATAACCGGGGCCTGCTCCGTGCAGAGCGTATCGCCTGTCGCCGTCTCTTTGAGACCGACGGCGGCAGCGATGTCGCCGGAATACACTTGAGCGAGCTCGGTGCGGTCATTGGCGTGCATCTGAAGGATGCGCCCGATACGCTCTCTCTTCCCCTTGGTCGCGTTCAGCACATAGGACCCCGTCTTCAGAGTCCCGCTGTACACGCGGAAGAAGCAGAGCTTACCGACGAACGGATCGGTCGCGATTTTGAACGCGAGCGCCGAGAACGGCGCGTCGTCCGATGCCACGCGCTCGACTTCCTCGCCCGACTTCGGCACGATACCGGTGATCGGGGGGATATCGAGAGGCGACGGCATATAATCGACGACGGCGTCCAGCATCAGCTGAACCCCTTTGTTCTTATAAGACGATCCGCAGGTGACCGGTGTGATATCGGTAGCGATCGTGGCAGCACGTAAGCCCTGTTTCAGCTCTTCGACGGAAATCGGTTCTTCCATCAGATATTTCTCTGCCAGATTCTCGTCCGTCTCACAGATGGCTTCCACCATCTTCGCTCGCCACTCTTTCGCCATCTCGGCCATATCGGCCGGGATCTCTTTCTCCGTGATGTTGACGCCAAGGTCTTCATCCTCGTACATTTCCGCTTTCATCGTCATCAGATCGACAATACCGGTAAAGGAATCTTCCGATCCGATCGGCAGTTGAATCGGCACGGCGTTCGTGCCGAGTCGGTCGTGCATCATGTCGACGACGCGGAAAAAGTCTGCTCCCGTCATGTCCATCTTGTTGATGTAGGCGAGTCGCGGCACGCGATAATTGTCGGCCTGACGCCAGACTGTTTCCGTCTGCGGTTCGACGCCGCCTTTTGCACAGAGCAAGGTAACCGCTCCGTCCAGCACGCGGAGCGAACGCTCCACTTCGACCGTAAAGTCGACGTGACCGGGCGTATCGATGATATTGATCCGGTGATTTTTCCACTGAGCGGTCGTCGCGGCCGACGTAATCGTGATACCGCGCTCTTGCTCTTGCACCATCCAGTCCATCGTTGCGCCGCCCTCATGGGTTTCGCCGAGACGATGGATGCGTCCAGTGTAGTAGAGCACGCGCTCCGTGGTGGTGGTTTTACCGGCATCGATATGGGCCATGATGCCTATATTTCTTGTTTTCTCTAACGAGAACTCCCTGGACATGTGGGAACTCCTTCTATCTTCGTTGACCGTTACCAGCGGTAATGGGCGAACGCGCGGTTCGCTTCCGCCATACGGTGCATTTCTTCTTTACGTCTGAACGCGGAACCGGCCTGGTTAAAGGCGTCCAGCAGTTCACCGGCCAGGCGGTCTTTCATCGTGCGTTCGCTTCTCTTTCTCGCCGCTTCGACGAGCCAGCGGAGCCCCAGCGTCTGACGACGCTCAGGACGCACTTCGACCGGCACCTGGTAGTTTGAACCGCCGACACGTCTGGCTTTAACTTCCAGCATCGGCATCACGTTCTCGAGCGCTTTATTAAACACTTCTAGCGGATCTTGATTGATACGTTCCTGAATAGTATCGAACGCACCGTAGACGATTCGCTGTGCGAGGACTTTCTTACCGTCCAGCATGACATTGTTCACGAGTTTTGCGACTCGGATGTCATGATAGACAGGATCAGGCAGAACCTCTTTTCTCGGTACATGGCCTTTTCTTGGCACTTTCCTTCCCTCCTTTCATGATTATGCGGAAGGCTTCCTTCCGAAATCATAGGTACTCACGATTAGAACCGCGTCATGCCGCACGGACATGTCCCTCAGCGATGAAGGACAATGTGCCTGCACATGCCGTCCAACCGATCGTTCGCGGCTTATCTCTTGGCCGCTCTAGGTCTCTTCGCTCCGTATTTGGACCGGCTCTGCATGCGTCCCGTCACACCGGCAGTATCGAGCGTACCGCGCACAATGTGATAGCGAACGCCCGGCAGATCCTTCACACGACCGCCCCTGATCAGGACCACGCTATGCTCCTGCAGGTTATGGCCGATGCCCGGAATATACGCCGTGACCTCGTACTGGTTCGTGAGACGAACACGTGCGACTTTACGCAAAGCGGAATTCGGTTTTTTCGGTGTCGTCGTTTTAACGACGGTACACACACCGCGCTTTTGCGGCGAATGGTAATCGGTCTCGCGCTTCTTCAGCGTATTCATGCCGATATGCAGCGCCGCCGACTTACTCTTGTCGACTTTCGTGGATCGTCCCTGCTTCACCAACTGGTTGAACGTAGGCATCCAATGTCCTCCTTTCTTTGATGCTCACAAAAATACCCCCTTCGGGGTTTTTCGCGGAAGGTCAGTATAGCACGCGAAAAGCGCGCTGACAACCGTCTGTACGTGAGTTACGGCGCTTTTGTGTAAAGAATTGATTAGCGACGTAAACAAGACATCAAAGGCGTTCGCCGAACTCATTTTATGGCGTCCAAATCAAGACGATTGTGCCACAATAGACAGCAGACAGAAGTAAAAGCAAGAATCTCGATCTTAGATGATTTGAAAGAGGATATATATGGAGAATAAGCGATTGACGAACGCCGTGGCCTTCGGCGCGAAAAACTGGGCAGTCGTCCTGATCGTCGGTCTGTTCGGGCAGATCGCATGGACGATCGAGAACATGTATTTCAACATCTTCGTCTACCACGAGATCTCGACGAATCCGGACGTCATCGCCGCGATGGTCGCCGCCTCGGCAATCGTCGCCACGCTCACGACCTTGATCATGGGGGCGTACTCCGATCATATCCGGAAAAGGAAAATCTTCATCGTCGTCGGTTATCTCCTCTGGGGATTATCGACGATGGCCTTCGCCTGGCTCAACCCGAAGCACCTGGAGCGGATCGCTCCCGGCTTAAACGCCGTCCGCTTCGCTATCGTCTTAGTGATCGTCATGGACTGTATCATGACCTTCTTCGGTTCAACGGCGAACGATGCCGCCTTTAACGCCTGGGTGACGGACGTCACCGTGCCGCAAAACCGCGGCCGTGTGCAGGGTGTACTGTCCGTCCTGCCACTCCTTTCCATGCTGATCGTCTTCGGTGCGCTCGATCCGCTGACCCAGGAAGGACGCTGGGATACATTTTTTATCATCATCGGCGCCGCGACACTGGCCGCCGGCCTGATCAGCGTTCCGCTGATGAAAGAACCGGTCATAACGACGGAGAAGACGCCGCTTTGGCCAAAGATCAAATACGGATTCGAAAAACAAGTCATAAAAGACAATCCCAAACTGTATCTCAGTCTCCTCGCGCTCTTGATCCTCTCGATCTCAACCCAGATCTACATGCCGTATCTGATCATCTATATGCAAAACTACCTGAAGATCGACAACTATGCGCTGGTACTCGCCATCGTCCTGATCGGTGCCTCGATCGCCTCGGTGATCGGCGGCCGTCTTATCGATAAATTCGGTAAAGAAACAATCGCGAAACAGGCGATCAACGTGCAGATGTTCGGTCTGCTCGGCATGTATTTCCTCCGCGACCTGGTCGCCGTCACGATAGCGGGACTGATCATGATGAGCGGCTTCATGGTCCTATTGGCGGCGATCAACGGCCTGATTCAGGACTACCTGCCGCAAGGAATGGCCGGACGCTTTCAGGGTGTCCGCATGATCTTTGCCGTCATGCTGCCGATGATCATCGGACCGTTTATCGGATCCCTCGTGATCAAAAACTCGAATGAGACATACGTCGACCTCGGTGTCGTCAAGCAGGTGCCGACGCCGAATATCTTCCTCGCCGCCGTGATCGCCCTCTTCTTCATCATCGTGCCGTTCTACGTATTGAATGAGATGAAGAAGAAGGAAAATGAAAAGGCAGAGAAAATGGAAGAGAAAAAGGAAAACGAAAAATAACAGTAAGACTAAAAAAAGAAATTAAAACAAACGAACTCCATGACGCCTTGCATCACCGATAGATGAGCACACACGAGACAAGATACATGAGAAAGAAAAAGACACCGATGACGACACTGACGCCTCTGAAGACGCCATACACGGATCTGGTGGACAACACATGTCCTCTGCCGGAGCATCCGCGTCCGCAGCTGAAGCGAACCGACAACCTGTGGCAATCCTTAAACGGCGTCTGGTCATACGCCATGCGGCGGGGCGGACTTCCGACAGGTGAACGTCTGGAAGGCAACAAGCCGGAATGGGACGGCGACATTATCGTGCCGTATGCACCGGAAACACTGCTGTCCGGTGTTAGAAAAACGGTGACGCCGGATGATGTTCTCTGGTATGAAAGATCCTTTACAGCAGACTATCTGTGGCCCATGTTCGGCGGCAGAATCTTGCTCCATTTCGGCGCCGTCGATCAACGCTGCAAGGTTTTTGTCAACGACAAGCTGGCAGGCAGTCATGAAGGCGGTTACTGGTCGTTTCACCTCGATATCACGATCTTTATTAAACCGGGCGACAACCTCTTGACGGTCGCTGTCACCGATCCGAGCGAACAAGACTACGGTGCCTACGGTAAACAGACGACGAAGCGGGGCAAGATCTGGTACACACCGACCGCCGGCATCTGGCAGACGGTCTGGCTGGAAGGCGTACCGGAACGCCACATTGAGCAAGTGAAGATCACGCCGGATCTGGAAAATCAAGAGGTGCGCTTCGACCTCACCTTCAATGGCCCGGCGGAAGGTCTGGCCGGCTACGGCAAGATCACGCACTGCCCGGCCGGTCTTGAAGCCGGCCCGGAAGCGATGTACCTCGACGCCGGTACGATTACGACGAAAGATGCGAACGCCGACACCCTCACCTTGATCGGCGCACTCGATCTTCTCGTTCCCTGGTCACCGGAGAATCCGGCTCTCTACGAATATAAATTGACGGTCGGTGACGACGAGATCGAAGGGTATTTTGCTATGAGGACATACGGCATCGGGCACGATGAAAACGGTATACCGCGGCTTTTCCTGAACGGTAAACCGTACATCCATATCGGTGTACTCGATCAGGGGTATTGGAGCGACGGCTATTACACGGCAGCGACCGACCAGGCCATGATCGACGACATCGTGGCGATGAAAAACCTCGGCTTCAACATGATCCGAAAGCATATCAAGATCGAGCCGATGCGTTGGTACTACCACTGCGACCGGCTCGGCATGCTCGTCTGGCAGGATATGGTAAACGGCGGCGGGCCTTATAGGTTCTCTGTCATCGGTCTTTTACCCTTTCTCGGCATTCACTTAAATGACGAGAAACGCTACGCCCGCTTCGGCCGCAAAGACGAAGCATCGCGAGCCGTATTCGAGACGGAATGCCGGCGGACGATCGAGCAGCTCTACTCCGTTCCCTCGATCTGCCTTTGGGTGCCGTTCAACGAAGGATGGGGGCAATTTGATTCGAGGCGCATCGCCTCCCTCGTTAAAGCACTCGATCCGACACGTCCGGTCGATCATGCGTCGGGCTGGCACGATCAGGGAGCAGGCGATCTGAAAAGCCCGCATGTGTATTTTAAAAAGATCCGGCAAAAGAAAGACAAAAGCGGCCGCCCCTACGCACTCTCCGAATTCGGCGGCTACAGCTATGCCGTACCGGGCCATACGAGCAGTTCCATAGAATACGGATATAGAAGGTACGACACGCTCCAGGCCTATCAGGACGGTGTGCTCGATCTACTCGAGCACTTAGCCGCACATAGACCTCACATAATCGCGGCAACCGTCTACACGCAACTGTCCGATGTAGAAGACGAGACGAACGGCCTACTCACCTTTGATCGCTGCGTCTCCAAATGGCCCGAAGACAGTGATGCCGCAAAGCGACTTATTGAGATCAATAAAAGGCTTCGCTCGGCTTTTGATTAAGGCGTATCTCGGCATAAAGATATAATCTCGCTTCTTTCGGAAACGAGATTACATCGTGGCAAAATTGGAAGTATTTCGCAATTTGCTTACGGTGAGCATTGACTTACTACCCATATGTTAACCGTCTCTTCGCTGAAAATCAGAAGTATTAAAAAGACTCATAATGGCATCGGCTTTCATGTCAGAGAGTAATCTTCGTACAAGGTTTGCCGAACACGGCAATGAA
>DUQI01000067.1 GCA_012837885.1 Fastidiosipila sp.
GTCACATGGAGTACTTATGGCGGTTATTGAGATAGAGAATCTGACAAGGGACTACGGTCGAGGCCGAGGCGTCTTTGATCTCAGCTTTGAGGTGCAGGCAGGTGAAGCGTTCGGTTTTTTAGGACCAAACGGCGCCTGTAAAACGACCACGATCCGGCATCTGATGGGGTTTATTAAGCCGAAACAGGGGCGCGTGACGATCAATGGCTTCGATTGCTGGAACGACCGGGTGAAGATCCAGTCTGCTGTCGGTTATATTCCGGGCGAAATTGCGTTCTTTCACGATATGACAGGTGCAGAGTATCTTCGCTTTCTCGCAAAATACCGCGGTACAGGAAACGCGAAGCAGGCGGAGCTGACCGAGCGTTTTGAGCTCGATGACTCTAGTCCGATTAAAAAGATGAGTAAAGGGACGAAGCAAAAGCTCGGTATCGTCGCGGCATTCATGCATAACCCGAATATCTTGATTCTCGATGAGCCGTCGAGCGGTCTCGACCCTTTGATGCAAAGCCGTTTTATCGAATGGATCGATGAAGAGAAGAAGCATGGCAAGACGGTCCTGATGTCGAGCCACATGTTTGAAGAGGTTGAACGTACCTGCCATCGCATAGGCATCATCAGGAAGGGAAGACTGGTCGCTCTCGATCTGGCTTCATCGCTTCAGGAAAAACACGCGCGAACATATACTGTGACACTCGAAGATGAGGCGAGTGCTGCCCGGTTTGCTGCTGACTTCGACGGACAGCAAAACGGTCTTCAAGTGACGGTTAGACCGAAACAGTCTTTGGAACGTATCTTTCTCGATTACTACGAGGAGGTGCCTCGTGATTAATGCCGCGCTTTATCGACGTGAACTAAAGAAGTCGTGGAAGACGCTTTTGATCTTCAGCCTGATCTCGACTTTGTACGTGGTGATCATTATTTCGATGTACGATTCCGCGATGCAGGACACGCTCGACAATTTTATCCATTTAATGCCCGGTTTGATGGAGGCAGTCGGCTTGCGTGCCGGGACGAAGGGGTTGCTCGGTTATATGTCGTCATATCTCTACGGCTTTATCCTGATCGTCTTTCCGATGGTCTTTTCGATGATGACGGCCAATCGCCTGATTGCCCGCTATGTGGAACAAGGGTCGATGGCTTCCCTGGTCGCCGCTCCGGTCAAAAGAAGTAAAATCGCGTTAACACAGATGTTCACATTACTGACGGGTATCATTTTCCTGGTTGTCTATATAACGTTATTGGAACTGGTGGTCGCGGAATCGAACTTCCCGGGCGAACTCGACCGCGGCAAGCTGCTTATCATGAACGGCGGTCTGTTGGCCTTGCATCTTTTTATCGGTGCGCTGGCGTTTTTCTTCTCCTGCTTGTTTTCCGACACGAAATACAGTATCGCGTTCGGCTCCGGGATTCCGGCGGTCATGTTTATCATCAAGATGCTCGCGAATGTCGGCGGGGTGGCAAAAAACTTCAAGTACGCGACCTTCTTCTCACTCTATGCTCCCGACGATCTGATTTTACAAAGTTCGTCCGCCTGGTGGGGTATACTTGCGCTCGCTCTCGGTTCTGTTATTCTCTTTATAGCGGCCGTTGGTATATTCTCGAGAAAAGATCTGCACATCTAGAATTGCCAAACATCTTTTGTGTGCCGGTAAGTATAATTACAGATCGTATCTTTCAAATACCTTTTAGCTTGGAATACATGTATTCATTGGATAGTAATACAATATAAATGCTGTAATTCACGTGATATTTATTAAATGTATCACTTAATTTATACTTGAAGGCGAATTAAGGCAATGTTATAATCCGCTAAGTTAACCAAAACACTTCAACTTTAGTAAAACCGTGGAGGTCTCTAATGAGCTACATTCGTTATTTGCGCAAGAAGAATCATCTGACCCAGTCGCAGTTGGCTGATATTCTTGGTGTGACACAGACATCGGTGAGTCAATGGGAAAGCGGTAGGAATTTCCCCGATATCAAGACGGCTCGCCGCTTGGCCGATTATTTCGACACGACGCTCGATCTAATCATGTCACACTCGTCGGACATGGATCCGTCCCTGAAGGCGAAGGACGCCTTGTACGCGGGGAAAGATAGCGGTGGTGTAGCTTTGCAGGATGTGCTTTCACTTGAGATTAAACGCAAAATTCTGAGAATTCTGGAACAGCTCTCGCTGACGGCTAAAGTACGTATTCTGGAAAGAGCCGAAGCGTATCTTGAGATTGAGACGATCGAGGCCTCGGCCGATTCGCCGGTCGAAGCTGCGTATTTTGCTGAGGAAACAGATCAGGAAGAGACTGTCTCTGAAGAGTAAACAACCGTCTATTATGTGCAATTAGTCGGCATAATGGATCAAAATGCACCACTCACTTGACAAACTGTCAGTTGAGTACTAGCATGATGTTGTTCTCATATGTCACCTATAGCATCGGACATGCACAGTAGAAGGTGGCAATGAAAAAAGAGAGAACGTCCTGAGAAGGAAAAAGCCGTTGACAACGGTAAACGCACTGAAAGCCTCGTGGTGGCTAACCACAATAGACCGATTAGAGGGTCCAACAGAAACAGCGACGTTTGCAGAGATATTGTCAACAGCGGCAACAGATAGTTCGGTAACGGTTCTTGAGATCAGTTCGGATCTCCCCGTAAGCCAAAGAGTAGGTAGCCGTGCTTTGACCACAGGGCAAAATAGGAAGGAGGACGTACTGATTGGAAGTACACCTCGAGGAAACGGGCGGGTGAACGAGCTTGAATGAAAAGTAAGTGCCCGCCCGTTTCATTTGTTTCTCTTTTAATTGTTAAATGTCGCTGGATAACGTCGTGTAGACTAGGCGTTCGGCCGGAACATGCGCTTTAAGGTTTTTCGCGCCTCCATCTCGTCTCTTTTCATCACTGAAGATCAAAAAATAGGTCGGACCACTACCGGATAATCCGGCGTATAAAGAAGGAATATCTTTGAACCATGCCTCCATATCGGCGGCATCGCTGCGGTCAAATAGGAACGCATTGGCCTTCGCGAGACCGGGGTACATGTCACCTCTTCGGATGCTTTGCACGATCTCTAAGTGATCGATTGGTGTCTGTTCTTCCTGGTCTTTACGCTCATCGATCGCTTTAAAAGCCGCTTTTGTGTTGACCGGTGTTTCACCGAGTAGCATGAGGACCGGTAATTCAGGGAGCGGCTCGAGTGGTTTTACGATCTCACCGATGCCTTGACAGCGTGCCGTGATGCCGCTGAGGCAAAACGGGACATCGGCGCCGATGTCGGTGGCCAGTGCGAGAAGTTGCTCATTTGGCAACGGGGGCACCTTGCATACGCCGGCCTTTTCCTGCAAGTATCGCAGGACGGCGGCTGCGTTGCTGCTACCGCCACCGAGACCGGCTTGCATCGGTATTCGTTTTTCGATCGAGACGCGGTATTTTTTTTCTGAACCGGTCGCCTTGGACCAGGCGGTCAACGCTTTGTAGACGATATTCTTATCATGTTCCGGACAGTTGGGGGTCTGACAAAAAACCTGATGGTCTCTTGCTTGTTTCATTATTTCGATTTGAAGCGTATCGTGCAGGGCGATTTTTTGCATCACGGAATCGAGAAGATGGTAACCATCTTCTCTTATTCCAGTGATTTCAAGTGTCAAATTGATTTTTGCCCGGGATAAGATCGATCCCGGTGTTTGATCGTTTCTTATGAAGCGCACTCCGCTGTTTCATACATGCCGTCTTCGTCGGCGAATGTTACCTCGACGGTCTTGGTCAGCATATCGACGTAGCTGAAAGAGACATACTCATCATAAAAGGGGGTTATCGGACAACGAACGGTAAAGACATTTAACGAACAAGCGTCTAAAAACCCTTCGTGAATTATCGTGCGTTTGCGACCACCATTTGACTTGAGTCGTACTTTGGCTCCGATATGAGCCTCGAGATCTTGCCTACAGGAAAGCAGATCAGCTTTTGCTATCAAAAAGTATCACCTCGATTGCGTAAATATTGCAAACTCGTGCTTTCGGCATTGTAACATAATTTTAACACTGAGACAAGTCGAACAAAGTTTCGCCAAAGTCTGAAATGTGCCACCAATAAGTCGATTCAGCGTTTTTACTGATCGCGCTTTTGTCTCATTTTGTGTCCATCACGGCAGTGGTATTTTGGGTCTACAGGTACTCCGCGATGTCGCGCTCGAAGCCGAGTCCCATCACTTCTCTCGAGTCGGAGACGACGATGAACGCCTGTTTGTCGATCTGCTCGATGAAATCCTGCAAGACCGGCACCTGGCGGTGGGCGAGAACGACCATCAGCACGTTCCGCGGCTGGCCGCTGTGCGCTCCCGTAGCGTGGATTTCGGTCGCACCACGTTCGAGGGTTAAGAGCACGAAGTCGGCGATCTCCTTCTTCTTTTCCGAGATGATAAAGACGGTACGTTTGTTGTTGAAGCCGTCGATCGCGATATCCATCGCGTGTGAGGTCAGATACATGGCGACTAGTGAGTAGAGCACCAGGGTGACCTTACTTTCGCGGTAGAAGTAGACGGTCGACAAGACGATGATCAGGTCGATGATCAGGAGGATCTTACCGATAGAGATCACTCTGAGCTTTCGGAAAATGATGATGCCGAGAATATCGGTGCCGCCGGTCGTATAGCCGGCGCGGATGATCAGGCCGACGGCGATGCCGTAGATGATGCCGCCGAAGATACAATAGATCAGGGGATCGGCGAAGCCTTTATCGAGCGGCAGATCGATATATTTTTCAAACCAGTCAGAGGTCAGCGGGGCGAGCAGATCGATGGCCAGCGAGTAGACGATGGTGCCGATAATACTCTTTACGACAAAGCTGCGGCCGACTTTGAACCAGCCGAGGATCAAGAGCGGAATGTTGAGCAAGATGACCAGGACACCGAACGGTAAAAATTCGCCCTGTCCGGTCAGTTGGAAGATAATCGAAGCGACACCGGAGACTCCGCCCATCGTCAGCTTGAGCGGCGTATAGATCAAGTTGATCGAGAATGCGCCGAGTAACGCGCCCAACACAAGATAGGCAGAGTTACGCAGATGCCGCTTCGTCTTGGACATCACTTTTTCTCCCAGATCTCGCTGTCGAGCCAGATCGTAAACGGCCCGTCATTGACGAGTTCAATCTGCATCTCGGCACCGAATACGCCGCAGGCAACGTCACCCAGTTCGGCTCTGGCCAGATTGACAAAATACTCGTACAGCGCTTCGCCTTTTTCCGGATCGGCGGCTTTTATAAAGCTCGGCCGGTTGCCTTTCCGTAAATCGGCATATAGCGTGAATTGGGAGACAATCAACACCTGGCCGGCGACATCTCGTAACGATATGTTCGTCTTTCCCTGATCGTCACGAAAGATTCGAAGCTGTGAGATCTTCTGCCACATGCGGTCGGCGATCGCCTCCGTATCGTCGTGGGTGACGCCGAGTAAAATGACAAACCCTCCGTCTATCTTTCCGGTCTCTTGTCCTTCAACCGTGACCTTCGCACGTGACACTCTCTGAATCAAGGCGCGCATATCATAGTCTCCTCTCCATGATTGTCTTCAATGTCTGCTTGTCGAGTATAGCAAGCAGGCGGGACGGATTAAAGTAAAAGCGGTAAAGACCATATTTTTCGTTGTCCGGCGAGCGTCTAAGATACCGTTTGACCGCGTAAGGAACGTTATAATATGGCTGGATCGACTCCTCGATCAATGGAGGAATGAATGAAAAAAGGACTTATTGCTCTTATTGCCATTATTGTTGTGCTCGTCGTTTTGGTCTTCACAGCCTACAACGGGCTCGTGCGTGCGAGAGAAGGTGTCACCAATTCGTGGGCTAACGTTGAAGTCACCTATCAGCGAAGAGCCGAATTGATTCCGAATCTCGTCGAATCGGTCAAAGCGTTTGCCGACCATGAAGCCGAGGTGCTGACTGAACTGACCAGGCTGCGCGCCGGGTTTGACGAAGCCGACACACCGGAAGAATATGAGCAGGCCAATCAGCAGCTGAATACGGCGATCTCGGTCGCGGTAGAAGCATATCCGGAGTTACGCTCGAGTGCACTCTTTCAGGATCTGATGACTGAGCTTTCCGGTACGGAAAACAGAGTGGCGACGGCTCGCCGTGATTACAATCAGGCGGCGACATCTTACAACGCGCGCATACGCTCGCTTCCGGCCAGACTGTATGCCGGTCTCCTGGGATTCGAGCCCGTACAGGTATTTGAGGCGACGCCCGGGGCTGAAACGGCACCGACAGTCAACTTTGATTAATCATGCGTAGATACGGACTCCCGGGACTTATGATCATCATGGCGGCAGCTGTGTTACTGCTGTCCGCCTTTTCTTTCCCGGCTAATCCGACCGCAAAGAAGCTTATCGATCAAGCCGGTGTCGTCAGCGCCGAGACAGAAGCGACGATTGAGGCGGTGAACCGTCAGCTCGCGCCGTCCGGTGCCGAGATTGCCGTCGTCGTCATTAACAGTCTGAATGGCGAATCGATTGAAGCATATTCGACCGCACTTTTTCGCGAATGGGGGATCGGCGACCGTGAGAAGAATAACGGCGTATTGCTGCTGGTCGTCTACCGCGATCGCGAAATGCGGATCGAAGCGGGGTACGGCAGCGAAGGGATCATCCCGGACGCTCTGGCCGGAAGAATCATCCGAAACGTCATCACCCCTTATTTTAAAGAAGATGCCTATGACGTCGGCATTCTCGAAGGCTTCAATGCGATCGCCGGGCATATGGCGAAGGAGTACGATATTACGCTCTCGGCCGACGGCTACGAGGAGACGCCGATTCCCGAGGATGGCTTCAACCCGAGTATCGTAATCTTGATCGGACTCGCACTCTTCATGATGATGAGAAGTCGACGCGGCATTTACGGTGGACGTGGCGGCGGCTTCGGTGGCGGCTACGGCGGCGGTTTCGGCGGCTTCGGTGGACGAAGCGGCGGTGGCAGCAGTAGCGGTTCATCAGGCGGATCGTTCGGCGGCGGATCTTCCGGCGGCGGCGGAGCGTCAGGACGTTGGTAAGAGAAAAACGTATCGTCGATCGCGGTCGTGTCGTGCGCCTGATCAAAAAGCCGCGCATGGTCAATCTGCGACTGCGGCTGAATGGTGAAGGTGAAGTCGTCGTCTCCGGACCGTGGCATGCCTCATTCGAAGCGATGCTTCGTTTCTATTCGTCACAGGATCAGTTCGTTGCGAAAGTGATCGCGGAGCGTGAACGGCAAGACAGGCTGCCCGATAGATGGGATGAAAAGACGACGCTCTTTTGGCACGGCGAGCTGTATCCTCTGCATATCGTGACCCGCGAGAGCGGTCCCGAGAAGATGTGCTTCAGAGAAGGCCACTTTATCTGGGAGACGAAGGCGGCAGCGGCGGAAAAAGCCCTCGTCTTGTACCGTAATGTCCTGAGCGAACTGCTTCATGCATACGCAAAAAAACGTTTGGCCGAAATGGGCATCGACGCCCAATTGCGTGTTCGCACGTATCGCTCACGCTGGGGCGTCTGCGCACCGGAGTCGCGGACGATCTCCTTGAATGTCAATCTCGCCTTGCTACCGGCACACTTTACCGACTACCTGATTGCCCATGAGGTCGCGCATCTCGAGGTGCCACATCACGGACGTGCGTTCTATGAGCATTTGTCTACGCTTTATCCCGAGTGGCAGGCGACGCGTCAAGCACTTAAAATGTATAAGCATATGTGGTTTCTATAGAGGTGGATATGTTCTGGTTCGGCATGGCGGTGTTCTTCTTTTTGTCCATGGGCGTGGTCGCATTGCAGATGGTGTCCCCGGCATTCAATCTTGACCGTGACGGCGTTTTGGGACTCGGCGCACAGCAGTATTCAAGAGCCTGGATGATGAAAATCGGGGTGCTGAATTATTCGGTCTTCATGGCGGGCAACCTGATCTACCATTTCTTTATCCATAAAGCTCCGCTTCCCGTGATGGCACTGATGCTGCTCGGGACGCTTTGTTTTGGGCTTACGTTGCTTTTTGCCCCGAGACCTTTCTTAAAAGACAGACCGGTCGATGAAAGAAGTGCCTTATGGCATCACCGTCTTGTCATGTCGGCGATAGCGTCTTACTTTGCCGCGATCGCCTACACGGCGATCATGCATAGCAGCGGTTATAAGGTTTTCTTCAATCTGGCATTTTTGTTTATTATCGCCGGATCGATCTTGATGTCGCGCCGTATTCCAAAGACCAGAGGTCTTTACGAGTCAGTCGCCTTGATCGCCTCTATGATCTGGCCGATCTTCCTGTATCCGAGTTATTTCTAGTATCTACCGTTTATTTCGGTTTTCAAACAAAAAAATGGTTGCCTCTTTATCGAGACAACCATTTTTTTGAGTGCTCTTTTTCTTAAAGATCTATTCCGTCTCCTGCTCTAGTTGCAGGAACGATACGAGTCTTCTGGGATCGAGGCGGTACTGTGCCCCTTTGCCTTCGAAGAAGCCGTGATTCTTGATCAGGTGGATATTCATGTCGGACCAGATCATCGTCTCGCCCGTCTCATTGTCGGCGACGTACGTGTTGCGCTTGGCCAGACGTTTGCCGTCTTTGTACGGACAGCCGAGAAAGCCCATGAACTCGAGCACCTGAGCCGTATAGCGGGAGTCGACATCGACCGGGTCGCCGAAACCTTCGAGCGCTTTATCGGTGATGTGCTGCATCTTCGCCGCCAGTTGTTCCTTTGTGACACCGAGGGAAGACAAGACGGAGAGGTCTTCATTGACGATCTGCTCCAGTGAGCGCTCATCGTTTCCGAGGTAGCCGTCCGCGATGATGCGTCCCGGCATCATGTCTTTTCTAATATCTTTATCGGTTGGATTCTCTTTCATACTGTCACCTCAAAACTTGTCGTAGAAGATGGCGTCGTCCTTAAACCCTTTGGAGTGCAACACCTTGATACAGGCATCGAGCATACCGGGGCTGCCGCAGAGATACGCTTCTTTGCCGTCGGCGTTTTCCACGTAGCGGTCGACGACCTCCGTGATACGTCCCGTATCACCGTCCCACTCGTCTTCTGCGGCCGGACTGGAGAGTGCCGGCACGAACTTGAAGTTCGGATACTCCGCCTCGAGCTTGGCCATCTCTTCTTCCGCGTACAAGTCGCGTTTGGCGACGGCGCCGAAGTAGAAACGGATGCGGTAATCGAGTCCTTTCTCCGCGATATCGTAGAGTAGGGAGCGAATCGGGGCGAGGCCGGAGCCGCCGGCGATCATGACGAGTTCATTGATGCCTTCGTCTCCTCTCAGGAAGAAGTCGCCGTACGGACCGGAGATTCTGATCTCGTCACCGACTTTGAGAGCCTCGTGCACGTAGCCGGTCGCGATACCGCCCGGGACAAGCCTGATGATCAAGTCAACATGGGTGTTGTCGGAAGGCGGTGAGGCGATCGAATAAGCGCGGAACACCGTCTCTTTAATCTTGCCGTACGGCTTCGTGTAGAGCTGGACAAATTGTCCGGCTTTGAACTTGATCGTCTCGCCTTCCGGTAGTTTGATTCTGAGCAGTTTGATGTCATGCGTCAGATTATCGAGCTGTTCCACTGTTCCGATGAACTCTTTGATGTTGAAGAGTTCTTCCGGAATCAAGATGGCCATATCATTTTTCAGTTTGACCTGACACGAGAGACGGTAATGCGTCTCCTGCTCTTTGGCCGTCAGATACGGCGCTTCGGTCGGTAAGAGAGGACCGGCGCCGTCTGTCACCTGTACTTTGCAAAGACCGCACGTGGCCTTGCCGCCGCAGGCGGAAGGAATGAAAATCTTTTGCGCGGCGAGGGCGTTCAGAAGCATCTGTCCGCCTTCCGTCTTGAATTTTCTTTCGCCTTTATTGATGTCGACCGTGACTTCACCGTAGTCGTTCAGCCACTTGTCGGCCAATGTAATGATCAGGGCGAGTACCAGAGAAATTCCGGTCACACTACCTATTGTCTGTAATACCTCCTGCATACCGTCCCCTTCTTACTGAATCGTGAATATGCCGGAGAAACCGACAAATGCCAATGCCATGATGCCCGTGATAATGAAGGTGATGCCTGCGCCGGCCAGACCGGGAGGCAACTTCGCACGCTGCATACGCTCGCGGATCGCCGCCAGCATACAGATCGCCATCCACCAGCCGAGACCGCTGCCGATCCCGAACAAGATCGCCTGCAACAGACCGTAGTGACGGATCACCATGAATAAGGTGGAACCGAGGATCGCGCAGTTGACCGTGATCAGGGGGAGGAAGATGCCGAGGCTGACGTGCAGGTCCGGCACGAAGCGATCCATCGCCATCTCGATGATCTGCACCGTCGCGGCGATGACCATGATAAAGATGATGTACTGCATGTACTCGATCTTCAATGGCACGATGACGAGGTGATAGATCACCCAGTTGATCGCGTTGGTAACGACGATGACCAAGGTGACGGCCTTGCCGAGACCGGTCGCCGTTTTATACTCGCTCGAGATCGCAATGTAAGAGCACATCCCGAGGAAGTTGTTGAGTATCATGTTCGAGGTCGCGATCGACGCAAAGAAGATCACGATCGGAGAAATCGTTGAAAATTCCATTACTTACCGCCTCCTTGAGATTTCTCAGCCTTCTTGATCGCCCGTGCCTGCATAATCCAGATGAAAGCACCGATTAGGAAGAATGCCGCCGGCGGCATCACCATGATCGTCCAGCGGACGAACGATTCGGGCAGAATCGTGAATCCGAAGACGGATCCGAAGCCCAGAATCTCACGAATCAGGGAGAGTGCCATCAAGACCAAGGTGTAGCCGAGACCGGCAAACAGTCCGTCAAAGAACGACGGTATCGGCGGGTTCTGCGCCGCGTATGCTTCCGCTCTGCCCATGATGATGCAGTTTGTGATGATCAAGCCGACATACGGACCGAGCTGTTTCGAGATCTCCGGCAACGCCGCTTTCAAGACGATGTCGACCAGGATGACGTAGGCCGCGATAACGAGGGTCTGCACGATCATGCGGATTCTGTGCGGGATGTAGTTTCGCATCGCCGACAAGGTGAAGGACGAGAGTGCCGTGGTGAACGTCAGACCGACGCCCATGACGAGCGAGTTCGACATGACCGAGGTGACCGCCAGCGCTGAACAGATACCGAGGATCGAGCGCAGAACCTGGTTGTCCTCGAAGACCATGCGGTTCCAGATTTGTTTAATCGATTCTTTAGCCATTCAACACTGCCTCCAACGCTTTGATTTCATCTGCGACCGTGTCGTTGACGATGCGGATCACGGCCGTCGAAGATGAGGTGGCCCCGGTGATCGCATCGATCCCTTCGCCGTAATCGACCGCCGAGGTGATCGATTGGCCACGGAACTGATCTTTAAACCACTCTTCGTCGATACGGCCGCCGAGTCCCGGTGTCTCGTTTTGTGACGTAAAGACGATGCCGAGAAGTTTTTCAAAGTCAGGGGTCACGGCCAGATAGCCTTCGATCGCGCCCCACAGCCCGGAGCCTGCATACGGTACGGCGTAGCCGGCGACCTGGCCGCTATCGTCCGTATACTCGTAATAAGTCAAATCGGGTGTCTCAACCTCTTTGACATATTTTTCGACGGTCGCTTCGACTGCCGCCCGATCGTTCGTGTCGACCGGAATGTCGAAGGCGTAGAGCAGCGCCTGCTGCTCGGCTGCCTGCCGGTTCGCAGCGATCGCCGGTTGGGCGAAGAAATTGGCGAGCGCCAATACGGTGGCGAAAGCGAATGCCACGATCAGCATGAATACCAAGGTAAAGGTGTAACCGCGTTTCACGCTGTCACCTCCTCTCTCTTTGCCTTGCGCCAGGCGCGGAATGATTTGATGTGGCGGTCGATCAGCGGCGCAAACGCGTTGCCGATCAGGACGGCGAACATGATGCCCTCCGTAAACAACGAGAAGACCCTGATCACCGTTGCCACGAGGCCGACAAAGACACCGAAGATGAATTTGCCGGTCTCATCGCGCGAGGCCGTAATCGGGTCGGTCGCCATGAAGACCGCGGCGAACAAGAAGCCGCCGGACAGGATGAACTGCAGCGGATCGGCCGGATAGACACCGGCGAAATAGAGGATCGACCCTAAGACGCCGCCACCCAGGAAGGTGCCGAGCATGATCTTCCAGGAAGCCGTCTTCTTATAGAGCAGATAGACGGCACCGAGCAGGATCAAGAGGGCAGATGTTTCGCCGAGTGAACCGGATGTCGTACCGAGGAACATGTTCCAGACCGACGGCACGCCTTCCGCACCGTCATTCAACATGATCATCGGTGTCGCCGAGGTCGCGAGGTCGGCGCCGCCCGCAAAATGGGCGAAGCCGCCGGGGAACCCCTGGAACGCTTCAGTCCAGCTCACCGTCAGCTGATTCGGGAATGAGATATAGACGAAACAGCGTGCGACGAGCGCCGGATTGAAGATGTTTTGTCCAAATCCGCCGAACGCTCCTTTGGCGAACACGATCGCAAACACGATGCCGACGACCGCGATCCAGATCGGGGTCGAAGGCGGCAGTGTCAGCGTATAGAGTAAACACGAGACGAATACGGCTTCGGAGACTTTTGTCTTATCCTTCTGAATCAGATACATCACGCCGTATTCAGACAACACTCCCGCTACCGTGACAAACGCCAGGAGCAAGAGCATACGCCAGCCGAAAAGATAGATCGACATCAGTGAGACCGGGATCAAAGAGATCAACACCTGCCGCATCATCTTTTGCTTCATAAACTTTTTCGCAAGCGACATATACACACCTTTCACGCCGGACGCGTGATACAGATCAGACCACAATGCGTCCGGCAAAGATGTGGTCTGAACACCAAACTAAATTGATCGAAATCAGTATAACGAAGATGGATCATTTTTGAAAACTACATTCGATAAAAGAACGATAACGACCGTGACGAATTGCCGGAAAAGAGAAACGGCAAGATCTCTCGTTTCAATCGAGTTGTAAACGGATAGTTATATATGTAAGACGGCGTCGATGGTAGAATAAACGGCAGGAGGAACGTATGAAACATCACAGGAAAGTGCTTGAATTCGCGCTGCCTGCGAGGCGCGCGTTAAAAAACATCACATCCGATGTCGAACAGGTCGTGCGAGAAAGCGGTGTGCAGCACGGTCTGGTGCTGGTCAATGCGATGCATATCACGGCCAGCGTATTCATTAACGACGATGAGGCCGGCCTGCACAGGGATTTCGAACGGTGGCTCGAAAAACTGGCGCCCGAAAAACCGTACGACCAATATGATCACAACGGTTACGAGGACAACGCAGATGCGCATCTGAAACGCTCCGTCATGGGGCGTGAGACGGTCGTCGCGATCACGGACGGTCAACTCGATTTCGGTCCGTGGGAGCAGATCTTCTATTACGAATTCGACGGCAAACGGACCAAACGTGTCCTGATTAAAGTGATCGGTGAATAAGCAAGACGACGCGGGCTATATCAGCGTGCGCTCGCTCCGTGTCTACACGGCGCCTTGTTTTCGCTGGCTGTTTTATCTGACGATCGCCCTGATCGTGATCATGCTGGGCGGAGCACTCTATTACCTGTACGGTGGCTTCATCCGTCCGCTGCCGGCCGACGCGACGGCGGCGCACGGCTGGGGACAGCTCTATTTCATGCTCTTCGGCCTGCTCTTGCTCTTTATGACGTTGATTCAGATCGTCGTCTTACTCGTGCTATTGCGCTATCGCCGCTTCGTCTACTCGAGCCTGATCAGTCATGTGCCGCTCCTGGTCGCAGGTAGCGTCGCGTTTTTGTATGCGGCGGTGCTGTTCGCACTGGCTTTCACCTTTTTTGAGTTCACCTTTGTCGTCTTGTTGCCGGCGCTCATTTTTCTCTTACTCGGACTCGGCTGGTTTGTCTGTTACACACGCTGTGTCAAGCTGCGTGCCGACGAAGAAGACGAGGATCTAGGAGTCGATCTTGAGTCAGACGATGAAGATAAAAACGGCGAGATTAATGAAAAAGCTATACCTGAGGGAGAAGAAGCGGGCGATTCCCGGCGGGAAGTGGCACATGATGAGGAAATAATCGTACAATAGACGACATATTAAGTACGTCGATTGACGTGGCTCTGAAAGTCGCTTGGAGCCAATTTGGATCACGCGAGATAGTTGTCGCGTTGGAAAAGAGGTAATCATGCGTTGGCAGGATAGAAGAAGAAGCAGTAACGTGGAGGATCGCCGCGGTCAAAATACTGGCGGCGGCATGTTCGGTGGATCACCGCGAAGCGGAGGCGGCGGTGGTTTCAATTTCCCGATGGGTGGTCGCATGGGCGGCGGTATCGGCTTGATTATTATTTTAGTGCTCGCGCTCCTTTTCGGTGGCGGTGACTGTCTCGGTGGACTGTTTGGCGGACCTCAGACCGAACAGGCACCGGGCGGACCGGCCAATGACGACTCCGGTGTCGTCGTACCGACGCTCGGGCAAAGCGGGAATCGGACCAATCCGACGTACAACATGGCGGTCGGTGAGGAAGTCGACATTTCAAACGACGACATGATTGTCGATTTTCTAAAAGTCGTTCTGGCCGAGACGGAAGTCACCTGGACGGAGATCTTCAAGCAGTACGGGCGGACGTATAAACCGACGACACTAGTCGTTTACGACGGTCGCACGCACTCGGCATGTGGAACGGGCACGGCTCAGACGGGACCGTTCTATTGTCCGGCCGATCAAAAGGTGTACATCGACGTGTCATTTTTCCGCGAGCTGGCCGGTAAGTATCGGGCGGGCGGTGACTTTGCGATCGCCTATGTCCTGGCACATGAGGTCGCGCACCACGTTCAGTATCTGCTCGGTATCACCCAACAGATGGAACAGCAAAGAGGCAGGGTCAGCCAGACCGAGATGAACCGCTTGACGGTCAGGCTCGAACTTCAGGCCGATTACATGGCCGGTGTATGGGCACACGACGCTTATAAGCAGGGGATCATTTCCGAAGGCGATCTGGAAGAAGCGATGCGCGCTACGGCGGCGATCGGCGACGACCGACTGCAAAAGCAGGCGCAGGGCTACGTCGTACCGGACAGTTTCACCCATGGTACGTCGGAGCAGCGGACGAGATGGTTCTTAAAAGGATATGAGACCGGATCGCTCGCCGAGTGGGACACGTTCTCGATCCCGTACGACCAGCTGATGGCTCCGCAGTATTTACTTGCTGTAGAGCATGCCGATAATGTAATTCGATAGCCGGATCGGCAATAGCTTAAATAAAAGCAGGACAAGCACATATTTTACCCCGAGGGAGGAGACGACCTTGGGGTTTTTCTTCTTTATGAGCAGCTGATAGATGCGGTTGGCGACAGTCTCCGGTCCGCCGCCGCTTTTCTCATCGGCTTCCATCCTGGCGACCGAGCGGTCGGCTCGTTCGTCGCCAACCAGTTTAATCCGGTTGGCCGTAAAGGGTGTACTGACGTCACCGGGGAGGAGTGCGAGCGCGCGAATGCCGTGCGGTTTCCATTCATTATCGAGCGCGAGTGCGAACATCTTGAGGCACGCCTTGGTCGCGGAATAATGCGTTTGAAAAGGAATCGCGACGTCCGCAGCGACCGAGGAGACAAATAGGACACGCGCGTCTTTTGCTTTTAACAGGTAGGGGAAGGCTGCCTTGACGAGGCGAGCCGCGCCAAATACGTTGACATCGTACTGCCTGATTAGGTTGGCTTCCGATGTGTCGGTGAAAGGTCCCGAGATGCCGAACCCAGCGTTGGCCACGAGGCAGTCGATGCGCCCTTCTTTCTCACCGATCGCTTTGAGAGCCAGATCAATCGCTTCCTCACTGCAGATATCACAGTCGAGATGGAAGATACCGTTTTGTTCTTTTCCTGATCGACTGAGTTCATAGACGATATGCCCCTCTGCGGCAAAACGCTCGGCGGTCGCTTTGCCGATGCCGCTCGAGCCCCCCGATATGACGACGACCTTCTTCATACCAACACCCACCGTTTCAGGATCGCTAGTTCCGATCCGGTATCTGAGTATAGCGCATCGTTTGACGAGGTGAGCCGATTGTTTGATACTCATTTGAAAAGAAGAGTGAGGGGAATATGGTCAACTGGCGTGACATAACATTGTTTGTACTCGATATGGATGGTACGGTGTATCTCGGTGAAAGACTGTTGCCGGGTGCCGGCGAATTCATCGGTTTTCTTAAAGAAAAAGAGATCCCGTTTTTGTTTTTTACGAATAATTCTTCGCGCAATAAAAGAGACTACGTGGCCAAGCTCGGACGGCTCGGCATCTCTATTGATGAACATCAGGTGATGACCTCGACAGAGGTGATGATCGACTATCTAAAAGCGCACCATCCCGATCAGGCGATCCATCTGCTCGGTACGCCGGCCTGCGAAGCGGCATGCGTCGAGGCCGGTATTGAGGTATCGCCTCAGGCAAAGATTGCGGTGGCGGCGTTTGATACGACGTTAACCTACGACAAGCTCGTCGCTTTTTGTGATCTCTTGCGGGAAGGCGTCCCATTTTATGCGACGCATCCTGATCTGAACTGTCCGGTCGAAGGTGGATTTATCCCGGATCTCGGGGCGATGCTGGCCCTGATCGAGAAGTCGACAGGCCGCACGCCTCTGATTACCGGTAAACCGTACGCAGCGACGGTTGAAGCGATCCAGCATCTGACAAGCATCGAACCGAAGCACATGGCATTTATCGGTGACCGCCTGTATACCGACATGAAGGTGGCCAAAGATAACGGCGCGACGGCATTGCTTGTCCTGAGTGGCGAGACGACCAAAGCGATGCTCGAGGCAAGTGATGTGACGCCGGACGGCGTATTTTCCGATCTCGCTGATTTAAGTCAGGCGATGGCGGAGGCAGGTAGTTGAGTCCTGATCGCGGCGGCGAAATAGCCATTCGCGAGCGGATGACGAACGGGCCTGTAGCCCCGCTCATTCGCCGCCTGGCCGTGCCGTCTGTCATCGGCATGTTGACGACTGCTATCTACAACATGGCCGATACGTTCTTCGTCTCTCAGATCTCGACGGCGGCCAGCGCGGCCGTCGGCATTTCCCTGCCGTTAATGACGATCATTCAGGCGGCCGGTTTTATGTTTGCGATGGGTGGCAGCAGCCTGATCTCCAGACACTTGGGTGCCAAGAGAAAAAAGGAAGCCGATCAGGTATTGGCGACGGCGCTGTTCGGTGTGACCGTGTTGACCCTCTTCATATTTGCGATCGGTTAACTGTTCTTAGAACCGATGCTCCTTGCGTTCGGTGCGACAAAGACGGCGCTGCCTTATGCAGCCGACTATACGTCGATCATTTTGTACGGCGCGCCACTACTCGGCACCTCTTTTGTGTTGAATCATGCACTCCGGGCGCAGGGCAGAAATGTGCTCTCGATGATCGGTCTGACGGCCGGCGGTGTGCTGAACATAATTTATCTTTATTCAACATGAATCCATAGGAAAGCGACTTGTTTTTTGCTTTTATACCACCCTCAACGACAAAAAACGTCGGCAGTCTTCTAACCTCTGTTATCATATTTAGTAATGTTTTGGTCCACAACAATGGACGTGATTTAACTTGAGGTCAGACCTTAATCCGACCGGAGGTTTTGTGATGGTAGTCGACAACACGCATGAACTGATCGACCTATATAAACAGATACTCGTCAGTGAGCTGATTCCGGCTCAGGGGTGCACCGAACCGATCGCGATCGCGCTTTCGGCGGCCAGAGCGCGCGAGATTCTGGGGCTGACTCCGGAACACTTAACGCTCTATCTGGCCGGCAACATGATCAAGAACGCCAAGTCGGTGACGGTGCCGAACTCCGGCGGGCAAAAGGGGATAGAAATAGCCGCGGCGCTCGGAGCACTGGCCGGAGATGCTGCTAAACTCCTGCAGGTATTAAGCAGCGTCACACCGGCCGATGTCGAACGTGCCATCGCGTATGTCAAGGCTGGACATGTGTCGGTCAAACTGGTCGACAACGAAGAGAACTTGTATGTGCGCACGGTGGCTTTTGCCGCCGGGCATGAGAGCTACGTCGAGATTAAATACGACCATACGCGCTACAATTCGATCTGCTTTGACGGTGAGATGATTCTCGATCGAACGCGCGAACAGACGGCGGTCAAGGATACGTCGCTTTTGTCTTCGCTCTCCGTAGCCAATATTTTGCAGGCGGCTGATGCCCTCGATTTTTCCGAGCATCCAGATCTTTCGAACACGCTGGAACGTCAGATCGAGCTGAACCAGGCGATCGCCGATGAAGGGTTGAATCAGCCGTACGGTGTCGAAGTCGGACGCACCTTGCTCAGTGCCGGTGACGACCCGGTGACGGTGGCCAAGGCGCGCGCAGCCGCCGGCTCGGACGCCAGGATGAACGGCAGTGATCTGCCGGTCGTGATCAATTCCGGGTCCGGCAATCAGGGAATTACGGTGTCGGTTCCGGTGATCGAATATGCGAAACGCTCCGGGGCATCACACGACCGTCTGTTGCGTTCGCTTTTCGTCTCGAATCTTCTGGCGATTCACCAGAAGCGATTTATCGGGAAGTTATCGGCCTTCTGCGGTGTCGTCAGTGCCGCCGCAGCGGCCGGTGGTGCGATTGCCTATCTCGATGGACAGGATCGAGGGCAGGTTGAGCGCACGATCATCAATACGCTCGGGACGGCCGGTGGCATCGTCTGCGATGGAGCCAAGGCATCGTGCGCGGCGAAGATCGCGCTCGCACTCGACAACGCCTTTATGGCCAAACGCATGGCCGAACAGGATCATGTCTTTCAACCGGGTGACGGCATCGTCGGGGAAGACGTGGAAGAGACGATCAGGAATGTCGGGCGCATGGCAAAAGACGGTATGAAGTCAACCGATTTGGAGATTCTTCTAATCATGACGGGAAAATAGCATGAAAAAGAAGCTCGTGACCGTAAAAAACACCTTCCATTTACGAAAAGAGCAGGTGAAGTCGACGAAAATCGGCGCCTATATACATCAATTTATAAGTAGTTGCAGAAAAGCCGACGTTTTTCAGAAGGCAGCACAGCTCGCCTATCACCTCATGTTCGCCTTTTTCCCCTTGCTTATCTTTTTGCTCAGTGTGCTCAGTTTCACGACATTCAACCAGGAAGAGACACTGGCACAGATTTTGCAGGTATTGCCGTTCGGAGCGCGTGAATTGATTCGCACGATCCTACTCGACGTCGTGAAAAGTCGCAGCGCAACCTTGCTCTCGGTGTCGATCGTACTCGCCCTATGGTCCGGCTCGAACGGCCTGAGGCACCTGATCGTGGCGACCGAGAAAGCGTTTCATGTCAATGCGGGGAAGCGCAATTTCTTTATCACGCGCGGTCTCGCTATTCTCTCTACGCTCGTCTTTGTCGCCTTGATCTTATTAACCTTGACGTCACAGGTATTCGGTAAGGTACTGTTTAACGCGATCGCCCCGTACGCGGCCAATATCGCAGGCTTTGAGACGATCTGGCTCATTTTATTCGACCTGATTCCTATCCTCTTTGTCGTCCTGGCTCTCGCCTCGTTTTACCATTTGCTGCCCCACTTCCCAAAAGGCAAAAGAATCCCGTTTCGCTACGCGTTTGTCGGCGGGCTGTTCGCGGGTCTCGGCTGGCTATTGGTATCGTACGGCTTTCAGCTCTATGTCAACCGCTTCGCCAACTATGCGAATACGTACGGATCTCTCGGCGGTGTGATCGTCTTGATGATCTGGCTCTACCTAACGTCCCTGATGATTTTGTTAGGTGCGCACGTAGCGGCGACCGCCTTCTTTTTGAGACAAAAGGGAGGGGAACTTAGCACGTCTCAAAAAGCGGATTCATTGGTGAAATAGCTAGTTATATCAGTTATATATAAAGTTTTATCGTAAAAACCCACAAGCGACAGCCTGTAACTTATGTTAAAATCGTCATAGCGCGGTGACGTTGCCGCGGACGACATAAGGAGGAATATTATATGAGAAAATTCTTATCCATGATGCTGAGCTTGGTGCTGCTGTTATCGCTGCTGGCCTTTGTACCGGCCACGGTAGCCGCCGCATCAGAGACGGAAGCGGAAATGGAGATCGAAGAGACCGAACCGGTGATTGAATATCTACCAAACCAGATCCCGGAAGGTGAGCCGACCAATATGGATCCGGTCGCACTGGAAGACATCAAGATCGGATTCGTCCATGTGTCCGACCCGAGTGATCAGGGCTACACCTACAACCATGACCTCGGTACACAGCATATGGCGGAAACGCTCGGTCTGAATGAAGACCAGATCATCAACAAGTTCAACGTGCCGGAGACGGCGGAATGTGCCACGGCGCTGCGTGAGCTCGCCGAAGAAGGCTGTCACATCATCTTCGCGACCAGCTTCGGTTTCGAAGACTTTGTACTTGAAGTCGCAGCCGAATATCCGGACATCGAATTCTGTCACGCGACAGGCTATCAGGCACTGACGACTGATTTGCCGAACGTCCATAACTACTTTGGTGCCATCTATCAGGCGCGTTATCTGTCCGGTATCGCTGCCGGTCTGAAGACGGAAACGAATCTGCTCGGTTATGTAACGGCCATGCCGTTCGCAGAATGTATCAGCGGTTTCGACGCGTTCTACCTCGGTGCGAAGAGCGTCAATCCCGACGTCAAAATGCTCGTCATGTACACCAATAGCTGGAACGATCCGACGAAAGAAGCGCAGGTCGCCCAGGCTCTGATCGACCGCGGCGCCGACGTCATCGGCCAACACTGCGACTCGACGGCTCCGGCCACGACGGCGCAGCAAAACGGTGTGTGGCATGTCGGCTACAACTCGGACATGATCGAAGCGGCGCCCGAAGCGTCTTTGACCTCGGCCGTGTGGGATTGGTCCCAGTATCTGATCTATGCCGTCAATCACCGCGTCGAAGCGACAGCGATCGCACTCGACTGGAGCAAGGGTCTGGCCGATAAGGTCGTCGATATCTCGGCGCTGAACGAAGATATCATCGCCGAAGGTACAGCCGAAGCGATCGAAGAAGCAAGAGAGAAAATTCTCTCCGGCGAATGGGATGTATTCACCGGTCCGCTCTACGATAATGAAGGCAATATCGTGGTTGAAGAAGGGGTTACCTTTGTTGAGCCACAGTCGGCCCCGAGCTTTGAGTTCATTCTCGAAGGCATCACCGTCGTCGAATAAACACACTTTAGTTTTTCCGGGAGCCGCCACGGGCGGCTCCCTTCTAACAGCTTGACGCGCCGGTCCACCGCCCCTCTGCATGTGCATGGTGGAACCGGCATTTTAAAAGGTGTCGGGCAAAATCGGAAGTAGAGGCATATCTGTGACAAAAGAAGACAAGCTGGCCATTCGCATGCGTCACATCTCGAAATCGTTCGGTAAGGTTCAGGCCTTGCAAGACGTCGATTTCGAGTTGAAAGAAGGGGAGATTCATGCGCTATTAGGCGAAAACGGGAGTGGTAAGACAACGCTCATGAATATTCTATCCGGCATCTATTACCCGGACGGCGGTGAGATCCAGATCATGGATCAGGATGTGGCGATCTGTTCGCCAAAAGACGCCTTTGGACTCGGTATCGGCATGATCCACCAGCACTTTAAACTGGTCGATGTCTTGACCGTGGCGGAAAACATCGTCCTCGGTCTGCCGCCGTCGGAGGAGACGAAGCGTAAGCGCCTGAATCAAACGATTCGTGATATCGCGTCCCGCTATGGATTTGACATTAAGCCGGAGAGCAAGATATACGAGCTATCCGTTTCAGAAAAGCAGACGGTTGAGATCATCAAGGTCTTATATCGCGGTGCGAACATGCTGATCCTCGATGAACCGACGGCCGTTTTGACGCCGCAGGAGACTGAAAAACTGTTCACCATTTTGCGTGCGATGAAGGCCGACAACAAGGCGATCATCATCATCACGCATAAATTGAACGAGGTGCTCGCCGTCTCCGACCGGGTGACGATTCTGCGCAAGGGCAAAAAGATCGACACGATCAAAACGAGTGATGCGAACCGGCAGATTCTGACCGAGATGATGGTCGGCCGCAAGGTCGATCTGGCGATCGACCGACCGGAAGCGCATGACCGAAAACTGATGTTGCAGGTCAATCAGGTGACGGCGGTCAGCAGTGACGGCCGAAAGCTCCTCGATCGTGTCTCGTTCGATGCTTATGGCGGCGAGATTTTGGGCGTCGCCGGTATCTCCGGCAGCGGGCAAAAGGAGTTATGCGAGGCGATCGCCGGACTTTGTCCTGTGGTCGGCGGCTCGATCCTGTTTGAATCGGAAATCAACGGCGTGCGGGTCGCCGAAAACTTGGTCGGCCAGACGCCGGAGGCGATCATCAACAAGGGGATCTCGCTCGCGTTTGTGCCGGAGGATCGGCTCGGTATGGGACTTGTCGCTTCACACGACATGGTCGATAACGTGATGCTCAAAAACTATCGCGACAACAAAGGACCATTCGTCGACAGAAAGACGGCGAAAAAGACGGCCGAGCAACTGATCGATGCCTTGGAGATCGTGACACCCGGTGTCAAAACACCGATCCGGCAGCTCTCCGGCGGGAACGTGCAAAAGGTCTTGCTCGGACGCGAAATCATCAGTAATCCTCAGATGCTGATGGTCGCCTATCCAGTCAGAGGTCTCGACATCAACGCCTCTTTCACGATCTACCATTTGTTGAACGAACAAAAAGACAAAGGCGTCGCCGTGATCTTCGTCGGCGAAGATCTCGATGTCCTGATGGATATATCCGACCGTTTGCTCGTCTTGTGTCAGGGGCAAGTGACCGGCATCGTCGATCCGAGAAAGACGACGAAGGAGCACATCGGGCTATTGATGTCCGGTGCGGAACGAGAGGAGGTTGGCGCATGAGTGATTATGCAAGTTGTGAGATAAAACGGCCTTTAGTCAGGATGGTACGCCGTCCGACGGCGTCTCTTTTGCACCGTGCGATCGTCTACTTTATCGCCCTCATCGGTGCGCTTTTAACCGGTGCCCTCCTCATCTTTATCCTCGGTCATAATCCGCTCGACGTGTATGTGTCGATGGTTCAGGGCACGTTTGGTCGCGCCATCTCTTTCAACGAGACGATCAAGGTGGCCGTACCGCTACTGGTCACCGGTATGGCGGTGGCCATGGCCTTTCGCATGCGCTTTTGGAATATCGGTGCGGAAGGGCAGATCCTGATCGGCGGGATCGCCTCGACGGCGATCGTGATCTACGGTCAGAACATTCCGCAATTGCCGAAATTGATCTTGATGGGACTGGCTGCGATGCTGGCCGCCGGACTTTACGCGGCGATTCCGGCATTGTTCAAAGCGAAATGGGACACGAACGAGACGCTCTTCACCTTGATGATGAACTACATCGCCTTGCAGTTGATCCTCTTTCTTCAGTACCAGAAAGGGTGGCAGAAAGAACGCACCAGTTTCCCGATCATCCGTACGTTTTCACCGGATGCCAGATTGCCGCGCGTCTACGGGATACACATCGGGTGGATCATCGCTTTGGTCCTCGTCATCTTGTACTTCATCTATGTCAAAAAGACGAAGCACGGCTACGAGGTATCTGTCGTCGGTGAATCGGTCAATACGGCGCGTTATGCCGGTATGAACGTCGGCAAGGTGATCATCCGCACGATGTTCATCTCCGGTGCTCTGGCCGGACTCGTCGGTTTTATCCAGACTGCCGGCGCCGACGGCACGCTGGGTGAGGGAACGTCGGGCGGCATGGGCTACACGGCGATCACGGTCGCCTGGCTGTCCAAGATGAACTCGATCGCCATGGTTTTCGTCTCGTTCTTCATCGCGATGCTCGATCGCGGTGCGAAGAGCATCCAAACAAGTCACGGAATTCCGGCCTCGGCGGCTGCGCTCTTAACCGGCCTGATCTTGTTCTTCATGCTCGGCTCGGAGTTTTTCATCAACTACAAGCTCGTATTCAGAGGGAGGGCGTACCATGGATAATTTCGTTAAATTCATTAATGCGGCGGTACTCGCCGGTACACCCGTGTTGCTCGGTACGCTCGGCGAGATTCTGACGGAAAAGAGCGGTAATCTGAACCTCGGTGTCGAAGGCATGATGTTCATGGGCGCGATCTCCGGTCTGGCCGGTGCCTGGTTCGCCGAGCAGTGGTTTAACTGGAGCGGCGTGCCGGCTGCCCTGATCGCCTTGCTGATCTCCTTTGTCGCCGGTGCTTTCGGCGCCCTGATGTACGCTTTTTTGACCGTCACCTTGCGCGCCAACCAGAACGTGACCGGCCTTACGCTCGCAATCTTCGGTACCGGTTTCGGTAACTTCTTCGGCGAGCTCCTCGGTAAAAGAGCCGGTGGTTTTGTCACCGTCACGGCGCATACGAAGGACGCCTTTGCGAACCTGAACTTTGGTCCGCTGTCGAAAATACCGGTGATCGGCAGACTGTTCTTTTCCTACAACTGGCTCGTCTATTTTGCGGTCATCGTGGCGATCGCGTTGCATCTGTTTTTAAAGCACACGCGTAGAGGGTTAAACCTTCGATCCGTCGGTGAAAGTCCGGCGACGGCCGACGCGGCAGGTATCAACGTCAACTTGTACAAGTATCTCGCCACGATCATCGGCGGCGGCATCTGCGGCATCGGCGGTATGTACATGACGATGGTCACGACCGGCGGCATTTGGGTGCATAACACGATCCGCGGGTACGGTTGGTTGGCTGTCGCGCTCGTCATCTTCGCTACCTGGAGTCCGGCCAGAGCACTCTACTGCGGCCTGATCTTCGGTGGCTTGATGATGCTTCGACTCTATCTGCCGATTCCCGGCGTGCCGCAGCAGATCTATGACATGCTGCCTTATGTGGCGACGATTCTCGTCTTGATCGGGATGTCGATCCGCCAGAGCAAGGAATATGCTCAGCCGAAGAGTTCGGGACTGAACTATTTCCGGGAAGAGCGTTAGCACACTTCCAGCGAGTGGCAGACAGATTGAGTTTGAATAGCAAAAGCACCGGATGATCCGGTGCTTTTGCCTCTTTCAATCTGTCAGCCACTCGCTGGAAGCGTGCTAACGTTCTTCCCGGAAATAGTTCAGTCCCGAACTCTTCGGCTGAGCATATTCCTTGCTCTGGCGGATCGACATCCCGATCAAGACGAGAATCGTCGCCACATAAGGCAGCATGTCA
>DUQI01000068.1 GCA_012837885.1 Fastidiosipila sp.
AGAGCGTGCACGCCCGGAAAACTCTTGCTGATGTTCTCCATGGTTAGAAGCTTTTCTGCCATTCAGTACCACCTTTCGCCAAATTGGACATTTTACATGTTCAAGCATAACAAGCAGCAGCACAACAAAATTACAGAATGTAACGCGATTATTTAAATTTTCGCCACAATAGGAAAAGATTGGCGGGATCTAGTCCCGCCGATTAAAGATGAAGAACTTACATGCACGTAAAGAACACGAACTCATTCAATCCGGCATATCGTCCTCAGAGGATCCACCAAAGAGGTTGACCGTCTATTAATCAATTCTTGGCAAACGCCACTTCACCAGCCAATAATGTCCGATCCGAGATCACGGCATCGCCTGCCACATGACGGAAGCGGTCCACCAACTGATTGACGGTCAGCTTACGCTTCGCCTCGCCGCTCACATCAATCACGATGCCGCCGTCATGGAGCATGATCAAGCGATCGCCGTAACGGATCGCGTTGTCCATGTTGTGCGTGATCATCATCGTCGTCTGATGCGTCTCCTTGACCATCTTTTCAGTTAAATCCATGACCAGCTGACTGGCTTTCGGATCGAGCGCCGCCGTATGTTCATCGAGTAACAGCAGCTTCGGTTGGCGCATCGTCGCCATCACGAGTGTCAGGATCTGCCGCTGACCACCGGACAACGTATCGACTTTCGCCTGCAGTCTCGACTCCAAGCCGAGACCGAGAGACGCGAGCCGTTCCGTAAACCAGGCTCTGTCTTCTTCGCTGACACCATTTCTCAGAAGATTCTTCCTGCCGCGTCTTGCCGCAATCGCCAGATTCTCCTCGATCGTCAGATGACCGGCCGTGCCGAGCTTCGGATCCTGGAAGACTCTGGCTACATCTTTCGCCCGCACTTCCGTTTTCCTACGTGTGATGTCTTCTCCGTCCAGATGGATCGTGCCCTCATCGACGGAAACTACACCGGCGATGCAGTTGATCAGGGTCGTCTTGCCGGCACCGTTACTTCCGATGATCGAGATAAATTCCCCCGGTCGGAGCGTCAGATCGACATTGTCGAGTACGCGTTTTTCCAGTGCGTAGCCTTGTTCAAACGTCTTTTTTAAGCCGGAAATAGCCAGTCCTATATTCATGTTCTTATCCTTCCTTTTAATGAACCGAAGCGATGCGGCAACCACAAAATGATCGCCAGCACGATCGCTGAAAACAACTTGATATCCTGCGGATCGACACCGAGCAGCAACACGAGATCGATCACGAGTCGGTAGACAATGGAGCCGACGACGATCGAGAGAAGCGAGATGACAAATCCTCTTTGTCCGAACAGGACCTCGCCGACAATAATCGAGGCGAGTCCGATGACGATCGTACCGATGCCCATCCCGATATCGGCGTAGCCGTTATTCTGGGCGATCAGGGCGCCGGAGAGTGCGATGAAGCCGTTGCCGATCATGTAACCGAGCATCTTCATACGGTCGACCGGAATCGCATTCGCTTCGGCCATCGTCTCGTTGTTTCCGGTGGCGCGCAGGGCCAGTCCGACTTCCGTTTGAAAGAACCAGACAAAGAGCGCCGTCACGATGACGACGGCGACGCCGCCGACCACCATGGAAGCAATGAGACGACCGCCGACTAAACGGCCTACGCTGCGCATCACCGTATCGATATCGATCAAGGTGACATTCGGCCGGCCGAGAATATGCAGGTTGACCGAGTAGAGGCCGGTCAGTACCAGGATGCCGGTGAACAGCCCCGGGATCTTCATCTTCGTATGCAGGAAACCGCCGACCAGACCGCCCAGCATACCGGCGATCCAGGCGATCAGGGTCGCGGCGAGTGCCGGCCACCCCGCTGACAAGAGCGAGGCGGCGACGGCACCACCTAGAGGAAAAGTCCCTTCGGCCGATAGATCCGCGATATGGAGCAGACGAAACGTCACATATACGCCGATCGCCATGATCGACCAGAGTAGTCCCTGAGATAACGATGAACTGACAATATCGAGCATGCTCTACCTCACGGCAACTTGATCGATGCCGGATCGATACCGAGTGCTGCTGCCATGTCCTCATTGACGACCAGGGTCGTATCCGTGTCGACACTGACCGCAATCTCGGACGCCTTGCCGCCTTTCAAAATCTGCACGGCCTTTTCAGCCGCCAGCTGTCCGTTATGCTTGTAATTGATACCGATCGTGCAGAGGCCGCCGTTTTCGACCTGCTCGACCGAACCGTGCACCGACGGAATTTTCGCTTCTTTCAAGATCTCGCCGACCGTCGCCGCCGTACTGGCGATCATGTTGTCGGTCGGTATGTAGACGCCATCGACTCTGGCGACCAGATTCTGTGTGATCTGAGCGACATCGTTCGTCGTCGTCACCGCCATCTCAACAATGTCCTTGCCGGCCGCTTCGAGCAGTCGCTTCGCCTCCTCGATCTGCACGACCGAGTTCGCTTCACCGGAGTTATATAAAAGTCCGATCGTCTCCATCGGCTTGACCGACAAGAGCAGTTCGATCTGCTTATCGAGCGGTGCCATATCGGAAGCACCGGTCACATTCTTACCGGGCTTTTCCATCGTCTCGACAAGACCGGCGCCGACCGGATCGGTCACGGCCGCGAACAAGACGGGAATCTTCGGTTCGAGATTCACGACCGTCTGAGCCGCCGGCGTCGTGATTGCTAAGAGAAGATCGCTCTCTCTGACCAGTCGTTCCGCCATGCTCTTCAGGTTCGCCTGATCGCCCGAAGCGTTCTGATAATTGATCTTGATGTTCTTGCCGTCCTCGTAACCGGCTGATTTCAACCCTTCGATGAATCCTTCCCGCGCCGCATCGAGTGACTCATGCTGTACGAGCTGCAGGATGCCGACCGTGGTTACCTTGTCATCCGACTTACAGGACGCGATCGCGATCGAGACGATCAAGAGCGCCAGCAGCAGCGCTACGATTCGTAACTTGCCGGTGTGGTGTCTGCCGGCCATAGATCTTTGTTTCATAAAGTGTTCCTCCTCTGCAACGAAAAAACCGCCCGGTTTTCGGAAACCGGGCGGCATTGCCTTTTACTTTTATATCAGCCTCCCGGTCTATTCCGTGAGACTTCCTTTTTCTCACGGGTATAACGCGAACGCGTCCGTACCCGTGAAGCCACGACTACGAACGCGCGCGAAAGCTAAAAAAGTAATAATAGCCTGTGCGGGTGTTAGCGGTCATGGACTAAGCTCCTTTTTCGTTAATGCTGGCATCGTAAGCCGTCTGCATATTCATGTCAATACAATTCATAATTATTCGCCAGTGTTGCCAAAACAGACAGAGTCTTTCCAGCTACTGCTTGTCATTAATGACAGAAATGAGCACTAAACGATCTAAATCTTTTATCCGACCACCGGATCGGCGTACACCTCGCCTTCCTTATCGTGATAGAGATAACAGGCGACGAAGTGCCCCTCCTCGATCTCGGTCAACGGCGGCTGCATCGTCTCGCAGACATCCATGCGGTAGCGGCAGCGCGAACTGAACTTACAGCCGGGCGGTGTATTGATCGGCGACGGGATCTCGCCTTCGATCTTAATCCGCTTCGCTTCCTTGTTCGCCGCCGGATCGGGAATCGGGATCGCCGAGATCAGGGCCTGGGAGTATGGATGAAGCGGCCGTTTATAGAGCGATTTGTTCGACGATACCTCGACTAAAGAACCGAGATACATCACGCCGATCGTATCCGAGATATGTTTGACCATCGACAGATCGTGCGAAATGAATAGATACGTCAGATCGCGCTCTCTTTGCAATTTCTCCAAAAGATTCACGATCTGTGCCTGAATCGAGACGTCGAGTGCCGAGATCGGCTCATCGCACACGATGAACTCCGGTTCGACCGCGAGCGCCCTGGCAATACCGATTCGCTGACGCTGCCCGCCGGACAGTTCATGCGGAAATCTAGAGCCGTACTCCGGCGTCAGACCGACCACCTCAAGTAATTCTTCAATCCGTGCCCGTCTTTCTTTTCTCGTCATCTTGGGAAAGTGTACGTGCAGACCTTCCGCGACAATATCATCGATCGTCATCCGATGATCAAGTGAGGAATACGGATCTTGAAAGATCATCTGTGCTTCTTTCCGATAGATCGCCTGACGACGTCTGCCGAACCCTCTGATATTTTCACCGCGAAACAGGATCTCGCCGCCCGATGGCTCGTAAATCTTTAGAATCGACCGCCCGCAGGTCGTCTTGCCGCAGCCCGACTCACCGACCAGGCCAAACGTCTTTCCCGCCTCGATCGTAAAGCTGATGCCATCGACCGCCTTCACGATCTGCCCGCGCTTCAGACGAAAATACTGTTTCAGATTTCTTACTTCAACCAAAGGTGTTTCCATGCTCCACTCCTCACTCATACCGGTCTCGACACGTTCGGTGCCAGCGGATGTTTCAACCAGCAATGGCAACCGTGCGTCTCGCTGAAACTGTGCAGAGGCGGCATCTCTTCCCGACAGATCTGCATCGCATAGTCACAACGATCGGTGAATGGGCACCCGACGAGCGGCAAAATCAGGTCGGGCGGCGTACCCTTCAGGGAATAAAGCTCACTTTCATCTTCTCGGTCGAGCCTCGGGATCGAGCGTAAAAGCGCCCACGTATAAGGATGCTCCGGCTGATAGAAGATCTCATCGGCCGTACCCGTCTCAACAATCTTACCGGCATACATCACCTGCACCCGGTCGGCAAAACTGGCCACGACGCCGAGATCGTGGGTGACCAGAATGATCGCCGCTTTCTCTTTCAACTGCAGCGCTTCCAAAAGCGCCAGAATCTGCGCCTGAATCGTCACGTCGAGCGCCGTCGTCGGTTCATCGGCGATCAGGATCTTCGGACTTGCGGCGAGCGCGATCGCGATCATGACACGCTGGCGCATGCCGCCCGACAGTTCATGCGGATACTGCCGGTAGCGCTGCTCCGGATTCGGAATCTCGACGGCACGAAGCATCTCGATCGCCAATGCTTTACACTCGGCTCGACTCAAATCGGTATGAATACGCAGCGATTCGACGATCTGCTTACCGCAGGTCATCGTCGGGTTCAACGACGTCATCGCGTCCTGGAAGATCATACCGATATCGGAGCCTTTCAGTGTGCGAATGCGTCTGCGGTCCATGTTCAGCACGTTCTCACCGCAAAAGAGAATCGATGACGTCTCCTTGATCTCAGCCGGCGGCGTCTTCAAAAGCCGCATCACAGCTTTGGCCGTGACCGTCTTGCCGCAGCCCGACTCGCCGACGAAGGCGAGCGTCTCTCCGGCTTTTACCTGAAAATCGATACCGCGTACGGCGCGCACTTCTCCGGCGTACGTATGAAAGGAGACCTCGAGATTTTTTACATCCAAAACGATCGGTTGGTCAGTCATCTCATTGCCTCCTCACTGTCTGAGACGCGGATCGAGCGCGTCTCTAAGACCATCTCCCATCAGGGTGAACGCCAGCATGATCAAGGCGATGAACAACGACGGGAACAACAGTTGATAAGGATAAAAGAGAAACTTCATCTGTCCGGCTGACGCCAGGGCACCGAGCGAGGTCATCGGCGAGGCGATCCCGATCCCGATAAATGAGAGGAACGCTTCGGCGAAGATATAGCCGGGTATATCGAAAGTCAACGCGACGATGATCACGTTCATCGTATTCGGTATCTGTTCTTCCGCCATTTCCATCTCGGCGTTCACCGATCCCGGTAAGGAGACCGCCAGTGCGAGCAGGAAAACGAGTACGATCACAAGTACTTTCTTCATATATTCCCTCCTTGAGGATTGTTGTTGTTCCGAATGAACCAAATACGACCTAAGACAAAAGAAAAGAAGAAAGGTTTTTACTTCGCATATAAAAAGCGGCATCAAACAGTAAGCATAATCCACGCTTGCTATCTGACGCCGTCTTTCCTACTTCACTTCTCTTGCCATGCATGTTCAATATAAACCCCATCCAGAACACAACTCCAGCTCAAGATAGTGTACAAACATACCGCAAGAGCCAATTCATACCAAACCAACTAAGTACGACCTTCGCGATGCATAATGATAGGCGCGTCACACACACCTATATATACTTTAGGTAAAATAATAAGGAAATTTCTTTTGCCTCGTGCCGAGAGGCACCAACGGATAAAACGTATGACATCCGCTCTCATTTCGCAGATAATGAATCAGGACAGTGATACTCGAAGGAGGAAACACCTATGTCAAAACTTGCACTCGTCGTCTTGCTCGACCACTTCGCCGACTGGGAAGCCGGTCATCTGCTCCCGATGCTGAACACGCCGCCGACAGACGGCGAAGAACCGGCCTGGAAATCGGCCGTCGTCTCTTTAACAAAAGAGCCGATCAAGAGCATGGGACAGTTGACGGTCACACCGGATCTTTCTATTTCGGAGGTACCGGAGTCTTTTGACGCCCTGATCTTAATCGGCGGCATGAGTTGGCGCAAAGAAGAAGCACTGGAAGTCGTGCCGCTCATCGAAAAAGCGAGACAGAAAAAAGTACCGCTGGCAGCCATCTGCGACGCGGCGAATTTTCTCGCCTGGCACGGCTTTTTGAACGATGTAGCACACACCGGAAACGCCGGCGGTGACATGTCGTCCCATCCCGGCTCGACCTACGACAATAAAGAAGGATTTGACGATACGGCCAGAGCCTTAACGGACGGCGGCATCATCACTGCCGACGGCGCATCACCGGTCGATTTTGCCGCTCACGTGCTACGCGCCCTGGAAGTCTTGCCTTCCGAAGTGATCGATGAATGGGAAGACGTCCAGCTGGTCGGCGAAAAAGCGTTCTATCGCGAGTGAGCTGAAATTAAAAACGTACAATGATCGTTTAAGCAAGATGCTCTTTTAAGCAAGATGCTCTTTTAATATTTTGCTGTTTAAGTGAAAGCGCCGGATCGAAAACCGATCCGGCGCTCTTTTGTTTTCCTTATCGTCCGTGATTA
>DUQI01000069.1 GCA_012837885.1 Fastidiosipila sp.
CGAGTTTGCTTTGCAACATGCTGAATATATCCATTCGTTTCTAATCCTTTCTCTATGGCCGGCTGTATCCGGCTATCAACATTGCCTTTATTCTACGTGGTCTTTTGCGCTTTCGAAGCGCTACCGGACTTTCGTATCACTCGTGTCTTTTATGTACTTCCTTTGTTTTAAAACGAAACGGCGGGTTGCCCCGCCGCTTCGACTTATCTGCACTATGCAATCGTGTCTAACGTTCGATATATGCTTCCCTGAAGACCAGATTATTCGTCGGCGTGAGATACCAGTCTTTGACGTAAGGCTTCATCATCAGGTTCGTGTTTCTATAGTACAGGAACACGGCCGGGTAGTCTGCCATCAGGATATCTTCCGCTTCGCGCATCAAGGTGACGGCCGTTTCCGGATCCATCTCTTTTTTCGCTTCGGCGACTTTCGCGTCGTAGTCGGCATTCGAGTAGAACGTGTTGTTGTAGGATTCTCCCGTCACAAACAGGGGGAAGAACGTCATCGGATGCAGATAGTCGGCACCCCAGCCCATGGCGGCCACTTCATAGTTGCCGGCCTGAACATTCGTGTAATAGACCGCCCATTCTTCTGTCGAGATCTCGACCTCGATACCGAGATTGTCGGTCCACATCTGGGCCATCGCTTCGACGATCTTTTTCACCTGCGGATTCGTGTAGTAGGACAACTGCATCGTCGGGAAGCCTTCACCGTCCGGATATCCGGCTTCAGCCAGCAGCGCTTTTGCGGCTTCTACATCTGCCGTCGTCGAAATGTCGTAATCGGAACGGCCTTCCGTATAATCGACACCGCTGACCGCGTAGCCCGGTGCAACCAAGCCGGTCGCCGGGGTATCGGCACTCATCAGCACGTTTTCGATCAGGGACTGTCTGTCGAGCGCAAGGTTCAGCGCTTTTCTGACATTGACATCATCGTACGGCGCTTTCGCATTGTTTAGGAGATAATACGTCGTGCCGTAAGCGGGCAATGTGTAGAAATCATCCGATTCGGCTTTCAGACGCGGCACGTCGGCCAGAGGCACTTCGCGGAACCCGTCGATCTCATCCGTTTCGAACGCTGTGAGAGCAGTCGCCTGTTCCTTGATATAGCGGAATGTGACCTTCTCGAGTTTTACGTTCTCCGCATCCCAGTATTCATCGTTTTTGACCATGACGACGGACTCACCGAGATTCATTTCGGTAATTTTGAACGGGCCGTTGCAGACGTAAGCTTCCGGACTGAGAGTCCACTTGTCACCATTGGCTTCGATCGTCGCTTCCTGTACCGGCATAAAGACCCACATCGACAAAATATCGAGGAAGTAAGGTGCCGGCTCCATCAGCTTGATTTCGAGCGTACGCTCGTCAAGTGCTTTGACGCCGAGCTCTTCCCCTTCTTCTCCGTTGTAAAGCGCATCGGCGCCCACAATGTAACCGGTGACCATCGTCACATACTGTGCCGCCGTCTCCGGTGTCAATACTCGCTTCATCGAATAGCATTAGTCTTCGGCGGTCAAGGGAGTACCGTCACTCCACTTCAATCCTTCACGCAGGGTGAATGTATAGGTCAGTCCGTCTTCTGAAATCTCCCACGACTCGGCCTGTGCAGGTTCCAGCTCATTGTCGCGGTTTGTGCGCACGAGCCCCTCAAAGGCGTTCGCTAGAAACGGACTGGCAAACGAGTTGCTCGTCACGTTCGGATCGATACCATCCGGCTCGTTATGCAAAACGAATGTCAACTCCTGTGATTCTTCGGCACGTGCAGAAGCCGGAACACCCGCGATTAGCGCGAGTACGACCAGCAAAAGTACCGTGATTTGCCATGTTTTTCGCATGTTCTATTCCTCCGTTTTTTATTCATTTATACCCTCAAGTATATAAATGGCTAATACAAATGACAGGCCACCATGTGCCCGTCGCCCTGATCTTTTTCAGGCGGCAAAACTTCCTCGCAGATCGGCATCTTATATGGACAACGCGTATGAAAGCGGCATCCGGGCGGCGGCGCGATCGGGCTCGGCAGATCCCCGCTGATCTCGCTTTTTACGCGCTTCCTCGCCTCCGTCGGATTCGGAATCGGGATACTGCTCAGAAGTCCTTTCGTATACGGATGTAGCGGTTCCTTGTAAATCTGATCGACGCTCGCGAGCTCGACCAGCCTACCGAGATACATCACGCCGACTTGGTCCGAGACATAGCGGATCATCGAGAGGTCGTGAGCGATAAACAGGTAGGTCAAGCGTTTTTCAAGTTGAAACTCGCGCAACAGATTGACTACCTGCGCCTGGATCGATACGTCGAGAGCGGAGATCGGCTCATCACAGATGATGATCTCCGGTTGCAGAATCAGCGCTCTGGCAATGCCGATCCGCTGCCTTTGGCCGCCGGAAAACTCGTGCGCATAGCGCCTCGCGTGCTCACTGCCGAGACCGACCTGCTTCAATAGCTCATTGACCAGGTCATCCGTCTCGCTTTTGCTCGACGTCACTTTATGCGCTCTGAGCGGTTCGGCAATGATATCGCGCACCGTCATTCTCGCATTGAGCGAGGCGTAGGGATCCTGAAAGACCATCTGAATCTTCTTGCGCAGAGGTTTCAGCGTCTTTTGATCCATGTTCGTGATATCCGTACCGTCTAAAATGATGCGCCCCGACGTCGGTTCATACAGGCGTATCGCAGTGCGTGCGACTGTCGATTTGCCGCAGCCGGATTCACCCACCAACCCGAGCGTCGCCCCCTTGACCAGAGTAAAACTGACGTCATCGCAGGCATGCACGACACGGCCTTTGCCGACGTGGAAGTGTTTCGTCAGATTTTGCACTTCAAGCATGCTCTTCATGGCGCCTCCTTATAGAGTCGATCCGTATACTCACGAAACGGATGATCGAGATCTTTTGCTTCTTTGGTCAGTAGCCAGCACCGAGAATGGCGGTTTTCTTCCAGTTCGACAAACGGCGGCGGACTGTCGAGACAGATCTGACGTATCTCCGAACAGCGCGGCGCAAAAGGACAGCCGGCCGGCGGGTTCAACATATCGGGCGGCGAGCCGGGAATCGGCTTCAGTTTCGTCTCACGATCCTGCTCAATGGACGGGATCGAGGCCATCAGGCCGACGGTGTAAGGATGAAGCGGCCGTTCAAACAAGGCATCGATCGGCGCATCTTCCATGATCTGGCCGCCGTACATGACGAGCACCCGATCGCAGAGTTCGGCCACGACCGCCAAATCGTGCGTGATAAAGATGATCGACGTGCCGAATTCATCCTGAAGCTCGCGAATCACTTTCA